>CAJBTJ010000097.1 GCA_903958565.1 uncultured beta proteobacterium
AGGCTAGGCGAGTTCGGGAAGAAGCAAAAAAATGCTTGCGGCATGCCAGCTTTCAACTTGGCAAAGCGGCTTATAAAATCGACGAGTTCCTGAAAGAATTCAGCACGGCTCGTATACCTATTTGGTGCAAGTAATTCTTAACCAAGCCATAGCGCATCTAGTTGCTAACGTCTTGCCAAACTTAGGAATAGCTGAGTTGGCAAGGGTCCAGGTTCAGCTGGCACTGCGCGATTATGTGAAAAGTGCTGTGTGATCAGCTTTATCGGTTCGACTCCGCAATCAGAATCAACGTTGAGGCATGTCTTTGACAGAATACCCAAGACTGACGGTGGCACCGTCAGGGATTGCCGGCATGGTCTCGTTCCACGCCTCCCAGCCCTCACGCAAAGCTTGCAATTGCTCGGGTTGTCGCCCCGCTAAATTGGCGCGTTCTCGGCTGTCTCCCGGTATATTAAATAGGTAATCGTTGCCATCGACACGCAGGTATTTCCAGTCGCCGACCCTCATGGCCCTTTGGCCTCGGTGGTTCATGCGCCAATGCATAGGTCGCTCAAACGTGTGGTCTGGGTTACGCAAGGTGCCCGTTAAGGACACGCCGTCCAAGGGGTAGTCGGAATCTATGCTTGCGCCGCCGATCTCCATCATGGTGGCAGACCAGTCCATCGTCATGCAATGCTGTGGGCTGATTCCGCCAGGGGCGATGGTGGAGGGCCAGTGTGCAATCCATGGCACCCGAATGCCACCTTCGGTGAGGTCCATTTTGCCGCCCACCAAGGGCCAGTTGTCACTGAACCGTTCGCCGCCATT
The DNA here is from genome assembly GCA_903958565.1 of uncultured beta proteobacterium. Taxonomy (GTDB): domain Bacteria; phylum Pseudomonadota; class Gammaproteobacteria; order Burkholderiales; family Burkholderiaceae_B; genus Zwartia. Next base: position 808 of record CAJBTJ010000097.1, read on the forward strand.
GTCACTGGTGAACACGATCAAGGTATTGTCCAGCTGTCCCGTTTCGCGCAAGGCGTTGACCACCCAGCCGATGCCTTCGTCCATATGGTGAATCATCCGGTGGTAGGTGTGAATGTTGCCACCTTGCAAATGAAAAATATTGTCTTTAATGGTGGCCGCCAAGGCATGGTCTTCGCGAGTTTCCCAGGGCCAATGCGGCGCTGTGTAGTGCATGCTGAGAAAGAAGGGGTCGTCTTTGCGCTCACCTTGAGGCATGCGGTGGATAAAGTCCACCGCATTGCGCGAAATCAGATCGGTCAAATAGCCTTCCTGGGGCTGTTCTTCTTCGCCCACCCACAAATCATGCGCCCCATTGCTGGCGCAATGGGTAAAGTAGTCAACGCCGCCGGCCATGGGGCCAAAAAATTCATCGTAACCTGATCGCAAGGGCCCGAATGCGGGAGGGTATCCCAAGTGCCACTTGCCGATCAAGGCGGTGCGGTAGCCTGCAGCTTTTAGCGTGGATGGCAGGGTCGGGTGAGACGGTGGAAGCCCCAGAGTCGTGCTGTGACGGGATCGGCTGTTGATAGGTTCTTCAGCCGCGCCCCGCAAGCGGTATTGGTACCGTGCGGTCATCAAGGCAAAGCGAGTCGGAGAGCAAACGGGGGAGTTAGCATAACCATTGGTGAACTTCAGGCCATTCGCAGCCAGTTGGTCGAGGACAGGGGAGACCCCACCAAACTGGGCATCTCGACCGCCATAGCAGCCCAGATCGGCGAAGCCCAAATCGTCGGCAACGATGAAGATGATATTGGGGCGTTGGGTTGCGGGGGTGCTCATGTGCTCATTCCACTTACATACCTGTTGATGTGATGATGCGTTCACAACGTTGCGACAAGTCGCTAATTCGTTTGGCGGCATCATTACCGATCAATCCCTCATAGATCAGGTCCCTGCTTTTTGCAACAGCTGATATCCAGCCAGTTTGAATCAACGGTTATGGCAAAGCGGACTCTACGCCAATTCGCCATTTTTGTTATCAACTCATTGGGTGCATCAGTCAGCAGTGAAGCCTGAAGCCTTAACAACCGGCGCCCAGCGAGCGGTTTCCGTGCTTATCATCGATTGAAGGTCCTGCGGGCTGCCGCCACCGATTTCCAGGCCCATTTTGATGAAGCGGTCTTTGAGGGCTGGGTTTTTCAATGCGCGGTTCACAGCGGCGTTCAAAGTGGTGATCTGCGATGAATCCGTGCCGCTCGGTGCGAACATGGCAAACCAGCCCACGCCAACCAAATCCTTAAAGCCCGACTCACGCAAGGTGGGAACATCCGGAAACAAAGCGTTGCGGGTCGGGCCTGAGGTGGCCAGAATGCGGCTTTTGCCCGCACGGTGCATCTCGCCCTGGTCCACCAAGGTGTCAATTCCCAAAGTCACTTGATCGCCTATGAGGGCCGTCATCAATTGCGCGCCACCGTTGTAAGGCACATGGGTCATGTCAAGTCCCATTTTCTGACCGATCATGACGCCAAAGAAATGCGGCAAGCTGCCTGGCGCAGGTGAGCCGAACGTGCCTAAATTGGGTGTCTTTTTGACCACTGGCAACAAGTCCGCAATGCTGCGAATGGGGCTTTCGGCTTTAACAGACACACCAAACTGGAAGTCTGCTACGTGCGCCACTGGCGCGAGATCCTTTTGCGCGTCGTAGTTGAGCTTCTTGTACACCAGTGGTGCCAGCACGGGCACGACAATCGGTGCCAACATGACCGTTGCACCGTTGGGTGCAGCATTTTTCAAGGCTTCAGCGGCGATGCGGCCGCCCGCACCAACACGGTTTTCGACTACCACAGGGCGGCCCAATTCATCCTTGAGGCGTTCGGCCAACAGACGCGCGGCCAAGTCTGCTGAGCCACCTGCTCCAAAACCAACCAAAATTTTCAGTGGCACCGGGTCGTTGGCTTGCGCCAGTCCAGACAGCAATAGCAACACACTGCTCAACCAAATCTTCGTTTTCATCGCGGCTCCTTGAAAGTCAAAAATATTAGAACACCCAAACTTTAGATTTTTTAGTGCATTTGGAACACCCTCAAGATTGATGGTCGAGCCGTCACAATGCAGTACGGCAAGGGCTAATCTCTTGACCATTTAGAGTGATTTGATACGATGGAAACCCCTGAGAAGCTCAAGGAAGCCCCCATGTACTTGAACACACAACAATCCAAAATGCTGGCAGACCTATGCGCAGTGATGGCTTCGGATGTATCGAAAGGCCAATTGCTCCAAACTCTGGCTCAACCTTTGGCCCAATTCATGCAGGCCGATCACCTGGTCTCACGGCAATGGCAGGCCTCGACAAATCGATATGTCATCAGCGCGTCCTACAACGTCAAACACTCCAGAATCCGTGCGTATGAAGATCACTTCCAGTTTTGTGACCCCATCACACCGCGCATGAGAGCCATGCGCACACCCGCACGGGTCAGCGATGTGTGTTCCGAGCAAGAGCTTGAGGGCTCCGAGTTCTACAACGACCACCTGCGTCAGGACGGCATTCGCTGGGGCGTGAACCTGTACGCCTACCGCGGTGATGCCAGCCTGGGCGATCTAGTCATTTACCGGGCGAAGGGGCGAGAAGACTTCAGCCATCAAGACATGGCCTACCTAAATATCATTGCGCCCGTGTTCACGGCCGCATTGAGTCGACTTGAGACCGAAGAGTCAACCAAGACCGCGTGGGTGGGCCATGACGAAGTTGAGCTGCGCCGGTTTTTGACCGGGCGTTGTCAGCTCAGCCAGCGCGAGGCAGATGTGGTGCTGCTTTGTCTGAACGGTTGCTCAGACAAGTACATTGCACGCCAACTCAATATTGGCTTCACTACGGTGCGCTATCACCTGGGACACGCGTTTGAAAAACTCGGCGTTCAGGGGCGCAACAAACTACCCGCGCACATCGGGCAGCTTCTCCATCAGGCATAAACCATCGGTGGGCTCGGCAGGCGTGGCAAAGCCCGAGCAATGGCTGCAGCCACAGCCAAAAGGTGGCGATCCGAGCCCAAGGGGCCGTCCAGCTCCAGACCTACGGGTAAGCCCTCGGCCGTCAAACCTGCCTGAAGGCTGATGCCGGGCAGCCCCGCATTGCTGCTAGGGTCGGTGTTCCGGATCAAGGTTTTGAACGTGGGCACTTGTCGGCCGTCCAGAAACACCGTGTCGTCATGACCTATGGGAGGGGCCGTCATGAGGCATGTGGGAAAAGCCAGTGCATCCAAGCGGTGGTCGGCAAAATGCTTAGCGTAAGCGGTCTGCAGTTTATGGCGCCGGGCCTGTGCGGCAGCATAAGCGGTGGACGTGACGCGTTCATTGCTGAGTTGCCGAGACAAGAGAAGAGCCACGTCTGGGCTGCCCACACCCGCCAACAGTGCGTTCATCGACAAGCCCTGTGCCTTGGCATAAGCGGGTAGACTTTGCATCATTTCAAACATCACCAAAGTTGAGCCCGTTGCATCGTTGTGCAGTTTCAAGCCTGGCACATCCAGCGTCACGCACACAACGCCTTCAGAGACCAGCATATCTATCGCTTGCTCAATGATTACCAAGACTTGTGGGTCGGCATCTTTAAAAAAGTCCTCACGCGGAATGCCCAAGCGCAGGCCTTTGAGAGACACATCAGGTAAATCGGGTGGCTCTCGTGTCAATAGAGAGTCGAGCCAGGCCACGTCTGCAACTGTTCGGGCCATGGGCCCAACGGTATCTTTGGTGGGTGACAGGTGCAAGAGGCCTTGGGATGCATAGCGGCCCGTGGTCGGCCTGAACCCGACCACGCCACACAAAGCGGCAGGCAGGCGCACCGAAGCACCGGTGTCTGTGCCCAAAGCAGCGGGCACCATGCATGCGGCCACGGCCACGGCCGATCCGCCAGAGCTGCCGCCCGGGATGCGTAAAGGGTCCCATGGGTTGCGGCAAGCGCCCGTGACCGCGTTGTGGTTGGTGCCGCCCAAAGCCAGTTCGTGCAGGTTAGTTTTGCCAGCGATCAAGCCGCCTGATTGCAGCAAGCGCTCGACCACGATGGCATTGCGCGTTGGTCTGGACGCGAGCAATGCCCTAGTGCCACCACTTGTGGGCAGATCAGCCGTGTCTATGTTGTCTTTTATAGCCAAGGGTATGCCCGCCAAAGGGTGATGTTTAGATGGCGAATTCGAGGTCCTATCGAGAGCTTTGGCTTGCTGGATCAATCTCTCAGGATCGCGGCTGATCCAGGCATTCAGAGAAGTCAGTCGGTCGGCTTGCTGAAGCAGGGCTTGGACGTACTCCAGGTGACCGAGTTGTCGCGTGCGCAGCGCTGCGGCCGCATCTATCAGCGTAAGTTCAAAGGGGTCCATAGAAAATCAATGTAAAACACTGACTCTACGACGTCATAGAATTCTTGAACACCCCCGATAATGACAGTATGGTATTCCCCCAATTTGGTGGACACTTTTTTGAAGCGCAAAATTATCTGTCCGCTTTCAGCCTAAAGCTACCTCCTAGATTTCTCTACAAATACTTTTTCCATGACCCAGGGAGGTTCCCCGGCACATGACCTTGGATTGAAAATCCGAAACATCGCTACCAGTAAATGCTTTTCCCGGGATGGCATCAGAAGGGAGCTTTGGTGGTTAAGACAGTTGCACTTGCCTCACCAAATCCAATACGGGCATATCCGTCGCGCTCGCAATAGCCCCTCAATGTGAGGGTGTCGCCATCTGCCAAAAATGACCTTTGTTCGCCGCTCGGCAATTTCAGTGGCCTTTTGCCTCCTTCTGAAATTTCAAGCAACGAGCCAGCCTCTCCGGCGTCAGGCCCAGAAAGCGTCCCCGAACCCAGCATATCGCCTGCTTGAAGGTTGCAGCCATTTACGGTGTGGTGCGCAACCAATTGAGCTGGAGACCAATACGTACTGCGCTGCGTATTTGACTTTGAAAGGCGCACGGCTGGAATACCTTCGTCCTTCATCTTTGCTGTACAAATCCACGCTTCGAGCGTTATGGAAAAAGCGCCTTGCTCACGGTTAACCTGCGAATCGAGATACGGTAATGGCTGTGGTTCTGAAGTCAATCTCGTAAATGGCACGCGGTACGGTGCAAGCCCATCGAGCGTCACAATCCATGGCGAAACAGTACTGGCAAAATTCTTGGATAGAAATGGGCCAAGTGGCTGGTATTCCCAACTTTGGATGTCACGAGCAGACCAGTCATTAAACAGAACTGCACCGAAAAGATGCTGATCGGCCTCGCCCAAGGGAATAGAACACCCAAAGTCGTTTCCTTTTCCAACAAACCACCCTAACTCCAACTCATAGTCGAGTTTCTCGCTCGGTTCGAGAATAGGTTCTGCGGAATTCGGTCGTTTGATTTGCCCGCGTGGGCGATGGAAGTCGGTTCCGCTTGCACGGATTGACGAAGCACGGCCGTGATACCCAATGGGAATCCATTGGTAATTGGGTAACAAAGGGTTGTCAGGTCGAAACTGCTTACCTACCGTCGTTGCATGATGAATGCTTGTGTAAAAATCTGTGTAGTCGCCAATATGGCAAGGCACAGCCATTAAAACTTGCGATTGCTCATGCAAACAGCGCGACAATGCCTGTTGCTGAGAGCTACCCTCTCGCAACGCGATGCTTAGGCCAACACGAAAGCTGCGATGCACGGTAGGCCCCATTGCCATGAATGCGTTCAAATCACCAGTTGCTAAGACTTTAAGTGGTACTTGAACATCTTGCGACCATCCTGGTGCATCAGCAGCTAGTTTTAGATCAAGAATTTGTCTCCCAATGGCTATACCAACTGTCAGCGAATCTTGAGATCCAATCGAACGAAAACGTCCATAGGGAAGATTTTGAATTGGAAAATCGCAGCCCTCTTCGTTGGCCGAAGTTACCCAGCTTTTCAAAGTAAGGGCATGTGTGCTGTCGAGCGTCAGACTCATTGCTGAAACTCACTCGCATGCAGAAAACTCGCTTGCTTTGGAGCTCGTTTGGTTCTCGACCATTCTTCCAGCATCTCCCATTTCACAGCGTCAAGACGTTTGTGAATCATTTCTTCATGTGGGTCCGGACATGCTAATTCCAGTCGATGCCCATTTGGATCAAAGAAATAGATGGAGTGAAATGCACCATGGTCCGTGACCCCAAGGACATCTACACCTTTGCTTTCAAGGTGATTCCGAAATTCAAGCAATTCCGCGCGATCCTTAACTCTGAATGCAATGTGCTGAACCCAGTCTGGTGTGTTCGGGTCTCGACCCATTTCGGGCTGTGTTGGCAATTCGAAGAACGCCAAGACGTTACCCCCACCAGCGTCCAGAAAGACATGCATGTAAGGATCAGATGCTTTGGTTGAAGGCACAAGGTCTTCTGAAATGGCAAGAACAAAATCCATGTTCATCATGGTCTGGTACCAAAGGACCGTCTCTTTCGCGTCCTTGCATCGATACGCAACGTGATGAATTCTTTCAATTTTCATAGTAAGTTCTTTGTAATGTTTAGCTATCTTTGCGCGCTGCGGCTAACGCTTCTCGCAATACACGTAAGTCGCCAATGTGATTAGCTAATAGCAACACCAGACGCGCATTGACTTTTTGACTTTGTTCATCTGTCAATCCAACGTGTGTTTCGATGAGTGCTTCGTAGAAATCGTCGCCAGGTTGAAATGCACGAACGAACCGTTCACCTGGAATGCCAAACTGAGGTTGGGTATTTAAATAGTTCATTGTTTAAATCACTTTAAATAAGGCACAGCGCTTTTGATAGTGCGTTGCGTAAAGCAGTCGCATCAAAATTTCGCCAGCGCGCTGCCACATGCTGATCTGGACGAAGCAAGTAGACTGTCCCACTTCTGCCGTCATATCGACGTGCCACTAAGCCTTCTGTGTCAACAACATCGCCGGGATTGCTGAGTCCATCACGCTGGATTACTCGCAGCACACTGACCTTCCATGGCAGTTCTGGTAGGTCAATTGCGTTTGTTCCAAAAACCAAAAGCGTGAATTCATGGCTTGCATTCGATACTTGCCTTAGCAACCAAGTATCAAGTCCATTTACTTGAACAGGGGCATCGTCCATCGGTGCGCCAGGCATCATCCATCCCTCAAACAGGTCTGTATCTGATGTATTGAGTTGTGATTCAGTCAGAAATGCTGGAACCGACAGACGGCCGGAATTGACCAATGAGCGTGCAAATGCATGCTCCCTTGCGAGGTCCAGGACTGCATTTCGGAAAATTTTTGAAGTAGAGCTTTTCGGTGTTATGAAATCGGTAGAACGAGTTGAATTTTGAAGGTTTTCGTCGGCGGCATAGCCTCTTTCATCTGAGTAGCTATCCAGCAATCGCTCAGAAGCGATGCCTTCTACGACAGCTCGAAGCTTCCACCCGAGGTTGTCTGCGTCTTGAATGCCTGAATTCCCTCCGCGCGCACCAAACGGAGAGACCTGATGGGCGGAGTCACCCGCAAACAATATGCGACCATGACGAAATTTCTGCATACGGCGGCATTGAAAGGTGTAGACACTGACCCACTCCAATTCAAATTCCCGTTCGTCGCCAAGCATAGCTCGAATGCGTGGAATGACGTTTTCAGGTTTCTTCTCCTCTTCGGGATCGGCATCCCATCCGAGTTGAAAATCAATGCGCCAAACACTATCCGCCTGACGGTGCAACAACACACTTTGATTTCTATGAAATGGTGGATCAAACCAAAACCAACGTTCAGCGGGAAAGTCAGCCTTCATCACGACGTCAGCAATCAAGAATCGATCTTGAAATACCTTCCCATCAATTTCAAGCCCAAGCTGTCGTCTGACCGGACTTCTCGCTCCATCAGCCACTACCAGCCAGTCCGCATCAATTGAAAAGCTGCCGTCTGGCGTATCGATAACCACGATAACGCCATCCTTGGATGGTTCTATCTTGCTGACTTTATGTTTCCATCGAATGTCTATGGCTGCAAGTTGAGTAGCGCGTTTTACCAAGAATTCTTCCAGGTAATACTGCTGCAAATTGATCATGCCCGGTCGTTCGTGACCAGCATCCGGAAGCAAATCGAAATTGAAAACCTCTTCTGTGTCAAAGAACGTTCGGCCCACATTCCAAGTGACCCCTTTATCCACCAGTGCCTGTCCGCATCCGAGTCGATCTAAGACCTCAAGCGTTCTTTTTGCATAACAAACGCCGCGTGACCCGACACTGACGGAATCATCGTCGTCAAGCAAAATAACTTGTAGACCTTGTTGCGCCAGATCAATCGCGGTCGCTAGCCCAACCGGGCCAGCGCCGATTATCACTACTGGATGCCGTTGCTTTGGTTTGCCATTTAATTCGGGCGGCGTGCGATATTCAAATTTTGGATAGGTATAGGTTGACAACATGTTAATCAACCTTCCAGTGTTTTCCACATTTCGATATCACGTTCCGCCGTCCAAATGCGAGGGTCTGGAAATTGAGTGGCTTCGTCAAATGCGCGAGTCACATCGAAAGGCATGCAATGGTTGAAGATTACCCAGTGTCCATACTTTGGCTGAAGAAGTTTGAATGTCTCTTCATAGACTTGTCGAAGAGACTTGCCTTGACTCGATCCCACCCTTACGCTCGCAAACAGTTCGCTGACGAAGGCTTTAGTCCCTTCGAGTCCTGCGGCGACTTCTTCGGCAGAAGTCAATGCGGCACCACGACCTGGCACAAGTTTTTGGGGATGCAGTGCCGCGATATTGTCTAGAGTGTTTGGCCAGTCTTGAAAATACGCATCGCCTGCGTATGGTGTTGCACCGAACTCGACTAAATCCCCCGAGAAGAGAACGCGTTCCGTGGGCAGCCATACAACGGTATCACCCTTGGTGTGTCCGCGCCCCAACTGCAGAAGTTGGACCTCTAGTGTCCCCATCCACAAAGTCATTTTCCCTGTAAATGTCAACGTTGGCCATGTCATTCCAGGTGGAACACTTTCCACTGCTTGGAATAGTCGTGGAAATCTACCGATTTCACTGACCTTATCCTGTTCACCACGCTGTAGAATTAAGTTCCAGGTGTCCTGGCTGGCAATGATCTGCTGCGGGTTATAGGCTGAAGCACCCAATACGCGGACTGCGTGATAGTGGCTCAATGTCACATACTTGATGGGTTTATCTGTCACCTCACGAATGTGTCGAATCACGTCCTGCGCCATAACAGGGGTTGCCTGCGTGTCGATCACCATCACCGAATCATCTCCAATCACAATGCCGGTGTTCGGATCACCTTCTGCGGTGTATGCGTAGGCGCTTTCTGTTAGTTTGGTGAAGCTGATTTTCTTTTCTTCAAGATCGGCTTGGCTTGCGAATTTTTTTTTAGTAAACATATGTGGCGAATTACCCTCAACTAGGAGGTTAACTACAATTAATTAAGATGTTTGGGTACACCACTAGTTTGCGAATACTGAGTTTCTTCATTCGCAGAGTTTGAGACCCAAGAGATTTCTATAGTCCTGCAAACCGTCGCAGTTTTTTGGACGTAGACGATTTGCAAAGTAGTGTCGATGAAATCATCGACACTAAGAACTCCATGGTTCATATGGTTTCAGTGGGATTAGCGAGTTAATGCTGCTAAAAGGATTTCCACGTAGAAGAGATGCGGGTTCTGGTTTAAGTTTGCTCTGATTGATATGGGTCAATATTGCAACGACTGCATTCGTCCCGGCCATCAATGCGCCTTCAACCCACCCCCCGTAATTGCTTGCACTGTCAGAAGCAAAATAGATTCGTTGATACACACGGGCGTCAGTATCGCTACTGAGTTCTGAATCCAAAACAAGTAGATATGCATAAGACAGTGCATTCGAGGTTTGAAAATCTCCTGCTGCATCTAGCTTGAATCCGCCGGAGAGTCCTGCCACATCTTGCCAATCAATTCCAGTTGCATCAGAATTCTGCACGCCAGAGGCGATGCTGCCAAAAAACTCTGTCACTGTTCCAGCTGCTGTTGGATCGCCGCCAGTAACTAAGGCACCAGGAATTACAGTGGATGCCGTTCGATATGCACGCCACCACTCGTCCGAATAGCCAGGCCCAAACCATGCTGCTCGCTCAGTTGCTCCAGCCCCCGCAGGATCATTTTCAAACTCATAGGTTCGCGCTACATCCTTAATGGCCCTGACCTTATTTGAATCCAAATTCCATGCATAGCTAAAAAGGCCAACCACTGGACCTGTTGCCTGGCCGGTCGCCGGTATCAAATAGCTTGCACGAGGCCAACCGTCATGTAATACGCATTGAACGGGGATGGCGTCAATCGTGGCCCAATTGAAGAGAGGACTTTCCCAAGGCGGATTTTCAAATGCATAGAACGACTTGCTTGAATTCACCATGTTCAGCTTGGAAATAGCGTTTTTTAACGGTCGAATCATCTTTGTCGTTGCCACACTTGGTGCTTTTTTCCCAAAGTAGCTCTGATAGAAATAGGATCCACCATTACCGCTGACTACAGAGTGCCGTGTGGAATTTCTTGGATAGCTTCTGTTTGTTGTAAATGAAGCCATAGGTATTAAGGCGGTGTGAGGGACAGCCGCGATGAGGTAATCTGCGTCGTCAATCTCCAGTGAATTTCTACCTGTAACCAAATCACACACCAGAATAGCAGGCCTCTGTTCCGAAGGTTCTACCGGAGCATCTTCTGCCAAGTAGCCAATCCCTTGCACTTCATGTTGTTCAAACACTGTCAGCGTACCAGTGCCTCCAAGGCCGTACCGCGTTTTTAATTTTTCAAGTACCGTATTCGCAATGCTTCCCAAGCCAACGCCTACGGGCAACGCGTATTCGTTTGCATAGTCCCAAATCCATATCCTGTACATCTCCAGAAAACCAACAGGGAATAGACTCCCCATTCCACCAGTTCCAAATCCCAGATTGAAAAAAGTCGCCAAATCATCTTGCGTCCAATTGTTTGGAACCTCAACAAACTCGTGCACCCATGCTCCAAAAGTCATGTTGTCAAACTGAGTGACTACATATGTCCAAAATGTGCTAAGTTGAGCTTCTTCAATCGGTGAAAGTACGTCCTTCCCAAGCAACGGCTGGACATCAATGGTCGTAGTGCCATCACTATCTGTGATGCCATTCATTGCCCTAATTACGTCATCAGATATTCTTTGAAATTGCGGGGGAAGATCTGGGTGTTCGATGCTGCCTGCTTGCCACAGATACGATTTTTCATGATCCAGTAAGGCCGTCGGAACTATGCCAGGATTTGGAAATGATTCGAAGGTCTGTGTGTCTTCGAACGCCTCAGAGAAGAACTGCCAGGTTGCCTTCGCTTTTTCCGCGAACCTCATTCCCCCTAATTCGCACACCACGGCTTGCGCAGCAAATTTTCTAATATCGCTACAGGCTCTTCCATAGTGGTAGTGCGTCCAATCCGCATTCTCAGTGGCAAGAATTCCGCGGTCATACATCTTTACTGTTAACCCAGCACGCAATAATTCACGCGCAGCCAGCAAGCCCGACATGCCGCAACCAACAATAATCACTTTTTTGCTTTTTTCTTCAACCGTCAATGGGGCGCTCAGCAACCCGTTTACGACGTCAGACGAGGCAAGAATTTTCCCGTAGTCGTACGGAAAACTCTCTATAAGCCGAGATGTTCCAGATTTTAGATCGACTAGTGTCAACGGACCAGCCTTGCTGCGCGGACCTGTTCCGCGCGTGCCACCTATCGCCCTTAGAGATGGAAACCATGACATGTTCTTTCCTTTCGTATCGAATGAACTGCATATTTAGCTGATCCAGCACAGGGTTACGCTACAGTCAAGAATAT
>CAJBTJ010000098.1 GCA_903958565.1 uncultured beta proteobacterium
GCACGCCATACACAATTACCGCGCGTGACCCCAACGTACAAAACTTTCTCGTCAGGGGAAAGCACAAGTCCGTTAGGGCTAGGGACATTGCTGAGCAGTAAGTCGAGTTTGCCAGAAGGTTGTAAGCGATAGACTCGCCCCGTCGGATCGTGCATGCCGGACTGGCCTTGGTCAGTGAAATATATATTGCCTTGTGCATCGCAAGTCAGATCGTTGACGCCCTTGAAACTCTCGGTATTACGTCGAGCCAAATAGGGCTCAATCTTTCCAGATTGAATGGTCAAGCGCATCAATCCGTTCTTGTAGTCAGTAATCAGAAGTTCCTCGTCCGACAAAAACTTCATGCCGTTAGGCTCGCCGTCATATTCGACGATCTGTGTCCAATCGCCTTTCGGGTCGATACGAAAGACTCGCCCAAAAATAATATCGGTCACATACAAGTTGCCCTGCGCATCAAAGACCGGGCCCTCCAAGAACGAGTCCATCGCAGCGCCGCCACGGTTGGCATCCGCCCAGGCCGAACGGACACCCGTGCGTCGGAACTTGCCAGGCATCTCGGTGAATACTTCGGCTGGCACACATTCTGGAGCTTGTCTGAAAAACATATTTTCTCGCTTAATTTATCCCGTACGACATTTTGACAGGTTCTGGCAGAAATTCACTAAAATGACTACACAGGAGGCACCATGCGCCCACTTGATCGAATCGATCTAAAAATTTTAGACGTACTGCAACGCGACGGCCGGATCTCCATGACGGACCTCGCCGAGCGCGTGAGCCTCTCGGCGACGCCGTGTTCAGAGCGTGTCAAGCGGCTAGAGCGCGAGGGCGTCATCACCGGTTACTACGCGCGGGTCAACCCAGCCGCGCTAGGGAAAAATCTACTTGTTTTTCTGGAGATCAAATTATCCGCCAAGTCGGGCGACGTCTTCGACAAGGTGAAGAAAGAACTTGAATATGTCCCAGAAGTCATGGAGTGCCATCTCGTGTCAGGCGATTTTGATTACTTAATCAAAGCCCGGCTGCCAGAGATGAATAAATACCGACAGCTCCTCGGTGAAATTCTCAAACGACTCCCTGCTTCGGCAGAATCCCGTAGCTATGTGGTCATGGAAGAAATTAAAGAGACGCTTTATCTGGCAGTTGATCGGTAATGCATATGCCCGTCTTTAAACCTTCGGCGGCAGCGACCGGATAAAGGACCACAAATCCTCGTTGTTCGATGTCGCAACATTGAAACGAAACCAACTCGAGGGCTGGTCATTCGGCCGAAAGTACGAACCAGGGGCGAGCCAAATACCTCGATCCAAGGCGCGCGTCGCGACCGCAATGCTTCGATCGGACTGAACGGGAAGTTTGGCCCATAAAAATAGACCCGCCTGCGGCTCAACAAAAATCTCAAGGCCCGCCGCCCGCATGCTCTGCGCAACCGTTTGGTGTGCCGTACGCAATTTTTCTGTAATGAACCGCACATGCCTGTCGTAGTGCCCTTCGCTCAACACATTGGCCACCACTCGCTCGGTCACTTCGGATGATGTCAACCCCACCGCCATTTTGGTTCGGGCCAGATCCGCCAACACTTCCGCATGCGCCGCCAGATAGCCCACGCGTAATGTGGGCGCAATGGTCTTAGAAAATCCGGAAATGTAGATCACTCTGCGCAAACCCTCCAGAGACGCCAGGCAGGCCGCCTCGGGCGGCGCAAGCTCACGATAAATGTCGTCCTCGATGACCCACAAACCATAACGATCTGTCAACGCGAGCAACCGCTGTGCGTTCGTCTTAGACAATGAGCTGCCTGAGGGGTTTTGTAAAACCGTATTGACGAAAATGGCTTTCGGTTGGATCGTTTGCAGTACGTGTTCAAGTTGCTCGAAGTCATAACCATCTTGCGTACGAGCCACGCCAATGACATTGAGTCCGGCGAGCTGGAGAATCTGCAAAAGGTTGCAGTAGCAAGGATCCTCCACCACCACCGTGTCGCCGGGTCGCAACAACGTGCGCACCACCAAATCGAGTGCTTGGGTCGCGCCTTGAGTCAATAATATGTTGCTCGGCTCTACCGGCACATCAAAACGTCGTAACGACAACGCAATATGCTCGCGCAACGCGCCCATTCCATACGGATGGCCATACCCACCAAACCGCGGACCCGGGACGCGTCCCAATGCGCGCAGCGCATGCTGCAGACCACTTTCGTTAATCCACTCGCCAGGAATCCAACCACAACCCGCTTTACTCGGTACCGAATGATCTGCAAAGACATCGGACAAAAGCCAGGCGGCGCTTAACGTGGGGGCTGACCAAACGGGAGCGGGGACCACCACCGAGGGTGTGAAACCCGCAATACGGTAGGCAGCACCTCGTCGCGCCACCAAATGCCCCAACTCCACCAAGCGTTGATACGCCTGCGCGACGGTGAACGGACTGACGGTGTGGCTACGCGCTAGCGCGCGCACCGAGGGCAACGCGTCACCCGCACGTAATGTGCGCGCCTCAATCGCACGCGCAACGCCCCCGACAATCTGCTCCACCAGACTCAGGCTGGACTGCCTATCTAAGACCAAAGCTAATGTCATCGCTGTTTGCCAGTACAGTTCGAGGCAAATAAGCCCCTATTTTCAATACAGTTTGCCATAATGTACTGTAACTGTACTGGTAAAAACCAAGTTTCACCCGTTAAAGTGGTGCATTCGCACGACAACGGAGACCTCCCATGAACGCTATTACCGAAAAAATCAGCCTGTCAACAGATCTGGACATGGCCAATTTCTGGATGCCTTTTACTGGCAACAAGCAATTTAAAGCTGCACCGCGCATTCTGAAAAGCGCAAAAGGCATGTACTTCACAACGGCTGATGGCCAGAAAGTACTCGATGCAAGTGCCGGGCTCTGGTGCGTAAACGCTGGTCACTGCCGTGACGAAATTACTGAAGCTGTACACAAGCAAATGATGGAGCTCGACTACGCGCCTCCATTCCAAATGGGTCACCCACTCGCCTTTGAAGCAGCGAAAAAAATTGCTGAGGTGATGCCTGCCGGTCTTGATCGTATCTTCTTCGCGAACTCGGGCTCCGAGGCCGTTGACACAGCTCTCAAAATGGCACTCGCCTACCACCGCGCACGCGGTGAAGGTCAGCGTACACGTTTGATCGGTCGCGAGCGCGGCTATAGCGGCGTCGGCTTCGGTGGCATCTCTGTTGGCGGCATCCTTGCAAACCGCAAAGCCTACTCAGGCGCACTGATCCCCGGTGTGGATCACATCTCTCATACACATAACTTGGCTGAAATGGCCTACAGCAAAGGACAGCCTGCATGGGGTGCTCACCTTGCCGATGATCTCGAGCGTCTGTGCGCACTGCATGATCCCTCAACGATTGCCGCAGTGATTGTTGAGCCCGTCGCGGGCTCGACCGGCGTACTGGTTCCGCCTCAGGGTTACTTGCAGCGTCTGCGCGAAATTTGTACCAAGCACGGCATCCTCTTGATATTCGACGAGGTGATCACCGGCTTTGGTCGTTTGGGTAAAGCCACCGCCAGCGAATTGGTAGGTGTCACACCAGACATTCTCACGATGGCCAAAGCGATGAACAACGCAGCGATCCCGATGTCAGGTGTCGCAGCAAGTCGTCAAGTCCATGACACGATCGTCAACGGCAGTGCTGGTGGCGCGATTGAATTCTTCCACGGCTATACCTACTCCTCGCATCCAACAGCCGCAGCGGCTTGCTTAGCCACACAAGAAATCTACCGCAAGGAAGGTTTGTTTGCCCGCGCTGCAGGCTTAGCACCCAAGTTCGAAAAAGAGATCCACGCGTTGCGCGGCGAGCCTTTCGTCAAAGATATCCGCAACCTTGGCCTGATGGGTGCTGTAGAGCTGCAGTCACGCGACGGTGCACCAGGTGCGCGTGCCTATGACGTGTTCCTCAAGTGTATGGAAAAAGGTGTGTTGGCGCGCTTTACCGGCGACATCATGGCTTTCTCGCCACCACTGATCGTATCGGAAGGCCAGATCGAAGAAATCTTCGCAACGGTCAAAAAGGTTCTACACGAAGTCGCCTAAGCAACCTCGCGTAACACCGGAAGGGGCGCCTTGTGCGCCCCTTTTTCGTACCTCGAAGATCTCTCTTTTGCAGGTCGCCGCTCAGATACAATCCATCAACATTTTTATCTGTATTCCCCTCACTGGAATCCTTGACCTCATGAACTACCAACTGCCCTTCCCCTCTGGCCGTCAACCCGTGTTGGCGCGTAACGTGGTCTCGACCTCGCAACCTCTAGCTTCTCAAGCGGGCGCTGCCGCCTTCGCACGTGGCGGTAACGCGATTGATGCTGCACTGGCTGCTGCGATCACATTGACTGTTGTCGAGCCAACCATGAACGGCATCGGTGGTGACGCTTTCGCTATCTTGTGGGATGGCAAAGCCTTACACGGCCTGAACGCCTCTGGACGCGCTCCTGCCACATGGTCGCCGGAGCGTTTCAAGGGCATGGCCGCGATGCCGCATCGCGGCTGGGAATCCGTCACTGTTCCTGGCGTGGTTTCACAATGGGTAGAGCTGTCGAGCAAGTTCGGCAAGCTCCCTTTTGAGGACCTCTTCAAAGATGCGATCCGACACGCGCGCGACGGCTTCCCTGTCAGCCCCGTGATCGCACGTCAATGGAAAGATGCTGCCGCCGAATTACATATGCATCCAGGCTTTGGGGCATTCATGCCAAATGGCCGTGCGCCCGAGGCTGGCGAAATCTGGCGCTTCCCAGACCAGGCCGACACGCTTGAAGACATCGCTCGCACGAAAGGTGAATCGTTCTACCGTGGTCGTCTGGCCAAAGCAATTGCAGCGTTTTCCAAAGAATGTGGTGCTGCAATGACCGAAGCTGACTTGGCCGCACACCGCTGCGACTGGGTCGGAACGGTATCGACGAACTACCAAGGCTATGACGTACATGAGATCCCGCCTAACGGCCAGGGCCTCACCGCACTGCTTGCGCTGAACCTGATCGAACAGTTGCCCTACGCGCAAACAAAGCCCGGCTCAGCCGAACGTATGCACCTCGAAGTTGAATGTATGCGCGCAGCTTTTGCTGATCTGTATGCACACGTGGCAGACCCCGAGTTCATGAAAGTTACCGCAAAAGATTTGCTCAGCAAATCCTATGCAAAAGAGCGTGCCAAACTGATCGACCCACAGAAAGCAGGATCCTATCTGCCTGGCCAACCCCCCTCGGGCGGCACGATCTATATGTGCGCGACAGACACCGAAGGCCGCATGATCTCCTACATTCAGTCGAACTTCAAAGGGTTCGGTTCGGGGGTGGTCGTACCCAAGACAGGTATCGCGTTGCAAAACCGCGGATCGGGGTTTGTCACGACGCCAGGTCACCCGAACTTAGTCGGCGGTGGTAAGCGTCCTATGCACACCATCATTCCAGCGTTCCTCATGCGTGATGGCAAACCAGACATGGCCTTTGGCGTGATGGGTGGCAACATGCAAGCGCAGGGCCACATGCAAATGGTGTTGCGTTACGTCACTGAGAAGCACAACCCACAAGCTTGCTCTGACTCACCACGCTGGCGCATCAATGATGTTGGCGAACTCACTGTGGAAGCCGGTGTACATCCTGCTGTTGTTGAGGGGCTGCGTGCAATGGGTCACAAACCAATCGTTGCACCCGCAGACAGTCTCGACTTTGGTAGCGCGCAATTGATTGCACGCTTACCAGGCGATAAAGCACCTTACGCGTATGTTGCAGGCTCTGACCATCGTCGTGATGGTCAAGCAGTGGGCTACTAGCAGTAGCGCTCAGCGGACGCGTATGACCTTCGCAACTTATGC
>CAJBTJ010000099.1 GCA_903958565.1 uncultured beta proteobacterium
GTGGTTTCGCCGAGCGTGCGGCACGTCGAGGCCTGAAAGTTGTTGGCATCACTATCTCTGACGCTCAACTCGAGTACGGTCTGGCGCGGATGGCGCAAGCGGGGCTGAGTTCGATGGTGGAACTTAGGCTGCAAGACTATCGTGACATCCCTGAACAGTTTGATCACATTGTCTCGATTGAAATGTTCGAAGCGGTCGGCTTGCTGCACTGGCCAAGCTATTTCAAAGTGCTTGCGCGATGTTTGAAACCAAATGGTAGGGCGGTAGTTCAAGCAATTGATATTACCGAAGCTAAGTTTGATGCCTACCGTCACGGAACAGACTTTATCCAACAGTACATTTTTCCTGGTGGAATGTTGCCCTCTGCCAGCCGTTTCGCAAAAGAGAGCACGGCTGCCGCTTTAGCAGTACGTGCATCGTTTTCTTTTGGATTGGACTACGCAGAAACTTTGAGGCGGTGGGGGATTGCGTTTGATCGCAACACCGCTGCCATCTCTGAGCAAGGATTTGACACTGCGTTCATACGCATTTGGAAAATGTATCTCGCTTACTGCGAAGTAGGCTTTCGTTATGGACGTACGGACGTAAAACAATGGGTCTTATCACACGCTTAGCACTATCCTTTGCTTGCTCGTTCTTCTTGTGCTCAAGTGCGAGTGCAATTGAGCCTCCTGCAGGAATTCCTGAGGTAGGGGAAGTCGGTCGCGGAGAGTTTTCTCGTTTTGGTTTTCGCGTCTATGAGGCACGTCTTTGGGCGCCTAGCGGACGTTACGTTCCACACCTGCCCTTTGCGTTGTCGCTGACCTATCAGCGATCGATTGATGGTGCTCGGATTGTTCAGGCTTCGTTGGACGAAATAGCAAAGCTTGGTGTCCCAATCGGTGCGCATCCTCAATGGCGCGATCAGTTAGCCCGAGTGTTACCCGACGTCGTTCCGGGCGATACGCTTACGGGTGTATATCAGCCCGGAGACGGTGCGACCTTTTACCATCAAGGTCAATTAACGGGGCGGATTGATGACAGTCTAGCCCGCGCATTTTTTGCAATTTGGTTGGATCCCCGCACAAGCGAGCCATCACTGAGGCAGGCGTTATTAGGTGTTAATCCGTGAGCCCCTATCGTCTCGCCGCGTATGGGGCTCTCGGGTTACCGCTCGCGATGGCGTTGATGCCAATCTATATGATTTCGCCCAAGTACTACGGTGAAAACCTCGGTTTGAATTTAGCCGCCTTGGGAGCGATATTATTCTGCACTCGGTTGTTGGATACCGCGCAGGATCCATTTTTAGGACGGGTCGTTGATGCGTTCCAAGCGTCGCGGTTTGGTTGGTCTGTGCTGTCGGTATTCGGGTGCATCCTGCTAGCCTTAAGCTTTGTATTGTTGTTTTCACCCCCAGATTGGTCACACCTCGGCTTGATGGTGTGGCTGACCTGTTGCCTCGTTCTTTTGTATGCGGCGCATAGTCTCTTGAGTATTTGCTATGTCACGTGGGGTACGCGGCTCAGTGATGAACCGCTGGTTCGCTCGCGTGTCGTCGCTTGGCGGGAAGGGCTTGGCTTAATTGGTGTGATTTTGGCTTCCGTGGTCCCTGTTGTGCTAGTCGAGGAATATGGGGCCGGGCCAGGTTATCGATTGTTTGCCTACCTGTTTGCGGCGACGTTATTGATAGGGTTAGCGACGACTCTATTATGGTCACCACGCCCTAAAGAGAAACTGACTGCCCTCACAGCGGGATGGCGTGCAGCGCTTGCGTATCGGCCTGTGAGGCAGGTGTATGGTTTTTATTTACTGAACGCCGTGGCGGTTGCAGTGCCAGCCACGTTGGTTCTGTTTTTTATCAGTGATGTTGTGCAACGACCGAAAGATGCTGGTTTATTTTTAGGCGCTTATTTTATCGCTGGTCTTCTTGCGTTACCGCTTTGGGTAGCGTTGGCCGATCGGTACGGAAAGCGTTTGGCGTGGTTGAGCGGCAGTGTGCTCGCCGCGCTAGCATTGTTCGGTGCGAGCGTGGTGGGTGAGGGAGATGTTTGGTTGTATGGCATTGTATGTTTGATAGCGGGCGGTGCGCTGGGTGCTGACTTGGCTCTGCCTGGGGCGATGTTGGCAGACGCGATTCCTAAAGAACAGCGGCATAACACGGGTCTATACATAGGCGTCTGGGTGTTACTCGGCAAACTCGCCCTGGCCATTGCGGCTGGCGTGACATTACCCTTGCTAAGCTGGTTTGATTACCAACCTGGGATCCCAGCCACTGCGACACCTCTGATCGCCTTGTATGTTGGCCTTCCCATTTTTTTAAAAGCCATTGCTGCGGCAGTGCTGCTTCGCTTCCCGCCACCGGCATCTGTCGGTGACGAACTCTCGAGTAAGGAATAATCGTCATGAAACTTAAAGCTTTCATCGCTTCAATCAGTGCGGCCCTCTTGACTGCGTGTGGCAGTGTTGAAGTGAATCACTATGCATCTGAAAAACCAGAGTTAGAGTTGTCGACATATTTCAATGGCACGCTCGACGCCTGGGGAATTTTTCAGAAACGTGGCGGTACGGTTGCTCGCCGTTTTCATGTTGTGATCGAGGGTACGTGGAAGAGTCCAACTGAGGGCGTACTCGATGAGCGTTTCACCTATTCTGACGGCGAAACCCAGCGCAGAGTCTGGACGCTCAAGCGTCAGCCCGACGGCACTTGGCAAGGAACGGCTGATGATGTGGTGGGAGTCGCGATCGGTAAAGTGGCGGGTAATGCCTTGCATTGGAAATATGTTCTACGTTTGCCTGTTGACGGAAAAGAGTACTTGGTTAATTTCGACGACTGGATGTGGCTACTGGA
>CAJBTJ010000100.1 GCA_903958565.1 uncultured beta proteobacterium
AGTTTGTCGAGCAAACGGATCAGCTCGTGTCGCGTATCGAAAGCGAAAACAGCCGTACGACCACTTACTTGCGCGGTTCTCAGCTCGCACTGATCGTTCTGATGCTGGTGGGGAGTGTTGCAATTATTTATCTGCTCTATGGCTGGGTGATTCGGCCGGTGCAGTCATTGCAGGCGGGTATCGTACAAATGACGGCCAGAAACTTCTCGGTGCAAGTGCCTGTCGAAGGGCGCGACGAATTTGGCGAACTTGCCTCAGGCTTCAATGATATGGCTACGCAACTCAAAGCCCTTTATGCAGATCTTGAAGATCGCGTCTCGCAAAAAACCTTAGAACTTGCGCAACAAAATCGTGCGCTCAGCACGTTATATGACTTCTCTTCCTATTTGAGTCAGCCTGGCGAGCTAGAGCAGCGTTGCGCTGGTTTTTTAAAAAAATTAGTTGAGTATTTTGGTGCTGATGGCGGCACAGTACGCATTTTGGATCCCCGGCAAAATAATCTGCACTTGACCGTACACCAAGGGCTTTCGCCCAGCTTTGTCCGAGAGGAGCAATGCGTACATGCAGGCGACTGCTTGTGCGGGGAAGCCGCTGTACTGGGCGAAACTCAACTACATGATTTTCGTCAATTGCCGGTAGAGCAGCGCTATTTGTGTCGGGAAGAGGGCTTTAATTCAATCGCGATCGCACAGATCACAAACGGTGCCGTACCCTTAGGTAGCTACACCTTGCATTTTTCTGAGCCACGCGAGTTCTCTGGCGACGATAGACGATTATTTGATTCGGTCGGTCAACATCTTGGTGCCGCAATCGAGAGCCAACGACTACTGGCACGTACCCGAGAGCTTGCGGTAGCGCAAGAGCGTAATTTGGTGGCGCAGGGCTTGCATGATTCGATTGCACAGGGGCTGAACTTTCTGAAATTGCAGGTTCAAATGCTCGAGGATTCACTGAAGCGTAAAGATGATACGGAAGTGACTGAAAGTATCCAGATGATTAAAACGGGATTGCGCGAAAGCTACGATGACGTACGTGAGCTATTACTCAATTTCAGAATCAAACTCGAAGAGGGGGATTTGAATCAGGCCTTGCGTCACGCAGCCGAGCGTTTTACGCGTCAGACGATGGTGCCAGTTTCAATTCAAGCGGTGGGGCAGGGCGCACCCTTGCCGGCTGAGCACCAACTGCAGTTGCTCTTTATCGTGCAAGAAGCACTGTCCAATATCCGAAAGCATGCAAAGGCAAAAACCGTAAAGATTATTCTGACTAATGCGCAAGATTTTGACTTGAGTGTGCAGGACGATGGCTGTGGTTTTGACATGGCTGCCCCAAACTTTGAGCCGGAGCAGCATGTTGGTTTAATCATTATGAAAGAACGTGCTGCCCGACTGGGCGCAGAATTAGCTGTTGCAAGCGATATGACGGGCACACGTGTGATGTTGCATCTTGCGCATCACGAGCGCGCGGCGGCTTGATGACGAACACGCCTATTCGCATTTTGCTTGTGGATGACCACACGCTGTTTCGTAGCGGCATTCGTTTGCTATTGCAGCGTAATCGAGATTTCGAGGTCGTTGGTGAAGCTGTGGACGGGCTCGAGGGGGTCAAACGCGCTAAAGAGCTCAAGCCTAATATTGTCTTGCTAGATTTACATATGCCTGGGCTGTCGGGATTAGATGCTCTTGGGTTGATTTTGCAAGAAAGCCCCGCTTGCCAAGTCGTGTTATTGACTGTCTCAGAGGATGCAGAAGATTTGGCCTTGGCACTTAAAAAGGGTGCGGCGGGCTATTTACTTAAAAATATCGATGCTGATTATTTGCTTGCGTCTTTGCGCAAGGTGATGGAGTCTGATGCGGTGATTTCGCCCGAGATGACTTCCAAGCTTGTCGCGAGTTTTCGTAAGTCTGAACCGGCGGTGGCAAGCGAGGTGAAAAAGCTCACGCCTCGAGAAGGTGAAATGCTGGCGCAATTGGCACTTGGCTTGTCCAATAAAGAGATTGCCCGAAAACTAGATGTAGCCGAAAGCACAGTAAAAATTCATTTACAAAGTATCTTGAAAAAGCTTGGTGTCAATAACCGAGTTCAAGCAGCAATTTACGCGGTTGAACACCGTTTGACCGATCCCAGGTCGCCTCAGTGATTCGCTTGATTTAATTGCAACAGTCCCTGTGCATTCAGGATCTCGACATATGAGCCTTGAACCGAAATGAGGTGCGCGCGTGTTAAGCGCTGTAACGCACGCGACAAACTCTCGGCCTGCAAGCCCAAGCGCGATGCGATCAGGCATTTGCTGAATTTGAGTTGTGTTTGTGTGCCTTGCCTAGGTTGCTTCAATAAATAGTCGGCAACACGTTCGCTGGCGCTATGGGTGCTCACTGTCTCAATATCGTGCAAAAGAGTTTTAAAGCGAA
>CAJBTJ010000101.1 GCA_903958565.1 uncultured beta proteobacterium
ATCCATGCTCAATCGCGACATGTTCGGCGATATTCATCGCAAGCGAGGTTTTACCCATCGAGGGGCGCCCAGCCACGATGACGAGATCACCGCTGTGAAGACCCGAGGTCATGCGATCCAGGTCGGTGAAGCCCGTGGGCACACCCGTGACATCGTTATCGCCCTCACGGTGATAGAGCTCGTCAATGCGCTCTACCACTTCGGACAATAACGGCTGTATTTCTCGGAATCCTGTCGTGGCCTTCGCGCCTTCCTGGGCGATCTTGAAGACCTTGGACTCAGCCTCATCAAGTAGCTGACGTGCCTCCTTGCCTTGCGGATTAAAAGCGGTTGCGGCGATCTCGTCTGCCACACTGACCAACTTACGCAACATGGATCGCTCGCGTACGATTTCAGCGTAACGGCGGATGTTTGCGGCGGAAGGCGTGTTGTGCGCCAAGGCGTTCAAATAGGCTAAACCACCCACCTCTTCAGACTTCCCCACGCTGGCAATCGATTCATGCACCGTCACCACGTCTGCAGCACGAGACAAATTGATCAAACGGGCAATGTGGTGCCAGATCAATCGGTGCTCAAACCGATAGAAGTCGTCCTCATTGACGACATCGGTGACACGCTCCCACGCCGCATTATCAAGCAGCAAACCGCCCAACACCGACTGCTCCGCCTCTGCCGAGTGAGGGGGAACGCGCAGGTATTCGAGCTGAGGATCGGGAGTGTTATTCATCAGGTAATGATAACCGCAAGGCATCGCCAACGTACAGCAAACCTCTAATATCTCGGCCTGGCAGGCATTTTAAAAAACACCCAAGATATCTTTGAATCGCCCCAATGACGCGACCCAGTCGACGTAATTGATCCTCAACCTCTGGGTCAGGATTTGCTTGCAGATAAGCTT
Source organism: uncultured beta proteobacterium (assembly GCA_903958565.1). Classification (GTDB taxonomy): domain Bacteria; phylum Pseudomonadota; class Gammaproteobacteria; order Burkholderiales; family Burkholderiaceae_B; genus Zwartia. The sequence goes on from CAJBTJ010000101.1 coordinate 899, forward strand.
GCAATAAGCGAAGGCATAAGACCTGTCGCTCGTCGGAACCGAACTGCTCTCCGCGCAAGCCGGCCATCGAAGAAAGCATCTGATAGACGTCATACGCTTGGGCGAGAGGGCGAGACAACGCTTCCCCAATGTTTTCCTCGAAATCGATTCGGGTCATCACAAGACCTTCGCACATTAAATTACGAAGCTGAGCCCCACCGTGCACAAAGCCAGCACGATGAAACACCGCTAGGTCCTGCGCCGCACGATCCATCCAGATGAGCCGACTGGCTGGGGTATCGATACGAATCAAATAAGGCATATCCTGCCCGACATACTCGAGAACCAACACGCCCGGCTCATGACGCCACACTGTGGGCACACGACAACCCTGCCTCGTTAAAAACTCGAGCCTGCTCGCCTCGTCATCTAAGCTCGTGCGCATCAGTACCGCTACCGACGGCCGCTCGCCAAGTGTCCACCAGCAAATAAGTGACAACATCCCTGCACGCAGGTAGTGTGTTGCGTTCACAATCACGTCGGTAAGCTTAGGCCGACGTAACTTGATGACACAACGATGCCCTGCTATCTCAACGATATGCACGGACGATGGCTCAGCGCGGTGGTCTGCGAGCCACCGCGTAATCGCCAACTGAAAACCAGGATCGGATGTAGACATAAACAGGTCATTCAAAAATCAAAAAGCCGGCTCGGGCCGGCTTTTTGATGAGTAGGATGCGAACTTAAACGAGATCGCCAACCACGACTACGGTGATGCTGCTCACGACATCTGGATGCAGTGAGAGTTGCACAGGGAATTCACCCACAGTCTTCAGTGGGCCTTCAGGCAAACGCACTTGTGCTTTTTCAATGCCAGCAAAACCGGCAGCAACCAAACCGAGAGCGATGTCCATGTTGGTCACAGAACCAAACAGACGACCATCTACACCCGCTTTTTGAGTGATGCTCAGTGAGAAGCTTTCCATACGCTTACCCAGCGCCTCGGCGGCAGCCAATTTTTCAGCCTGCACTTTTTCGAGCTCCGCGCGACGCAGTTCAAACTCTTTGAGAGCTGACTCTGTGGCACGACGTGCTTTTTTCTGAGGAATCAGAAAGTTACGGGCGTAGCCATCACGCACACGTACCACTTCACCGAGATTCCCTACGTTAACGACTTTTTCGAGAAGAATGATTTGCATAGTAGGCCTCGGGATCAGTTGTGGTTGTCAGTGAAAGGCAACAGAGCCAAGAAGCGTGCACGCTTAATTGCTGAGTCGAGCTGGCGCTGATAGATCGCCTTCGTGCCAGTCAGACGGGCAGGAATGATCTTGCCGTTTTCTTGAATGAAATCACGCAATGTATCGAGATCTTTGTAATCGATCTCATAAACGCCCGCGGCGCTGAACCGACAAAACTTACGACGCTTGAAAAGCGGATTTTGTTGAGTGAACTTCTTTTTTTCTTTACGTTTACCGAAGAAAGCCATGATATGCCCTATTCAAATTTGTTCGATGCGCTGCGCATGCAGCCTATATTTTTGAGAATCTTTTCTAACCGGAGCCAAAAACCCTTGGACGTTTACTGAGCGTCCCAAACTTATCGTGTGAGTCATTTGTGCTAAGTCTGCCATTGCCACCACGGTGATGCTGAAGGTGATGCGACGTGGCTGACCTGCTTCAATCACTTCGGACTCGTGAGAGAGTAAGAATTCGAGAACTGGGACCCCAGACGGTGTGTACCTTAAGGGAGAAAGCTCTGCGACCTGACCCTGCACTTCAAGCCGATTCACAACAAATCCGGATTACTCAGCGTCGTCGGACATCGACTCTGCGGATGCCTTACGCGCCTCATCACGCTCAACTTGCTTCATCATGATTGAGGGCTCAGTTTGAGCAGCCTTGGTCTTGATGACAAGGTGACGCAATACAGCATCGTTGTAACGGAAAGAATGTTCGAGTTCGTCCAGTGTCGCCTGGCCGCACTCAATGTTGAAGCACAAGTAATGCGCTTTCACTAATTTTTGAATGGGATAGGCAAGTTGACGACGACCCCAGTCTTCGGTGCGGTGAACTTTACCGCCCTGAGTCGTCACCAGCGCTTGATAGCGCTCGACCATCGCGGGCACTTGCTCGCTCTGATCCGGGTGAACAATAAAAACAATTTCATAATGGCGCATGCAATGCACTCCTGAGGATGTCCGACGCGTTGCATGAAAACAAAGCGCCGAGGGCAGCCCGCCAAGGCCAAACATTGGCTGGTCGAGCAAGAAAGTCTATTATTTTCGCGTATTTACACGTAAAACGCAAATCAAGGGATGAAGCGCGCGCGAATGCTCCGCTCAATTCCGACGGCATCTAAACCAACGCCCGCTAGCAAGGCCCCCTGCTCTCCGTGATCGATAAATCGATCCGGCAGGCCCAACTGAAGAACAGGACATGTCAGCCCGGCCGTATTCAGAAACTCCGTTACAGCACTCCCTGCACCGCCCATGATCGCGCCCTCTTCTAGCGTGACCAAGCCACGATGCTCTGCCGCCATCTTTCGCACCAGCTCCGCATCAAGCGGCTTGACGAAGCGCATATCCACAACCGTTAGATCCAGGGACTCAGCGACTTTTAGTGCCGCGGGCAGTAAGGTCCCAAACACCAACAGAGCCAAATCCTTGCCCTGACGACGAATAATCCCGCGTCCGACCGGTACGGTATCTAAACCGGCGCTGATCGTCGCCCCCGCACCCGATCCTCTCGGGTATCTCACTGAGGCCGGACCTGGGTGCTGATAACAGGTCGTCAGCAATAGTCGGGTCTCGTTTTCATCAGAAGGAGTGGCCACAACCATATTCGGGATGCAGCGCAGAAAGGCGATGTCATAGTTTCCAGCGTGCGTCGCGCCATCTGCACCCACCAAGCCCGCGCGATCCAGCGCAAAGGTGACGTCTAGATTCTGCAGGGCTACATCATGGATTAACTGGTCATAGCCGCGCTGCAAAAACGTGGAGTAGATTGCCACAACCGGTTTCTGACCTTCACAGGCGAGGCCTGCAGCAAAGGTCACCGCGTGTTGCTCAGCAATGCCCACATCAAAGTAGCGCTTGGGAAAGCGTTTTTCAAACGCCACCATTCCGCTGCCTTCGCGCATCGCCGGCGTCACACCCGTGAGCCTTGGGTCGTGCTTGGCCATATCACACAGCCAGGTCCCAAAGATCTGCGTAAAGGTTGTTTTGGGTGCTGCCGCGGGCTTTTGAATGCCGACGGTCGGATCAAATTTTCCGGGGCCGTGATAAAGAACGGGATCCGCCTCGGCCAGTTTGTAACCTTGCCCTTTTTTGGTCACGACATGTAGAAACTGCGGCCCTTTCAAGGCACGCATATTTTGTAGCGTGGGGACCAAAGCATCGAGGTCATGCCCATCAATGGGCCCAACATAGTTAAAGCCCATTTCTTCAAACAGCGTAGCGGGGGTCACCATCCCCTTCGCATGCTCCTCAAAGCGACGTGCCAACTCAAGAACAGGCGGCACATGTTGCAACACGGCCCGTCCCATATTCTTGGCAGCGGCATAAAACTGGCCGGACATGAGTCGAGCAAAATAACGATTCAGCGCACCGACGGGCGGCGAAATCGACATATCGTTGTCGTTCAAGATCACCAACAAATTGATATCGGGTGTGACGCCAGCGTTATTCATGGCTTCAAACGCCATACCAGCCGACATCGCACCATCGCCGATGACTGCAATATGCTGGCGCGACACCCCAGCATTTCGAGACGCCACCGCCATACCGAGTGCAGCGGAGATCGAGGTCGACGAATGCGCGGTACCAAAGGCGTCGTACTCGGACTCGCTACGCTTTGGAAAACCAGAGATGCCGCCAAACTGACGCAACCCACTCATCTGCTCTTTGCGACCCGTCAAAATCTTATGCGGATAGGACTGATGGCCAACGTCCCAGATGATGCGGTCATGCGGCGTGTCGTAAACATAATGCAAGGCGACAGTGAGCTCCACCGTTCCGAGGTTCGAGGAAAGATGGCCACCCGTACGCGAGACAGACTGCAACACAAATCCGCGCAGCTCGTCCGCCAACTGCTTCAGGCTGCGTCGGTCCAGCCCCTTCATATCGGCTGGACTGTGAATGCTATTTAGTAAATCTGTTGGCATAGTGTTCAATTAGTGATCGCGCAACACAATAAAGTCTGCCAGTCCACCTAACAAACTGGCCGCATCACCCAATGGTGACAGCGCTTCGCGAGCCGTCCGGTGCAATGATGTTGCTAAAGACTGCGCTCCCTCCAGTCCCATCAAGGTCACGTACGTGGGTTTGTTTGCTGCGGCATCTTTGCCAGCCGTTTTACCAAGCACAGCCGTGTCAGTCGTCACATCCAGCACATCGTCCACCACTTGAAACGCCAAGCCAATCGCACTGGCGTATTCGTCGAGGCAGCGCTGTTGCAACGCATGCGCACCGGCTACGAGTCCGCCTAGCTTTACACCGGCTGCAAGCAACGCACCCGTTTTAAGCAAGTGCATCTGTTGCAGTTCTTGTTGCGACAAGGTTTTACCTACACTTACCAAGTCAATGGCCTGCCCACCTGCCATGCCCAGGCTTCCCGCCGCTTGCGCAAGCGTGCGTGTCGCGTTGACCACCGCCTCAGGTGCCAAGGGCATTTGGGCTAGCACGTCAAAGGCCAGTGGCTGCAGCGCATCGCCCGCCAACAATGCGGTGGCTTCGTCGTAGTGCACATGTAAGGTTGGGCGACCGCGGCGTAGCATGTCATCATCCATGCACGGCAAGTCGTCATGCACTAAAGAGTAGGCGTGGACTAGTTCGACTGCCGCCGCAGCGCGGTCGAGCGCTTCATTCATCGCGCTGGTTGCTGTGTTGGGACGCATACAGGCATTGCCCGCTGCATAGACCAACGCGGCCCGCACTCGTTTACCTCCACCGAGCACGGCATAACGCATCGCCTGATGCAAGCGCTCAGGCACCTGATTGGTGGGCGGCAGCAAACGCTCGAGAACCTGCTCGATATGTTGGGCGCGCTCAGCGAGCCAACTCGTTAAGGCGCTTTCCGTCGCTATCATGAAGCCTCGCGATCCAGTCCCTCAAAGGGCTTGAGCATGCCGGCTTCTAAAACCTTGACCTGCTGCTCGGCTTGCGCCAAGCGCTCTTGACAAATACGCGTTAACGCAACCCCACGGCGATAAGCGGCCAGGGACTCCTCGAGCGGCAACTCACCAGACTCCATGGAGGCCACTAGCGCCTCGAGCTGCAACAAGGCCGTTTCAAAGTCTTGTGGCAAGGTTGGATCGAGATCCTCGCGGCCAGGCTGGTGATCGGCCACAGATTTGTTAGCTTTGGGCAAGCAAAACTCCGTTGGGGGGCTGGGTTAATGACAAACCTGACAACAGTCAAGCTCTCTATTGTACGAGAACATCGCACACCCTACCCTTGGGGTACAATCGTTTTTTTATGGTGATCGGCCAATCCGATTTTTCTTCGCGCCAGTACGGTGATGTCCGTCCTGGCATTTTTTTCCGTGCGGAGGGAATCATGACCGACATTGGTCGGATGGCGCATTTGGCGCCCGCTCGTACACAATTAGGCGTTAGCGCGTACTTTGATCCCGCGCTGTTTGCCCACGAGCAAGCGAGTATTTTCAAACAGTCCTCCCTGTATGTTGGGCACCAAAAGAGTGTGCCCCACCCGGGAGACTGGCGTACGTTGTCCCATGAAAACAATGGGCGGGTACTCGTTCGCTCCGAATCTGGCGTCGAACTCTTGTCAAACGTGTGCCGACATCGGCAGGCCTTAATGCTTGGCGGCACAACCGGCGATGTGTCCGGCCATACCAATACCCATGGCAATCTTGTGGGTACTGGTGGAAATATTGTCTGCCCACTACACCGCTGGACCTACGACAAACAAGGCGGCCTGCTGGGCGCTCCGCAGTTTGACGACAAGCCTTGCCTAAACCTTGAACGTTTCCCGCTCAAAGACTGCCATGGCCTGCTGTTTGAAGGCCCGCGTAACCCGTTGTCAGATATCGGCAAACTCTTTGCTCGCCCTGAGTTCGACTTTTCAGACTATGTGCTGGATCACGTAGAGGTCCACCAGTGCAATTACAACTGGAAAACCTTTATTGAGGTTTACCTCGAGGACTACCACGTCGCCCCCTTCCATCCGGGCTTGGGGCATTTTGTCACTTGCGATGATTTGTCCTGGGAATTCACCGATCGATACAGCATGCAGCGCGTCGGCGTACATCAAGCACTCTCGCAACCTGGCTCGCCTGCCTACAAGGTTTGGCATGACAAGCTGATGCAATTTCGGCGCGGGCAGGCGCCCGATTTCGGGGCGGTTTGGGTGACGTACTTTCCCACGCACATGATCGAGCTCTACCCGCACGTTCTCGTGCTGTCTACGCTTTACCCGAAATCGCCGCAAGAAACAGTCAATATTGTTGAATTTTATTATCCGGAAGAAATCGCTCTCTTTGAACGAGAGTTCGTTGAGGCCCAACGCGAAGCCTATATGGAAACCGCGATCGAGGACGACGAAATCGCAGAGCGTATGGATGCCGGACGCCTCGCACTGCTCAACAGAGGCGTAAACGAAACAGGCCCCTACCAATCCCCCATGGAAGATGGCATGCAGCATTTCCATGAGTGGTATCGCAAAAGCTTAGGCGCGCGCCCAGGGAACTCTTTGCCAGACTAAGCATCCAAGGGATATGATCGCGTAACCGAGGCTAAGATATTTGCTCGACGCCGGCCATTTCCCTACCATCGTTGTGTGTTTAACTTTTAATTTGAGACCATGAAACGAATCATCATCTTCTTAGTGACTAACCTCGCTGTCATGCTGGTGCTAAGCGCTACGCTGAGCATCCTGGGCGTTAACCGCTTCATGACCGAGCAGGGCTTAAACCTTCCGATGC
>CAJBTJ010000102.1 GCA_903958565.1 uncultured beta proteobacterium
CCGCGAAGTTAAGATTAGTGATTTTTTGAAAACGATGACGCATTCCGTTCGCAACGCGGCTGGGATCATGATCATCATTGCAACGGCTTTGGCCTTTGGGCACCTCATTACGGAGACGGGCGTCGCACAAAAGACACTCGAGTTAATGCGGCAATGGGACATTAAACCATGGCAGTTTTTGCTGGCAATCAATATTCTCTTGATTTTTTTGGGAATGTTTTTAGAAGTATTTTCGATTCTGTTGATCGTCGTGCCTATATTGATTCCCTTGCTTGCACCCTTAGGGATTGATCCGATTCACTTTGGTGTGATGCTGGTGATCAATATGGAGCTGGCGTTGATGTCGCCACCGGTAGGCCTTAATTTGTTTGTAATCAGCAATATCTCAAACATTCCGCTTGCGCAGGTCTTGCGAGGTACGATGCCGTTTTTTATCTTGATGGTTGGTTTGTTGATGGTCATTACGTACATTCCAGTTATCTCGACATGGTTGCCTGACATAATGATGGGCACACCAAAGTAAGACATAAGACGATTTAGTAACATAGGAAATGCGAGAGTCTCGGAAATGATGATGTCAATCGAACTAGACTGCGGTTTGTCTGATGATCTGGTGGCGTTGAGAGACGCTGTTCGAGATTTTGCGCGCAACGAAATAGCACCACGTGCCGCCGAGATTGATCGTTCGGATCAGTTTCCGATGGATCTCTGGCGAAAGATGGGAGAGATGGGTCTGTTGGGTGTGACTGCGAGCGCCGAGTACGGCGGCGCAGAAATGGGCTATCTCGCGCACATGATCGTGATGGAAGAGATTTCACGTGCGAGTGCTTCGGTCGGACTGTCTTACGGTGCGCATTCCAATCTGTGTGTGAATCAGATTTCACGCAATGGCACGCCGCAGCAACGCGCACGGCTGTTGCCACCGCTGATCTCTGGCGAGCATGTCGGCGCTTTGGCGATGAGCGAAGTGGGGGCAGGTTCGGATGTGGTGAATATGTCGCTACGCGCCACCGCGGTATCGGGGGGCTATCGACTCAATGGTCACAAAATGTGGATTACCAATGGACCAGACGCGCAAACCTTGGTGGTGTACGCCAAGACAGATCCAGATAAAAAAGCGCGGGGGATTACGGCATTCTTAGTTGACAAGGATATGCCTGGTTTTTCTATTGCGCAAAAGCTCGACAAGCTTGGCATGCGTGGCTCACATACTGGGGAGCTCGTGTTTCAGGATGTATTTGTTCCTGAAGAGAATATCTTGGGAGCGCTTGACGGTGGAGTGCAGGTGCTGATGAGTGGGCTCGATTATGAACGTGCCGTGTTAGCGGCCGGCCCGCTCGGTATTATGGGCGCTTGCCTTGATGTGGTCCTGCCTTATGTGCACGAGCGTAAGCAGTTTGGACAATCCATTGGAGAGTTCCAATTGGTTCAAGGCAAACTCGCTGATATGTATTCGACCTATTCGGCTTGCCGCGCTTACTGTTATGCAGTGGGGCGGACATTAGATCGTTTAGAGGCGCAGGGCGGCGGACATCAGCGTTCTGTGCGCAAGGATGCGGCAGGCGTCATTCTGTACTGTGCTGAGAAAGCAACGTGGATGGCAGGGGAGTCGGTTCAACTGCTCGGTGGAAACGGCTACACGAATGAGTATCCGGTTGGGCGCTTGTGGCGTGATGCAAAGCTTTATGAAATCGGCGCAGGCACTAGCGAAATCCGACGCATGTTGATCGGTCGCGAGCTCTTCTCAGAAACGATGTAAGTGCTGAACGGTCAGTTCAGCACTTAGCCGCGCCAGCGCGCAAGTAATTCAGTTTGTTTCTCTTGCGCACTCGCAACATGTCGCGCTTTAACGTGTCCGTAGCCGCGAATATTTTCGGGGATACTCGCGATCTGAACGGCGAGATCGATATTGCTTTGGTTCAGCGATATCAGCAACTCAAGGATGGTTTGCTTGTAGGCGTCAATCGCAGCACGTTCTTGCTGGCGCTCATCGCTAAAGCCAAAGGGATCAAATGGTGTTTCGCGCAGAAACTTGAGCGTCGCCAAGCCGCGTAACATTGGGCGTACCCAAGGACCAAAACGGCGTTTGATGAGTTCGCCTTTCGCATTCTTTTTAGATAACAACGGAGGCGCGAGGTGGTGAGCGATTTGAAAGCCAGGCTCATAGCGGGCACGCAGCTCGTCCTCGAAGCCGGTCTGAGTATGCAGTCGTGCGACTTCATACTCATCCTTGTAGGCCATGAGCTTAAACAAGTAGCGCGCCACGGCAGTTGATAAGCGATTACCTAAGCCAAGCGACTCTTCGGTTTGTTGAACTTGCGCGACAAAATCAACATAGGATTTTGCATAGGCTGCATGTTGATAGGCTGTTAAAAATGTATGACGTGTCTTAATGATGTCCTCAAGACTCGTGCGAGGCTTGAAGTTAATGACTGTTTCTTGGGATGCGATGAGATTATTCACACGACCGAGCGCGGCGGCGCGCCCCCAGTCAAAGGCTTGTAGGTTGCGCTCGACTTGAACATTATTCAAAACTAAGGCTTGTTGTAACGATGCTAAGGTGAGCGGGATCCAGCCCTTCTGCCAGGCAAAGCCCAGAAGAATTGGGTTGGCATAAATCGAATCACCAAGTTTGGAGAGGGCCAAGGCGCTCGTGTTAAGACTCGCAAGGTGTTCGGCACCGACAGTTTGCGTAATCGCGGTCGTACAGGCGTGATGTGGTGATTGCCAGTCTGGGCTCTGTACAAAACCCGCCGTCGGAGTGGCGTGAGTATTCAACGCGACATTGGTGTGGGCTGTTCGCATAAATGTGAGAGTCGCGCTACTTGCGGCCACAATCCCGTCACAGGCCAAAATCAAGTTTGCTTGTGCGATATCTACTTTGGTCGCGCTGAGTGAGGTCGGATCTTCTGCAATCTGCACATGACTCCAAGTGGCGCCACCTTTTTGTGCCAACCCCGCAGAGTCTTGCGTGATGATTCCCTTGCCCTCAATGTGTGCAGCCATTCCCAATAGCTGTCCGATCGTGATGACACCTGTACCACCGACACCGGCGACAACAATGCGATAGGGCTCATCGCAACGTGGTAGCGTGGGCAGCGGGAGATCCTTAAAAAAAGATTCCTCGTTTGTCGTCGTAATCGACTGGAGTGTGCGTTTGCGTGGGACGGCGTTTTCTAAGACGACGAAGCTTGGACAAAACCCGTTTAAGCAAGACTCGTCCTTATTACAGCTGCTGTGATTGATCTGTCGCTTTCGACCGAACTCGGTTTCAAGCGGCTCGACCGAAAGACAGTTGCTCTTGCTGGAACAGTCGCCGCAGCCTTCACACACAAGCTCATTGATCACAACCACACGTTTGGGATCTTCGAGTTTTCCAGACTTTCGACGACGGCGTTTTTCGGTTGCGCATGTCTGATCGTAGACGATGATTGTCGTGCCTTTGATCTCACGCAATTCGCGCTGAATGCGGTCAAGTTCGTCGCGATGAACAACCTCAACACCGGCCTCAAGCTTTACATGGTCATAGCGTTCGGTGTCCTCGGTGACGACGACAATGCGTTTGGTCCCTTCGGCCACGCAACTCTTTACGATTTGCGGGACGGATAGACCTTCTGGGCGCTCGCCGACTTGTTGACCACCCGTCATGGCCACCGCATCGTTGTAGAGGATCTTATAAGTGATGTTGACGCCGGCTGCGACCGCTTGACGAATGGCGAGCGAGCCGCTGTGGAACCACGTGCCATCCCCAATATTGGCAAAAACGTGGTCTTCGTTCATAAATGGCGCTTGCCCCACCCAAGGTGCACCTTCACCACCCATTTGGGTAAATGTGACGGTATCGCGATCCATCCAGATCGCCATGTAATGGCAGCCGATGCCAGCGAGGGCACGACTGCCTTCTGGTACACGTGTGCTGGTGTTGTGAGGACACCCGCTACAAAACCATGGGGGACGCTCGCCCGTACTGGTATCGACATGCAGAAGTGATTGTTTTTTTGCTTGAATGATCGATAGTCTTGCTTGAATCCGTGCGCGCACGTCCTCGGGTAGTGCGTGTTGTTCAAGTCTGTGTGCGATGGCGTGTGCGATGAGCGATGGTGTCAGGTCTGCGTTCGCGCGCAGTAACCAATGGCCAGCCGGGTTGCTGTGTGACCATTCGCCGCCTGTGTGATCGCCTGGTGTTTGATCGAATTTACCTAACACGTCAGGTCGTACATCCGCTCGCCAGTTGTAAAGCTCTTCTTTAATTTGATACTCAATGAGTTGTCGCTTTTCTTCGACGACGAGGATTTCCTTTAGTCCAAGTGCGAACGCTCTTGTGATCGTGGGTTCAAGCGGCCAGACCACATTCACCTGATGAAGCCTTATCCCCACTCGCTGACATGTCGCTTCGTCCAGGCCGAGGTCTAACAATGCTTGACGAGTGTCGCGATAGGCCTTGCCGCTTGCAATAATGCCTATACGGTCGCTGAGGCCTTGAATGGTTGTGCGGTTGAGTTGATTGGCACGGATGTAGGCGAGCGCTGCGTACCACTTGTACTCCATCATCCGGGCTTCTTGTTCGAGCGGACTATCGGGCCAACGCAGATGCAACCCACCGACGGGTAAGATAAAGTCTTCGGGCAACACGATCTTGACCCGATCGTGGGCAATATCGACTCTGGTGCTTGATTCGACGACTTCCTGGATGGTTTTCATGCCCGCCCACAAGCCCGAAAAGCGGCTCAACGCGAAGGCATGCACACCCATGTCCAGAATTCCCTGGACATCACTCGGGAAAAAAACTGGAAAACCGCAAGCCTTAAAAATGTGATCGCTCTGGTGAGCGGCTGTTGAACTCTTCGCCGCGTGGTCGTCGCCGGCGATGGCAATGACCCCACCAAACTTAGACGTGCCGGCCATATTTGCATGTTTGAATACGTCCGAGCAACGGTCAACGCCTGGGCCTTTGCCATACCAAATCCCAAAGACACCATCGTGTTTCTTTTTAGTGGGATAGAGATCGAGTTGTTGCGTGCCCCAAATTGCGGTTGCCGCGAGTTCTTCATTCACGCCCGGCTGAAAAACGATGTTTTGTTTCGCTAAGTGTTTTTTTGCTGACCAAAGAGCTTGGTCATAACCACCAAGCGGACTGCCACGGTAGCCACTAATGAACCCTGCAGTGTTTAATCCAATCGATGCATCACGCCTTTGCTGCAACATGGGCAATCTGACCAAGGCCTGCACACCGCTCATGAAGGCACGCCCTTCAGACTGTGTATATTTGTCGTCTAAGGTAACCGTCGCTAAAGCGGCATGCGTTGTACTGGAGAGTGGAGCATTCATGGTTTACCTTAGTGCTTGCGCCAACCCGGGTAGGACGACTTTAAGCGTGTATCTGTGTGTTTGTAAGAATACAATACACAGGATTCATAGTCTAAGGTTTGTACGAGACTTAGCGAGCATTATTCATTTGAGAACCTTAATGAGCGACTTAACCTATTGGATTGTCCGACACGGCAATCAGGTTTTTATATCAACGGAACACGAATCTGCCGGGGTGTTTCCACTGGCGCGCCCTTCAGACTTTAGTGCGCCCCATCACCCTCTGTTGATTGGTCAGTGGCAGGGTAGACCTTGCTACGCGATCGAAGCGGAGCAAATTCCCACACATTTTGTAGGTGAATTACGACCTGTTCGCAGCATCTTTGGCTCAGAGGGGCCGGAGGCGTTTGCGTTGGCCGGTCGTGCGACACAGATGATTGACTGGCAAAAGAACCATCAGTTCTGTGGGCATTGCGGCACACCCAAC
>CAJBTJ010000103.1 GCA_903958565.1 uncultured beta proteobacterium
CAAGCCACCGCTTGCTAAGCCATAGTAAGCGTGTGGATCGTCCATCGGTAACATCGCAGAAATGGCTGGTGCAGCCGTGAGTGTTTCGTCTACAACGATCACGTCTTTTGGTAAGACATCGACTAACTGGCTTACCAGATAACGCTGATCAATCGGCTTGGCATTCGCGCTCGCCGCGACATCCTGACGCGTCTTTGCACGGGCTGCAGACCAGTTGCGTGTCGCAAGCTCTTTTACCCGCGCTTGGGCTTGCTGAGCTTGCTCTGTCGTACGCGCTGCCCGCAAAATCGGCAGCAGTGCCAGCAGCGTCTCTTTCACATCAGCACGCACTGCGGTCGCAGTCGAATAATTTTTGCCGAGTTCCCAATCCCGTTCAGTAATGTGGGTGACGGGCAGCTCTGGAGGCAGAGGCTCTACCGTGCTCATGGGCGACATGCGTAATAGATCCGCACCCAAGCACAAGAGGTGGTCGTATTGTTCAAGCGTCTGACGCACTTTCTTTTGATTACGTGTCAGGTCGCCCATGCAAGTCGGGTGTGATGAGGGGTAGCGCGCGTTATACGGCACGGACTCTTGATAGACCGCGGCACCTAACAGCTCGGCAAGCTCGCACGCTTGCGCAAACATGTCGGCGTTAGCGATCTCGCGGCCGGCAACAATGACCGGCTTTTTCGCTGCAAGCAAGGTTTGTGCGATCTGTTTAAGTGCGGTATCACTAGGACGCACTGCGGCGTCCACGACAGTGGGGAACCCAAACTCGATTTCTGCTTCTTCGTCGAGTACAGAGCCTGGCAAACTAATAAACACCGGCCCCATAGGTGGAGTGCGGGCAATCTTTGCGGCACGTCGAATAATGCGTGGCAGGTCTTCTAACCGTGTGACCTCAAACGCCCACTTCACCAACGGTGCAGCCATCGGCACTAAGGGCTCATACAGCAGCGGCTCTTGCAGACCATAGCCCACTTCGTACTGACCTGCCGTAATCAATAAAGGCGAACCAGAAAACTTAGCGCTATAGATCGCCCCCATCGCATGGCCAAGTCCCGGCGCACAGTGCAAGTTACAAGCCACCAATTTATTCGTAGCGCGGGCAAAGCCATCGGCCATCCCAACTACGATCGACTCTTGCAAGCCCAACACATAGGTCAGCTCTGGGAACTGAGGCACCGCTTCCATAATGGCAAGCTCCGTCGTACCCGGATTACCGAACATGTGTGTCACGCCCTCGTCAAGCAACAGCTTGATGAAAGCCTGACGACCTGTCATTTTTTGAATAGCCATTTCCGTCTCCCTAGATTATTTTTATATCTTGATGCTTGCCAGCCCTACAGCCCCGCAAGCCTTTGCATACGTGCAGGATCCAGTCCTAATTTTTTTGCGGCGTCCAACATATCGGACCACGTGGTGAAATCAACAGGGATACCGTTCGCCATGCGCTTGGCGCGTGACTCCCGCTCGGGCTCACCCGCCACGCGTACGCCTTCATGACCAGGCAGCGGTGGCGAGGCCTTCACCCACTCAATAAACGCCTTCATCTCGTGTTCAAACACAGAGCCGTCTGCAAGCTTAGCGGGATCAAATACGATCGACAGCATGCCATTGACGACACGACGCTTGCCATCGGCTGGGGCGTGCGTGGTCATTCCACCCGCCAGCGCGCCGCCAAGCAATTCGCAAATGAGTGCGAGGCCAAAACCTTTATGGTCGCCAAACGTGCACAACGCACCAAGCGGAGGCTTGACTGCGTAGACAGGGTCGGTCGTAGGCTTGCCATCACTATCAATCAGATAGCCTTCAGGTAGTTGCTCGCCCTTGTTGAAGGCGACACGGGCTTTACCCTGCGCAATGATGCTGGTCGCAAAATCGAGCAAGATCGGATCTTGACCCGCCACGGGGATACCCACCGTAAAGGGGTTCGTACCAAAGCGTGCATCGCCACCGCCAAAGGGTGCAACGATGGGGCGCGAAATGACATTGACGAAATGAATCGAAATCAAGCCTTGGGCGACGGTCATTTCAGCCCAAGCGCCGATCCGGCAGAGGTGATGAGAATTGCCCAGCGCCACGATGCAGCTGCCATGTTCTTTTGCGCGAGCGATCGCTAACTCCATCGCTTGATGCCCAATCGCCTGGCCAAAACCACATTCACCATCCAGACCGATCATGGTGCCGCTATCCATCCGCGTTTGAATCTTGGCGTTAGGCTTTAGGCTACCTTCGAGATAGGCTTCGGCATAGCGTGGCAACATGCCAACGCCATGCGAGTCGTGTCCGGTCAGGTTCGCTTGGATCAGGTTTTCAGTGACGAGTTCGATTTCGCGTGCGTCGCTGCCAAAACCGGAAACGAGATAGCGCACCGCGGCGCGCAAAGGCTCAATGGGGATAGTGTGCATGTCAGCCATGGCGAGCGTCCTATTTACACGTTAAACAAGAAGTTCATCACATCGCCATCCTGCACGATGTATTCCTTGCCCTCAGCACGCATCTTGCCTGCTTCCTTGGCGCCTTGTTCGCCTTTAAAGGTAATGAAATCCTCATAGGCAATGGTTTGTGCTCGAATAAAGCCACGTTCAAAATCGGTGTGGATCACGCCGGCAGCTTGTGGTCCCGTTGCGCCGATCGGTACTGTCCAGGCTCGTACTTCTTTTACACCTGCGGTGAAATAGGTTTGCAAACCTAACAAGGTGAAGGCGCCGCGAATCAGGCGGTTTAAGCCTGGCTCTTGCATGCCCATGTCTTCAAGAAACACAGCCTTATCGTCGTCAGGCAATTCTGCAATTTCGGATTCAATCGCGGCGCAGATCGCTACGACGGGTGCTTTGCGTGCGGTGGCGTATTCTGTCAGGCGATCAAGCAATGGGTTGTCTTTAAAGCCATGATCACTTACGTTGCCTACGTACATGGCGGGCTTGGCAGTGATAAAGCATAGCGGTGCAATCAAGGCCATCTCTTCGTCTGACAAACCGAGCGCACGAATCGGCTGCGCATCGTTTAACTGTTTGATGACCACTTCAAGAATCGCAACAACTTTTTGTGCGTCTTTATCGCCCGAGCGTGCAGTTTTTTGATAGCGATGCAAGGCTTTTTCAGCGGTTTGCATATCGGCCAAGGCAAGCTCAGTTTCAATCACTTGAATATCGGAAATCGGATCGACGCGGCCAGCGACGTGGATGACGTTGTCGTCTTCAAAGCAGCGCACCACGTTGATGATGGCGTTGGTTTCGCGGATGTGTGACAAGAACTGATTGCCCAAGCCTTCGCCTTGACTGGCGCCAGCCACCAAGCCTGCGATATCCACAAATTCAACCGTGGCATGCAAGATGCGCTCGGGGTTGACGATTTCGGCGAGCTTGCCTAAGCGGGCATCAGGTACCTCGACCACGCCAACGTTTGGCTCGATCGTACAAAAAGGATAGTTTTCGGCGGCAATACCCGCCTTCGTGAGGGCATTAAAAAGGGTTGATTTACCGACGTTGGGCAAACCAACGATGCCACATTGCAGAGCCATGAGAATCCTGAATTTCTGAAGGGTGGAACAGCTGTATAGAATATGAGGATTGAGTTTAACGCTTTGGGTCCCGCCATGTATCTCGATGACCACCTCACTCGTCCGTTCGGATCCATCCCGGAACTGGTCCATGTCACGGCCGCAGTGCGCCCGACTCAACCAGCCTTAATACTGGATGGACACACCCTCACCTATGCCGAGCTGGATGAGCTGATCGGACGGGTAGCTAGCAGCCTGCAACGGGATGGACTGAGGCAAGGCCAGGCCGTCGCCGCCTGTGCGAGCACCTCCTTTGAATACGTTGCGCTCTTTTTAGGTGTTCTTCGGGCGGGCGGGCTCATGACCCCTCTGCCGCCTTCCGCCACCCCGCAAAACCTTTCCGCTATGCTGGCCAACTCTGGCGCCACGATCTTGTTTCTGGATCAGGCTTGTGCGCGCCAATGGTCAACCGACGACCAAGCCGCAGCGGGGCTCAAGAGGGTGTGGCTGGACAACTCCTGCGGCGGCGCAACAGACTGGTCCGACTGGGTGGCCACCGACGCCCCCCCTACCCCCGTCTTTCCCGAACCGCACTGGCCTTTCAATTTGATCTATTCGTCCGGCACGACCGGGACACCAAAAGGCATCGTGCAGCCGTGCTCGATGCGTTGGGCGCATGTGCAACGGGCCGCGACTAATGGCTATGGTCCAGATACGATCATGCTGGCGTCCACCCCTCTGTATTCCAACACGACTCTCGTCGCACTCTTGCCCACGCTAGCCTTGGGTGGCACGGTGATCTTGATGTCGAAGTTCGATACCCGTCGCTACTTAGAGCTCGCCCAGCAGCATCGCGTCACGCACACGATGCTCGTCCCTGTGCAATATCAACGACTCATGGACGATCCCCATTTTGATGCGTTCGATCTCTCGTCTTTTGTGGCAAAGTTTTCTACGAGTGCGCCCTTCGGTGCGACACTCAAGGCCGAGGTATTACGTCGCTGGCCAGGCCGCTTAACTGAGATCTACGGCATGACCGAAGGCGGGGGCCGCTGTGAGCTTGAAGCCCACAACTATCCTCACAAACTCCACACCATCGGAAGACCGGCGAGCGGACACGATATCCGGCTAATCGACGAGCAGGGTCGTGAAGTCTCACCAGGCGAAACCGGCGAAATTGTCGGTAGCTCTGCGGCCATGATGGAGGGTTATTTCGGCATGCCCGAAAAAACGCGCGAGGTCGAATGGTTTGATGCGAAGGGCAAACGCTTTATTCGCACCGGCGATATCGGACGTTATGACGAAGACGGCTTTCTGATTTTGTCTGATCGAAAAAAAGATATGGTGATCTCTGGTGGCTTCAATATTTACCCGAGCGATCTCGAGGCCGAACTCAATCAACACCCCTCAGTGCGTGAGTCCGCCGTAGTGGGTGTACCGTCAAGACAATGGGGTGAAACCCCCGTCGCCTACGTGGTCCTGCGACCGCAGACAACGATCACCGCTGAGGCCTTACTTGGTTGGCTCAATGCAAGAGTAGGCAAAACCCAACGTTTAGCTGATTTGCTGTTGGTTGAGAGCCTCCCCCGCAGTGAAATCGGCAAAGTCTTGAAGCGACAGTTACGCGAGGAATACTCAACTAAAAATTAAACAGATCCATTTGCGAAGTGCAGTCCTACCCATACGACAGCAAGTGGTCCCGCATTAAAGAGGGCATGCAACAACATCGCCGCACCGATCCCGCGCTCGACACGCATCCAGGCTAATACCTGGCCCGTCACCCACTGGGGGAGTACCAACACCATCATCATCCACCAAGCCATCTGCTCAAACTGGAAGTTATGCAGATGCAAGACAGCGAAGGCCAGAACCGACGCGTGCATGACCCAAGGGAAATGCCGGCAATAGGCTCTAAGCCATGGCCACGCCCAGACGCGTGGCATCACGTTCCAGCGCCCCAACCACCATAGAATCAATACGGACACCCCGAGCAAACTGCCGGCCCACCATTGCATCCCATTTAAAAAAACCAAGATAAGCACCGGCACCAACCAGAGCGCATGGATCGGACGTCTGAGGCCAAAGCGAAACAACAGCTCTTCCACGATTGGCGCCCAAATTAACGCCAGAAACCAGGGGAGATTGCGCACATCGATCCGATGCGTCGCACCACTCAACTCGAACACAGTCAAAACAAGCGGGCCTAATAAAACGATGTTGACGAGCCAAAGCATCGCCGCCCAAGCCAGTAATCGCTTGGGTGCGATACCTGGCCACCAATCTGCGTGCCAGGCTCCAAACGCGCGCGCCTCGGCAGGACGGTTAGCGAACGTTCTTTTTAGGCTTGGGCGTCTAATGAAGCGAAGACACTGCGTCAACTCTTCACGAAACGGCAACAGGCCTGTCGCGCGCGCTTGTTGACTCATGCAGGATTGTCACGATGCAGCTGTGCTGTTGCACGTACAAAGTCACCCGCAAAAAAAAGCGGCACCACAGCGCGACACCGCGTCAGGCAATCATCAATCGCGGTCTGATCTTCTCTGCGAGGCGGATGCAAAACGAAATCTGCAACCTCTTGGGTCAGGTTAAGGGTTCGCGGGTGACCAATCCCCAAACGCAAACGCCAAAAGTCTGCGCTACCCAGCACCGACTGAATATCCCGCAACCCGTTATGGCCGGCGTGACCGCCCCCTTGCTTGACTTTGACCTGGCCCGGAAAGAGATCGAGCTCGTCGTGCAGTACCAGGATTTCTTGTGCTTCCAATTTATAGAAACGGGCTAAGGCGCCCACACACTGGCCTGAACGGTTCATATATGTTTGAGGCTTGGCAAGAAGGACCTGCTCGGCCTGCACTCGTGCCTTGGCCACTAGCCCTGAAAAAGACTTCTCACTGGTAAAACTCGCACGCAAGTCCTCTGCAATCGCATCAACCAACCAAAAGCCTGCGTTATGGCGGGTGCGCTCATAGTCCGCGCCTGGATTGCCGAGACCCACGATGAGTTTGATTGAATTAGACATGCCTGCATTAGAAAGCAAAAGCCCCGCTTGCGCAAAACGCGAGCGGGGCGATCAGAACGTGCAGTCACTGAGCCCAAAAGGGCTCAGAACCATACGAACCTTAAGCGGCTGGTGCAGCAGGGGCTGCGCCTTCTGGCTTGGCGTCAGCATCATCGCTTGCGCCACCCTTCACGATTGCAGCCACCAACACAGGGTTGGTGTCGCCGCGATGGGGAACGTGGGTCACGCCGCTTGGCAACGTGATGTCAGCCAAGTGGATCGAACCACCACCCACCAAGTTGCTCAGATCAACTTCGATGAATTCTGGCAGATTGGCTGGCAAGCAAGAGATGTCGAGGTCAGTCAACACGTGCGAGATGATCGCAGCGCTGATTTTGACCGCCGGCGAAACCTCAGCGTTGATGAAGTGCAGTGGCACCTTGGTGTGCAAGGCTTGATCTGCCGAAACGCGCTGGAAGTCCAGGTGCATCACGATTTGCTTGAAGGGGTGCCACTGAACCGAACGTAACAGAACTTGTTGGATCTTGCCTTCGAGTTGCATGTCAAGAATCGATGCATGAAATTTCTCTTTGCGCAGAGCGTGAAAAATTTCGTTGTGATCGAGTTCGATATTGACGGGCTGCTCTTTGCCACCATAAACGATGGCTGGGACGCGGCTCGCACGGCGCAGGCGGCGGCTCGCACTCGTTCCCTGTACGCTGCGTGGGGTTGCATTAAATTCCATGAAAAACTCCAAAAAGGGCGAATATCACCCGGTTAAAACGTTGCCTGACTATCAGTCAACGGGTTTGCCGACCACCGCGACCAGTGGCTGGCAAATTCTTTACACTCTAGTCAACGAACAGTGAACTCACTGACTCTGCGTTGGAAATTCGTAAAATCGTCTCGCCTAGCAATGCTGCGCAGGATAGTTGTCTGATTTTGCCGCAAGCGCGCCCTTCCTCAGATAAGGGAATGGTGTCTGTCACGACAAGCTCAGTGAGCTCAGAACCATTAATCCGCTCAATCGCACCGCCCGACAACACCGCATGCGTACAGTAGGCATAGACTGCTCCTGCGCCACGCTCTTTGAGCGCTAGCGCTGCCTTACAGAGCGTGCCAGCCGTATCGACCATATCATCCATAATCAAACAGGTGCGGCCATCGACCTCACCAATAATATTCATGACTTCTGAGACGTTGGCGCGTGGACGACGTTTGTCAATAATCGCCAAGTCCGCCTCAAGCTGTTTCGCCAAAGCCCGGGCACGCACCACACCACCAATATCAGGTGACACGACAACGAGGTTAGTCAAGTTGCGGCGCCAGATATCGCCCAACAGAATCGGACCGGCGTAAATATTGTCGACAGGGATATCAAAAAAACCTTGGATTTGATCGGCGTGTAAATCCATTGTGAGCACGCGATCAACGCCTGCCACCTGCAACATATTCGCAACAACCTTGGCCGTAATCGCCACGCGTGCAGAACGCGGGCGGCGGTCCTGGCGGGCGTACCCAAAGTAGGGGATGGCCGCGGTGATACGGCCGGCCGAAGCACGGCGCAACGCATCAACCATCACCATCACTTCCATCAGGTTGTCATTGGTGGGCACACAGGTCGGCTGCAACACGAAAACATCTTTACCGCGAACGTTCTCGTTAATTTCAACCATGACTTCACCATCCGAGAAACGACCTACGGTCATACGACCCAAGGACATATCTAGGTGATTCACCACATCAACGGCCAGCCGTGTATTGGCGGTGCCGGTAAAAATCATAAAACTATCGTTGGCCATGGTCGAGGCAATCACAGACAGTAAGAATTTAGATGCGGAACAAAAAAGCTGCTGAACAAAGGCTCATTACACGCCGGCTAGTTCAACAGCTTTGCATTTGGGCTGGGGAGGAAGGATTCGAACCTTCGCATGCCGGAATCAAAATCCGGTGCCTTAACCAGCTTGGCGACTCCCCAACTAACTATCAACCCAATCCTGCAGAGGGTGCACATCCAAACCGTTACAGACAAAAACAGACTGTATCGGACTTGGCGTGTCCGCCATTGCAGTATCGGAAAAATCCGTACTTATTTTAGCGAGCAATCTCTGGCGAGCATTTTCAGCTAGCGTGGCGTCAGGGAAACTTAAAAATAGACATGCCCCAGACCCTGTCATGCGCGCCTTAAAACCATTCGCACTAAATTCAGCTTTATTTAGCCAATCCAGCGCTTGCCGCACAACTGCGTAACGCTTTAACACGATCGGCTGCAAATCATTGCGCCCAAACCCCAAACTAGTCACAATTTGGCGCCCAGAAAAGTCCATTATTTTGACCGGATCGGTGTTTCTTGTCAAATCCGGATCCTGAAAAATCCCTTGCGTAGGCACATGTTGCGCGGGCTGAACCACCAAATAGGCCTGCTGCGGCAAGTCCAGCGCAGTAAGCATCTCGCCAATTCCTTCGGCAAAGGCGCTTTGTCCAAAAATAAAAAAGGGCACATCGGCCCCCAAACCGAGGCCTACCTGCATCAACGCCTGTCGAGTCAGACGTGTCTGCCATAGGCGATTCAAGGCGATCAGCACGCAAGCGGCATCACTGGACCCACCCCCAAGACCGGCACCTGAAGGAATGCGCTTACGCACACGTATCTGCGCGCCAAGTTTGGTGCCGGTGTGCTGTTGCAAGGCTTTCGCTGCCCGAACCACCAGATCATCGTCGTGGGTAACCCCCACCATATCGGTTTCGCGAACAATTTGCCCATCGCTACGCGTATCAATGTCCAGCAGATCACACAAATCGATCAACCGAAACACAGTTTGCAGCAGGTGGTAGCCGTCTGGGCGACGGCCAATCACATGCAAAAAAAGATTCAGCTTCGCGGGTGCAGCAAGGTCATAAAGCATAGTCGGTCAGGCCCTCGCAGCAGTTCACGTGCCGTCAATCACCAAGCGGATCACAATTTTTTTTGTATCATCCTGGCGCGACAAGATCAGCAGCCTAGGACCCATGGCATCAAACCTCGACAGTTCGACTCGCCAACCTGCCTGTTCAAAGCCCGTAATCCGCCTCTGATCGTCACGGCTCACACGCGCCATCGAGGGCTCGGCCACTGTTTGATTGCGCAACCAAGTTCGCAAGCCTTGGACAGGGATCGCCTCACCAACAGCTATTTTCACAAGCTCTTCGGGTGTGGCGGCCTCTAACTTGCTGCCAGTATTTTGTGTGAGAACCGCGCGTTTACCCGTCACCTCTATGCGGGCCAAAATATTGCCAAAGGGATTCGTCAGGTCTAACTCCAGCCGACCTTGCGCATCACGCCAGGTAAAGCCGCCCTGCACCGCTTGTGTCGGCACAAGAGGCTCTTCCACCCGCAGAGCAAAGCGTCCTACCCGCGAAAGCGCCTGTAGCGTCTGTACAGGCGAGGCACTTTGCTCTGTGGGCGTGACGCTTTGCTGTGTCGTACAACCGGCCAGCACAAGCAAAGTCAACCCACACACAACTCTTGCACAAGCCCACAAACGCATGACCTTCAAAGGCGAACCCCAAGACGCTTAGCTGTGTCGATTAAGGTTGAATTTTTAGGCTCGCGTTGCGCGCCCTCTTTGAGATATTTCTGAGCCTCATCGCGACGCCCAAGACGCCAAAGAACCTCAGCAAGATGGGCGGCAATATCGGCCTCGGGGCGCTTGGCGTAGGCCTGTTCCAGATACTCAAGCGCAGCTTGATTATCGCCCATACGAAACTTCACCCAACCCATGCTATCAAGAATGAACGGGTCCTTCGGCGCGAGCGACAGCGCCCGCGTAATGAGTTCGAGCGCCTCTGGCAAACGTTGATTCCGATCCGCTAGTGAATAGCCCAACGCATTGTGCGCGTGTGCGTGCCCGGGATCAATCGCGATGACCTCGCGCAGAAGCCGCTCCGCATCGCGCATTTTATTGTCGCGTTCATAGAGCATCGCAAGCTCGTATTTAATCTCTACCGTGTCGGGCAACGCCTTATCTGCGGCACTCATGCGCTTAATCGCATCACCCAACCGATCAGCGTCACGCAAAATCTGTGCCCCTGCGGAAAAGCCGAGAATTCTCTCATCATCGCTCTGCGGAATTCCAGAATCGATCAGTGCTAGCGCTTCATCCACACGGTTTTGGCGCGCACGAATCATCGCCTGCTTAATCCGGGCCGAATAACGCATCGAGGGATCTTCGATTTTCGCGAGAAGGCTCACTGCTTCATCAAGCTTGCCCTGCTCGTCTGCTATCTGCGCAAAGAGCTGATAGGCTTCGGCCAGCGCAGAGGGCGCGTCGGTCGCGCCGGCTGCCGACCCGCGTTGTCGCTGGGTCTGCACGGTGATGAACTGCTCAAGAAAGCCTCGTGCCTGATCCAAGTTCTTCGCACGATAGGCCACCTGGGCCTGAATAAACAACAAATCAAAATCTTCTGGCGCCCGTTTCGCCATCGACTGCAATTCATTCATCGCGGCGTCGTACTGCCGCAAATCCGTCATGTGACTCACCATCATTAAGCGCAAACGACGCGCCTGCGGATGCGCCGCGGTAAAACCTACCGCATCACGCAGCGCTGCCGCGGGGTCCACACCTAAGCCGTACTCAAAGACACGCATCGCTGCATCTTCAGAACGTGGCGCCACGCCAAGTGCTCGACGCGCCTCTTGGAGCGCACGCTCACGATCCGCAGCGGCATTGGCCATATCGGCGAGCGCTAAATGTGCAGCCAGCGTGTTGCTAGCCGCGCTTTCGGCAATCGCCGTCGATAGAATGCTCAGCGCATTGCGCTTGTCAGGCATACGGTTCAAGACATGCACCGCTTGTGCAATGCCAACGTTCTTGTCTTTGGCGGCATCAATTTGCTTGCGCAACGCTGTCGCGAGACCGCTAGTCTGTCCCGACGCTGCCGCAAGCGCCATTTCGGTCGTCACTGCCTCCGCATCATCCGGAGTAATCCTCAACCAGGCGCGTGCGGACTCCAGCGCGCCCGGCAAGTTACCGCCCCCGAGATAAAACTCAAGCGCTCTGCGCGCTAGACGATAGTCACCCACCTCGCGCGCCAGATCAAGCATCGTTTTACCAGCGGAGAGAAACGATCCGCGTTGGGCCGCGATCTCCGCAGCCAGAATTCGATATATGAGCGAAGACGTGAGTGTGACGTCAGGCAGCTGCCCGGCGCGCAAGTGAATCTCTGCAGACTCAGGCACGCGCGGCCGCACCTCGAGAGGGGAGTGTTGAGAGGTCTCTTTACTTTGGCCTACCTGCGCCCACGTGTGCGCCGCAAAAAGCGACATCGAGACCGCCACGGGCGCTGCGGCAAGCCAATAAGAAAAACGGAATTTAAACGACGACTTCACGCGAACCGCCTAGTTGGTGGCACAATCAACGGACCCAGTGACAAGATGTTAGCACTCACCCATGCCAGAACTGCCAGAAGTTGAGACAACTCGTAAAGGAATTGACGCCGTTGCAACAGGGCGGGTGCTCCAACGCATGGTGGTACATGACTCTCGTATGCGTTGGCCTATCCCGTCCGGACTACCTGAATGGGTGAGGGGGCAACAGGTGAAGGCCTGCCGCCGCAGAGGGAAATACTTGTTATTGGAGTTCGATCGAGGCACGCAACTGATCCACCTAGGGATGTCCGGCTCGCTACGCAGCGTCCAAACGGGCGAAATATTGCGTAAACACGACCATGTTGAATGGCATTTTGACCACCTTACTCTGCGGCTACACGACCCAAGACGCTTTGGTGCTGTGCTTTGGCATCCAGCCAAAGACGGCCCCGTCGAGCAGCACCCATTGCTTCAAAAGCTCGGCATCGAGCCTTTTGATGCAGCTTTCGACGCGGAGCACTTGCGCAAAGGCTTCAAGGGCCGCCAAATGGCGATCAAACCAGCTTTATTGGCAGGCGATGTCGTCGTGGGCGCTGGAAATATTTATGCCTCAGAGTGCCTATTTCGGGCCAAAATTCACCCGGCTACTCCTGCCGCACGGCTGTCGCTTGCGCGCTGCGCGCGGCTCGTCGAGAGCTTACGCAGCACGCTGAAAGATGCACTCGAGTCCGGCGGCAGCACCTTGCGAGACTACGTCAATGCCACGGGTGAGGCGGGCGCCTATTTCACGACGCATGCGGCTGTCTATGAACAAGATGGCAAGCCTTGCAAAGCATGCTCTCGCCTGATTAAACGCATCGTGCAAGGGCAGCGAGCCACCTATTACTGCCCAAACTGCCAAAAAAGCTGAGGCTTACCCTTCCATCGCAACGAGCGCTCAGGCCTGCAAAACTTTGCCCGGATTCATCAGCCCATGAGGGTCAAGCGCTGTTTTGATCTGCTTCATCAGCTTAAGCTCTAGTGCGCTTTTATACCGAGTCAGTTCGTCACGTTTGAGCTGTCCCACGCCGTGCTCAGCACTGATCGAGCCCGCGTGCGCATGCACGCTGTCATGTACCAACTGATAGACGTCGTATTGAGATGCCAAGAGTTCTTGCTCTGTTTGATTCGGCGCCCGGGCGACGTTGTAGTGTAAGTTGCCATCGCCGAGGTGCCCGAACACGATATGTTGAATCCCCGGAAAGCGCTGCTGCAACGCCGCGTTGGTTACCTTGACGAAGGTCCCGATTGAAGAAATCGGGATCGACACGTCATGCTTGATGCTTTTCCCTAACTCGGCCTCCGCCAAAGGAATACTCTCACGCAGATGCCACATGGCCTTGCTCTGTGCGATGTTCTCAGCAATCGCTGCATCAGTGACCAGCCCATCCTCAATCGCTGCGCCCAGAACCGCTTCAAAGCGCGCCTGCGCATGCTCGGCGCTTTCGCTGTCCGAAAGTTCAAGCAAAGCAAACCAGGGGGACTGCGCAGACGGGCCCTCAAACGGCAGGCGTTGCTGCGGGAATAGTTTTACCACCGCCTGCAGCACTGGCCCCATCATCACTTCAAACCCAGTCAAGGAGGCGCCGAAGCCCGCACGAGTGCGCGACAGCACGGTGATCGCATCTTCTAAAGAGTTCAAGGCCAACATCGCCGTACGCTGGGCCACGGGCAACGGATATAACTTGAGCGTAGCTGCCGTGATGATGCCAAGCGTGCCTTCGCTTCCGATGAATAAGTCGCGCAGATCGTAGCCCGTGTTGTCCTTACGCAAACCACGTAAGCCGTTCCAAATTTCTCCCTCGGCCGTCACAACTTCCAAGCCTAAGGCGAGGTCGCGCGTATTACCGTAGCGAAGCACCTGCGTGCCGCCCGCGTTCGTCGCCAAATTACCGCCAATCGTGCAACTGCCCTCGGCCGCCAAGCTCAGGGGAAACAATCTGTCGGCTCCCCGCGCCGCCTCTTGGACGGACTGCAAGATGCAGCCAGCTTCGACCGTCATCGTATCGTTGTCCGTGTCAATCGATCGCACTTTGTTTAAGCGTGCCAGACAGATCACCACTGCGTGTCCGGTCTCGTCAGGCGTGGCGCCGCCGCACATACTGGTATTACCGCCAGAGGGAACAATTGGGGTTTTGGTCGACACACACACTTTGACAACGGCGGCCACTTCCTGGGTCGATGCGGGTCGCAAAACAGCCAGCGCCTGACCGCGGTAGCGCCCCCGCCAGTCCACGAGATAAGGGGTCATCGCCTCGCCCGTCAACACTTGCTCGGCGCCAACGATGTCTTGCAGCTGTTTCAATACGCTCATTCCGTTCTCTTTTTAGCGTTGCACCCAACGGGTAATTTTCTAGCAAATATTTAGCAAATTGTAGGGTAGTTCGCAGGCAACCGTCATCAATTAAGAGGCCCCCATCCCGCTCGTCGCTAGTCAAATGGGCGATAATACGGGATTGATTTTCCGTCTTGGGCCTGCCTTCATTCTGGCGTACCCACCGAACCCGGAGCCGTACTCGTGTCTGCATCACATCCCTTTCCCTATTCATGCTTCAAAGCCTACGATATTCGCGGTGTGGTCCCGACCGCACTGAATCCCGACTTCGCGCGGGAGCTCGGACGCGGCCTGGCCGCACGCGCCCATGCTGCGGGCGTGACCACCATGGTCGTGGGGCGCGATGGGCGCTTAAGCAGCCCCGAGCTGGCTGGTGCGTTGCAAGAAGGCATGCGTCAGGGTGGCATTGACACCATCGACGTGGGTCAAGTGCCCACACCCCTAGTCTATTTCGCCGCTTACACACTCAAAACCGGCTCGGGCGTTGCCGTCACAGGCAGCCATAACCCTCCTGAGTACAACGGCTTCAAAATGATGATGGGGGGTAGCACGCTGCACGGCGACGCTATCCTAGCGCTACGCGACGAAGTCGCTGCCAGCCCTAAGCATGCCGCTACACCGGGTAAGGCGACGAGTGTCGACATCCTCACCCCCTACTTGGCAAGGGTCCTGGGCGATATCAAGCTCGCACGCCCTATGAAAATCGCGATCGACTCCGGCAATGGCGTCGCCGGCGCGGTGGCGCCGCAACTTTTTCGAGGATTAGGTTGCGAAGTCACTGAGCTTTTTTGCGAAGTGGATGGCACCTTTCCTAATCACCATCCGGATCCCGCTGACCCGCATAACCTTGAAGATCTCATTCACTGCGTCAAAACAACCGATTGTGAGATCGGCCTAGCGTTTGACGGAGATGGCGATCGTCTGGGTGTGGTGACAAAATCCGGACAAATTATCTGGCCTGATCGTCAGCTCATCTTGTATGCCCGCGATGTGCTTGAGCGCTGCCCTGGCGAGACGATTATTTACGACGTGAAGTGCAGCCGGCATGTCGCCGTGCAAATCCGCGCGGCGGGCGGCAAGCCCTTGATGTGGCAAACCGGGCATTCACTCATCAAAGCAAAACTCGCCGAAACCGGCGCACCGCTGGCCGGCGAAATGAGCGGCCACGTATTTTTTAAAGAGCGCTGGTTTGGCTTCGATGACGGGCTCTACACTGGCGCACGCTTGCTTGAGATCCTTTCGCGCTCGGTCGACCCCTCTGCCGTCCTTGAAGCCTTACCTCAAGGCGTTTCAACACCAGAACTGAAACTCGAGATGCGCGAAGGAGAGCCTCACGCACTCATTAAGCGTCTGCAAAATGAAGGTGTGTTTGAAGGTGCGAGTGAAATCGTAAAAATTGATGGGCTGCGCGCCGACTATCCAGATGGTTTCGGTTTGGCACGTGCCTCAAACACAACACCAGTTGTAGTGCTCCGTTTTGAGGGCGACACGACTGAGGCACTTGCCCGTATCCAAGAGGCCTTCCGCAAGCAGCTGCTTGCGCTTGCGCCGCACGTCAAACTGCCCTTCTGATCATCGCCTCTTCATTGTGACTTTGAGCCTGCCCCTATGAGCGCCCTATCGCAAACCACCGCTTGGAAATCGTTTTCGCAAGCGGTATCCGCCAGTCCGGCCCAGCCCGACGCGCTGCGCATCATTCGCGCAGCCGAACTCGAGGTCGATCTCAGCACACACCGGCATAGCCCCGCGCTGGCCAAAGCTGCGCAGGCGCTGCTAAC
>CAJBTJ010000104.1 GCA_903958565.1 uncultured beta proteobacterium
CATGGCCTTGCTCCTTGATGCCTATATGCAGTGGTTTCATATAGGTTCATACCGGTTGGCTGCGCGTTTTTCTCAGCGGGGTGGGTTAGTGCATGCACGAGCAAGCATTTACTTGTAGCGCTGTTTCGGATTTCCAATCCATGGTCACGTGCCGGGGAACCTCCCTGGGTCATGGAAGAAGTGTTTGTGGCGAAATATAGGGGGCAGCTTTAGATACTTAGCGGGTTTAGGGGTTTGCGATCTGCCTGCTCCAGACCAGTCATTCACATCATAAGATTTACGGCAACCTGGTAGCGAGCAATTCTTAAATGCGAGTCCCCTCATCACAAAAGAAGTCGTCGTTTGCGATGGTGAGATCACATAATGTTCAGCAATTTTCCTGATGTCACTGGTGAGATTACCCGTTAAGCAGTTTTAGGACTTGAACTTGGCAACACGTTCCATACCAAGAATGCTGCGACCGTCCAAAATGACATTCGCAACAACAGCGCCACTGCAGTTCGTGACTCATAGGCTGCACCCTGAAGCATGTGCAAAGTAAACGCAAGGCCAACTATTGAAGTACCGCCCGCAATGGCAAGGGATGCCAATTTCGCCCAACGAAGCTCATGCCAAAGTCCAATACCCGTAAGAATGTAGGCGAATCCCGCAAAGAAGTTGAACCACAAGACAAACGGTATGGCATTTCCGACCGCAGCGCGCGCTTGTTCATCTCCGAAGAGTGCACGTCCCCCACTGAAAATTGTCATTGCTCCGAACACCACAGCTATCAAAGCCAATGCTTTTACTCTTCCAAATTTCTGCATCAGTACTCCATTTATTGAACGTCAATTCCCTGCCCAGCCACTTCGTGGGTTCGACCATCCCTGATCTGATAAATACGCTTAAAAGTAGGGATGATTTTTTCGTCGTGCGTCACCACAATGATGGCCGTCTGTGCTTGTCTGGCCATTCGGTTGAGGATGCGCACAACGCTAAGCGCTCGCTCACTGTCGAGTGGGGCTGTCGGCTCATCGGCAAGAATTACAGGTGGGCGATTCACTAAAGCCCGTGCGATAGACACACGCTGCTGCTCGCCACCCGATAGCTGTGACGGTTGCGCTTGCGCTCGATGTCCAACATCAAGCGCCTGCAATATTTCAACTGCCCGTCTCCGTGCATCTGCGTTTGGCACCCCTGCCAACATAGGCAGCAGCGCAACGTTGTCGATTACGTTGAGGAACGGAATCAAATAAGGCGCTTGGAATACGAATCCAATGCGATCGCGACGCAAGGCTCGTAAGTCTTTCACTTTCCAGCCATCGTCGTAAATGACATCGCTGTTAAGTTGCATACGCCCGTTTGTTGGCTCAATGATTGCACCCAAGCACTTAAGCAGAGTGCTTTTTCCAGAACCTGAGGGGCCAACCAATCCAACAACCTCACCCGGGCGGACGTGCATGTTGATGTCTTTGAGAGCTTCAACCGCTGTGTCACCCTGACCGTAGACTTTTCTCAGTCCTTCAATCAGGATCCCCCCATCGTCAGAGGATGCATGAAGCGGTGCACTCATCCTATAGCCTCACCTGGGTCGACCTTCAAAGCCATGCGTATCGCCAATGTGCTGGCTAATGCACATATGCCCATGGTGATCAGCAGTCCTGCAGCAGCATCTTGGTTGAGTAGCAAGACGAATTTCGGGAATACCGGCGCCCATAGGGTCGCTGCGATCTTGCCCACCAGAAATCCAATGAGACCTAAGCCCATCGCCTGCTGCAAGATCATGTTGGCTATCGTAATGTTGCGTGTTCCGATTAGCTTGAGTACAGCGATCTCGCGGATCTTTCCCATGGTCATGGTGTAAATGATGAACGCAACAATCGCCGCACTGACAATGGCAAGAATCACCAAGAACATTCCAATCTGCTTGGCGGAAGTCGCAATCAACTTAGCAACCAGGATTTCTTCCATCCCGGCACGGGTATAGACCTGCAAGTGTTTCCAGCGTCTTATTGGCGCCGCCACTTCCTCCGACTCAGCGTCCTGGTTCACTTGCACCAAGATCGCGTTGACGTTGTGACTGGTGGACTGTGATGCTTGAACCGCCTCCAATAATCCAGGCACCCCAGGGCGATTGATGGCAGGGTTTGATGCATTGCGCGCGCGATCATTCAGAATCGCATCGTTATCCTTGAGAAACTGGGCCTCTTGAGCGTCCTTGATCCCTACAAATACCATCGGATCACCACCTGAAGACACCATTCGCTGCGTAACACCAACGACCTTGAATGTATGGCGGCGAATCTGAATGCGATCCCCCAAAGAGAAACCAGTCTTAACGTCTGCAACAGCTTCGTAGTGGCCGCGCGTCATTTGCCGACCTGCTAACAAGTAGCTCGGCTGTCCGGGTTGCCCTTCTTCTATGCCCACCACCATCGCCCGTACATCGTTGCCTGAGGGAGATTGCACCTGCATCGTGAAATAGGTGACATTGGCGGCGCGTGAAACACCCGGCATTCCGCGCACACTGCGAACGGCATCGTCTTTGATGCTAGAGGCCTCCGCATAGGGGCCCTGTGTGTCCTTCTGTACGACCCAGAGATCTGCGTTGCTATTGTTGAGCAGGGCATGGGCGTCATCGACCATCCCTCGGTAGACACCTGCCATGGTCAATGTCACGCCAATTAGCAAGCCCAATCCAAGGCCCGTTAGTGCAAATTTCCCGGCGCTGTGGGCAATGTCCCGACCGGCCAGACTGATCATGGCGACGTCGACCTTTCAGCGTCCGCGACCAGTGCCTCTACCACTTTGAAACGAGTGTCTTCTTTCAGCGCTTTTTGGCTGTAGACAACAATGCTGTCACCAGACTTCAACCCCTCCAACACCTGCACTTGGCCATCAAGGTCCGTTGCACCCAAACTTACTGAAACGTACTCCAGTTTGCGTTCGCGAATCCGCCAAACCCCCGCCTTTCCCTGTTTGCGTTGTATGGATGCATTCGGGACTATCAGAGCAGGCGCCGGTTGTGGAAGTTCCAGCGTGATCTCTGCAAGTTCGCCCATAGAAGTTTTTTGCAGTGCATCACTTCCTGCATCAAACTCGATCAGAGCAATCCGCTCCTCGGTAACACTGTCGGCCTGCATTTCTACTCGCGCGACCTTGCCGCCGAACGCGACATTCGGCTGCGAACGTAACGCGATCTTCGCATTCAAACCGGGAGTCAGTCCTGTTGATCGCCCTTGGTCCACACGCATCTTCACCCACAGGCTGTTGGGATCAACCATACGCAGCACAGCTTGTCCCGCTACCACGGTGCTTCCGGCCTCCGCTTCGCGGCTCACAACCACACCGCTGCTGGGCGCCATCAGTCGGACGTTCGCACGTTGTTTTCCCAATGCGTCGCGTTCCGCTTTGGTGCGCGACAGGTCTTGCCCAGCGGACTCCAGATTTGCCAATGCGATTTGATAGACAGCGTCTGCCGAGGCTTTTTCCTGCATGCGGACCTCCAACGCACTGGCACTGATGAAATTTTGCGCGGCCAAGTCCTGGTTCCGCCGTGCATTGATGCTGGCAAGTTCGCGCCGTGCTTTTGCATCCTCTAGTTGACCTTTCGCTGCATTCAATGCGCTGCTGGCGCGTGCCATAGTCGCCTGCGATGCTTCGATGCGCTGAGCGATGTCGACTGCGTCCATTTCTGCCAGCAGATCCCCTGCTTTCACGTGGTCACCCACATCTGCTTTGACGGTGAGCACTCGCCCCGCACTTGTAGGGCCAACCATCCAGCCTCGACGTGCTTCTACGGTCCCAACGCCAAAAATCCCCGGCTGAATGCGACCTTCTTTAACTGTTGTCACCACCACTTGGACCTGAGCCAGTGGGCCTGAGCGTATGAAGACAATCGCTACAAGCAGAAGGAGAACTAGGCCGCCCGCGACCATACCTAGCTTTTTAAGCAACGCTGGACTGCTTAGCTTGCGCATAGGAGTCCTCGTTTGAATATATCGAAAGTCTTGCTCGCGTTTTTCAACAGATCAACA
>CAJBTJ010000105.1 GCA_903958565.1 uncultured beta proteobacterium
GTTCTCGCGATAATTGTCCCAGTGGCCAGTTTTCTTCCAAAGCGAGATATCCAAAATCTGCGGAGCCTTGACCTCTTGGTAGCCGTTATCGCGATACACCGCACGCATGTATTGCTCGACCTGTTGCCAAATAGCCCAGCCCTTTGGATGCCAAAAAATTAGCCCTGGCCCTTCTTCTTGGAAGTGGAATAAATCGAGATCACGACCGATTTTGCGATGGTCGCGACGTTCAGCTTCTTCGAGCATATGCAAGTAAGCATCCTGCTCTTCCTTTGTCGCCCACGCTGTGCCGTAGATACGCTGCAGCATCTCGTTATTGCTGTCACCACGCCAATAGGCGCCGGCGACCTTCATCAGTTTAAACACCTTCAGTTTGCCGGTACTCGGTACGTGCGGGCCACGACACAAATCGATAAACTCGCCTTCGCGGTACAAACTGATCGGCTCATTGCCGGGAATTGCCCCAATGATTTCAGCCTTGTAGCTCTCACCAATTTTTTTGAAATGCGCGACGGCTTCGTCGCGACTCCATTCTTCGCGCGAGACGATTTCATCCTTCTTTGCCAGTTCCAACATTTTCTTTTCAATGGCAATCAGGTCATCCGGCGTAAACGGACGCTTGTAGGAAAAGTCGTAATAAAAGCCGTTCTCAATCACGGGGCCGATCGTCACTTGGGCGTCAGGGAACAGCTCCTTCACCGCGTAAGCTAGCAAGTGCGCTGTCGAGTGTCGGATTAAGTCTAGGCCTTCGGGGTCTTTCGCGGTAATGATCGCGAGCTGTGCATCACGCTCAATACGATGGGTGCTATCAACAAGCGTGGTCTTATCCCCCAGGGAGATGCGACCACCAAGTGCCGCACGCGCCAACCCCGCCCCGATGGACTGGGCAACCTCGGTGACAGTAACTGGCCCCGGATATTGGCGCTGGGAACCATCTGGCAATGTGATCGTGACCATCAGCAATCCTGTGAACAAAAAAATAGCGGCCCTAAGCCGCTGTTTTGCACCTGCAACTACCTGCAGCCAACCAGCTACGGGCCTTAATTGGTAGGCGGTATTGGAATCGAACCAACGACCTCCACGATGTCAACGTGGCGCTCTAACCAGCTGAGCTAACCGCCTGTAAAGACGAAGATTATATCGGTTTAGCGCCCTAGCTGTCAAAGGGCTGTCTTGGCGTTCGCTTTGAAGACTGCGGCAACGAAATCCAAGATTTTTTCGTTGGACTTTATGCCCGGACTAGACTCTACCCCGCTGCTGACATCAACTGCCCAGGGCTGGGTAGCCTTGATGGCCGACTGCACGTTCGTTGGATTCAATCCACCCGACAACACCAACGGGCGTGCCTCTGCCAATCGTTTTACCTCGATCAGCAATGCATGATCAAAACCGTGACCGCTTCCACCATACATGGGTGAATAACTATCAAACAGCCATCCTTGGGCCGAGGTGTATTGCTTGCAATGCGCAGCAAGGCCCGCGGAAGTGTCTAGCCCAGGCGCCCCAACGCGAAAAGCTTTCAGATAAGGCCTGCCAAAACTTGAACAAAAATCCGCTGACTCGTCCCCGTGAAACTGCAAAACGGCGGGCGACATAGCCTTCAGAACCTCCTGAACGAACGAAGGTTCAGGATTCACAAACAGTGCCACGCTGACAACAAAAGGTGGCAAGGCCGCGCATAGCTCGCCTGCACGCGTCGGGCTGACGTAACGTTTACTGGAGGAATGAAATACAAACCCTAACGCGTCTGCCCCACCCTTCACGGCACAGGCGAGATCCTCTTCGCGGGTAATCCCACAAATTTTGATACGTGTACGATTCATCACACTCATGGTCTGTCTTCAAAGTTAATACTGTCAAGGCTAAAGCCTTCCGAACTGGTTCGAGGAAAATCGTAGTCTGGGTATTCAACGTCTGTCAGGTAGAGCCCCTGCGCAGAAAAGGTTGGCGCACCAAGCGTGCGGTCTCGGACCAGCAATAACTCCGAAACATAGTTCACGCCTTGCCGCCCTTGTCCCACTTGCACAAGTGCTCCCATGATATTCCGAACCATGTGATGCAAGAAGGCATTTGCTGTCAACTGCACCACAATTTTTGAGCCTTGCACCGTAATCGCGACAGTCTGCATTGTGCGCACCGGAGACTTCGCTTGACACTGTGAAGAGCGAAAACTAGAAAAGTCGTGCTCACCGAGTAAATCTCGCGCCGCGACTTCCATTGCGGCAACATCAAGCGGCTGATGCACCCAACCGACGCGACCCTCCCATAAGGGGTGCCTCAAGCGTGTATTCAAGATGACATACGTATAGGAACGTGCGACAGCTGAAAATCTCGCGTGAAACGTATCGGGTACCTGGCGCGCCCATTGGATCGCAACGCTCGGCGGTAGATGCGCGTTCGTGCCGCGCACCCAAGACTCTTCGGTGCGGATCGCATCGGTGTCGAGGTGAATAACCTGACTTAACGCATGGACACCGGTGTCGGTTCGCCCAGCACAAACAGTCGCAACGGGTTGCGTCGTAAATTTAGAAAGCGCAGCTTCGACACAGTCTTGCACGGTTTGGCCGTGTGGTTGCGTCTGCCAGCCTTGCCACGTCTGGCCGTCATACACGAGGCCTAAGGCGATGCGCGTCATGGCTTGTTCAAAGTTATACGGAAAAACTAAACTTTCTTTTCGGGGGCAACGACAGGTTTCGGATCCGCTGCCGAGGTATCTAAGTTCAGGTCGATAGACTGAAGCTTCTGGTCAAACGCCTTCGCAATCACTGGATCGGGCTGCGAGGCTGAGTCAACCGCGGTCTCGCGCTGGCCAGCTCGCCGTAGCATCAACGCCATCAACAGAGCTAAAAAGGCTGACGCACCCAAGACCACCCACAGCACATTGTCATTCGCAATTTGCTGCACCCGTGCCAAGCCTGAGGCCGCAGGACGAACTCCTTGACTAGTGGGTGTACTTGCAGCCGTTGCGTTTGAGGAAGATGAACTTCCATTTGTCGCGTTTCCGGGCGCAGCACTTCCAGCTGAGACACTACTTGGCGGCGCGTTGCCAGCCTGAGCGCGTTGCGTGGGCCCCGTTGGCTGTTGAACGGCATCGCGTAACTGCTGCACATTCTGTTGCAGCGTTTCGATGCGTTGTTGCATCTCTTTGAGCTCTTGTGCCGCAGCAACCTTGGCATCTTCTTGCACTGTGCCCTCTGTCGCGGCGCTCAGGCGCAGCTGATCGACCGCAGGGGCTGGCACGGCAGGTATTGCTGGCGGTTGTACAGTACCGGATGTGGTTGGACCGGGCGCTACAACGGGCACCGAGCCGACCGTGGGAGCGCGCTCTGCAGGCATTGCTGGTGTTTGTACCGTAACGGATTCGGCAGGACCGGGCGGCACAACGGGCGCTTGGCCTGGACGGTTGGCCGACCCTCGGCCCCGCTTGAATGCCTCTGTATGCTTTAAAAACATGGCGTAGGCTTGTTTTGCGTCCACTGCCAGCACTGTTTGCGCATCCGGAATGGATAAAGTGGCTCCCGCACGCAGCAGATTCATATTCTGCGAAATGAAGGCGTTTGGATTTGCCTGGAACAACGCCCAAAGCATTTGGTACAAATCAGCGCCCGCCACAGCGTAACGTTGGGCAATACCGGCCAACGTGTCCCCAGGTGCGACCACCACACTGCCAGAGGGTGCGGTGCTCACCAGCACAAGGTAACTTGATTGAACGGTTAAGCGTCCTGTCGCGAGCGAGACATCGAGCAACACATCCACAACAGGCCGATTTACAGATTGGGAGGAGCGCACAACTAGCCGACGCGAACCCGCAGAGAATCCTGGCTCGATCGTCACAGAGAGTGTCTCCAATGGCGCAGGGCTTGTCAGTCCTGCCGTGACCCATGCCTGTTGCTGCGCAACGCTGACTTTTAACACCGCCATATCTTCGGGCGTGAGCTCATACAAAGGTATCTCCACGCGTAGCGGCGCCCCAGCCGGCGACATGACACTTCCATGGCCGGGCTTCGCTGCCCAGA
>CAJBTJ010000106.1 GCA_903958565.1 uncultured beta proteobacterium
CTGATGTAATCAAGACTGACATCACAGAAACTACATTTTTTCCAATAACAGCCATGCGCCACGGTCAGCTTATTCCAGCGACCATCACTCCAGAGTCGATGCATCGGATTCAGCATATCCAACAAGGACAAATATTTATCTAAGGGCAGGCCATCCCAAGTGGGTGTGCCGACCTCTTCAAAGGGCACCTCCGGTTCGACCATATTGACGTAGCGCACGACACCACTAGACGGCTCGCGCAGATACGTACGAACCAATCGCTGACTCGAACGCTTACCTGCCAAATATTCTAATAAGCACAGTAAAGGTCGCTCGCCGGAATCAAGCGTTACAAAATCCACATAATCGAACACTCTGGCGTCTGACAGCTCGCGCAGTTCGGTGTTCACAAAACCACCACCCAACACGATGGTGATGTTTGGATGAAGCGACTTAATTGTCTGCGCAATACGAAAGGCCGCATAGACGGTGCCGGGAAACGGAACCGATAGCAATACGATCGTGGGCCTATGACGTTCGATCGCCGCCAAAGTGAGCGCGCGCAGCGTGTCGTCAACAAGATTGGGCGCCGCAGCCAGCGCAGCGGCCAGTGCATCGAAGCTTGCCTGACTCGCAGCAAGCGCTTCACCGTAGCGTACAAACTCAAAACGACTATCAATCGACTCACGTACGACGTCAGATAAATCGTTGAGATAGAGCGTGGCAAGATGTTTGGCACGATCTTGCATCCCAAGCGCACCAAACGCCCAACCAAGCGGGTCACCCCCCTCCTCGTCTATGTACGCATCCAAACTGGCGAACCGCGGCCCCTCGGGCAAGTACTGTCGACTCACAATACGATGCGCGAGCGTCGCATCTCTACCTTGTAAAAAGGCAATGACTCGGTCAATCGTAGAAAGGTATCGGGGCAATTGACTGACAAATATCCGCGAGGCAGGACGCGATTGATCAGCCTTCTTAAATGCCGGCATGCGTGCTGCGACCTTGCCTAAGCCCTCTTGCGAAAAGATCTGAAGGACCAGCTCAAGCGCAAGATCTTCCTGCACCGCATGGACGGCACGCGACCTCAAAAATCCCGTCAAATAGGCGGTCGACGGATAAGGTGTATTGAGCTGCGTCATCGGTGGGATGACGGACAGCACGCGAACCGCTGGCGAATTCAAAAGAAGTACTCCCTACATGGATAGCAGGGAGTGTACCAATTCATACTCAGCCGCTAGCTTTCACATAGCGCACAATGTCGGCATGGGTGGCAAACCAGACATCTGAATGCTGCTGTATGTGGCGGATCAAGGCATCCAAAATCCATACCCGCGAGCGATAGCCAATGATATGCGGATGCATCGTTAGCTGAAACAAGCCACCTTCGGCATAGGCCGCATCAAATTCGCGTTTGAAGATATCAAAGACATCCGTGGGCGGCGTGTAAGGGCGTAATGCCGCGAAACGATTCATATTGAAGTACACCGCATCGTCTCGGATCCACTCAACCGGCAGCTCAATCACGCCGGTGGCTTGCTCATCCATCAACAGCTCATAACAGTCCACGTCCGCCATGAGCGAGCTGTCGTAAATCAACCCAAGCTCTTTTGCCAGCCTAAGCGTATTCGGGCTGAAATCCCAAGAAGGTGTGCGCATCCCTACCGGCGCGACTCCCGTGATCTTGTGCAAGACCTCAAAACTGCGTTGCATCAGATCGCGTTCTGCGTCGATCGGCAGCACCGAATTTCGTTCATGAATCCAACCGTGAATGCCGATTTCATGACCCAACGCTGCAAGATTTTTTTGCTCATCGGGATAGAGTAAAGCCGTCACCGCAGGTACAAAAAAACTTGCCGGTACGCCGTGGCGCTTCAGGATCTCAACAATGCGGGGCACGCCTTGGCGATTTCCGTATTGACCCTGTGAGAGCTTTCCAGGCGAGTCGCCGCCCTCTCTGAGTTCGTTCGTTTCGTGATCCGAATCAAAAGAAAGTGCGACAGCGCAACGTGCACCACCGGGCCAAGACGCTGGACGCAAACTGCGCCCCGCGCGAACACGGTTCACGATTTCACGCCATTGACTTTCCGGCCAACGCCAAGGCTCGAGCGGTTGATCACTCATTTTGACGGCTCTTCAGGAAGACTCTTCGCAATCACGACTGCTGCTTGCGCCTCTTGGGCCACAAACTTAGCAAAGTCGGCCGGCGGCATTCCTACGCCATATAGGCCCTGCGCTTCAAACTGCTTGATCACGTCAGGGTCTTTGATCGCTTGCTGCACCGCGCTATAAATTTTGTCGACGATTGGGGTTGGCGCGCCAGCAGGCAACCATAAACCAAACCAATTCACGACATCAAAATTTGGAATGCCCGCCTCTTGCATGGTCGGAACGTTAGGCAAGCCCTTCCAGCGGGTGTTTCCTGTTAAGGCCAACGCGCGTAGCTTACCGGCTTCAACGTGCTTGATCGCGATCTGCGTTCCGACGAAAAACATGTCCACGCGACCACTGAGTAAATCACTCATCACTTCAGCCACACCCTTGTAAGGGACCATCAAAATATCGGTCTGGGTCTTGGCTTTGAATACTTCAGCGGGGATATGACTGGCCGTACCTAAGCCTGCGCTGGCGTAACTCAGTTTGCCTGGATTCTTCTTGGCTAACGCCACAAGCTCTGATACGTTGTTGGCGGCCAAACTCGTCGGGATCACCAGTGCTTGTCCATAATTCTGCGCGACCAGCGACACATGCGTGAAGTCCTTGACCGAGTCATACGGAACGTTCTTATTAAACGGCGGAATCGTTGCATGGGAAGCCGTCGTAAACAACCAAGAGTATCCATCAGCAGGCTGCTTGGCTAAATAGGCCGTGCCCACCAGACCACCGGCGCCAGGCTTGTTCTCCACAATAATTGACTGACCAAGCACACTCGACATCTTTGGTCCGATGATGCGCATAATTAAGTCTGGTGGCCCACCAGGCGGCGACGGCACCACCACACGAATTGGCTTAGACGGAAAATTTACATCGGCCTTCGCCGTACTTTGCGTTTGTGCCATGGCGCCAAGCGTCGTGCAGGCAAATAAGGCCAGGATGAGTTTACGAGCGACTAAGTGGATTTGCATCATTACCCCAATTTTTTATGAATACGGTACTAATCAAGTGTGATCGTGCGACGCTCGGCCGACGACTTGATGATCGCCTCGAGAACGCGCGCATTACGCACGGCGTCTCCCTGAGGCGTCACCAAAGCCTTCTTATGTGTAATCGCTTTTGCGAAATCTTCTAACTCGAGCCTCTCCGTACTGACCGCGTCGTACTTGTGTACAACAGGCTTCTGCTTGTTGGTGACATTCGCCTTGTCAATCATGCAAGTCGTCAGATCCCACGTGTGCAGATGCTCTACATCCCCCACCTGCACCCAACCATTCGAGCCGAATATCTGCATTCTCCAGGTTTCTGCGGTCGCAATAACCGTGCCCAAGTAAGCCGTCGCACCGCTCTTGAACCCCAGGAGCATCGAAGTGGTGTCATCCGAGCCAAAGTCTTGAGCGAGACGGAAACTCTTTGCGGTCACTTCGGTGATCGGCCCAGCCAGATACATCATTGCGTCAATCACGTGCACGCCTCGACCGGTCATTCCGCCTGCCGGTGACTCGTCTCCGGCATGGCGCCAGTGCCCTTTGGGGAAACGGTACGCACTGGGCCCACAGAAGTTTCCTTCAATATGCAACACCCTGCCCAGCCGGCCATCTTCGATCATGCGCCTGACTTCTTGCAACGCCGGCTGAAACCTCCAGTTGTAGCCAACACCCAACACGATATTGCTTTCTTGTGCCGCTTTAGCCGCAGCCAAGGCGCTCGCGCTATCAAGTGCTAAAGGCTTTTCACAAAACACATGCTTCCCGGCGCGGGCGGCTTGTTCGATTTGAGCAGTGTGCATCGAATGGGGGGTGGCCAACACGACGGCGTCGATCGTCGCGTCAGCGAGAATCTGCTCAAACGAATCGACTAAAGCGATGCCGTGTTGCTTTGCGAAGTCTTCCGCTTTTGAGCGCGTACGCGTGGCACCTGCAACGAATGTGATGTCTTGGCTCTTTCCCTGTACGCTGCGTACAAGGTTTTGGCCCCAAGTACCCATCCCAATAATTGCTGCTCGAATCATGACACTTCCTTTGTTTCAGTAATAACTAGCGTTGTATTCAATCGCATCAAGGATGCTTGGCTAAAAACTTCATCAAATGATCGACGCACAACTCAGGGTAGCCGTCACAAATATTATGTGCAGCGGTGTCCACACGCACGATCTCTGAACCTTTGATGCGCTGATGCATATCGTCGTAAGCATTCGCGTGACCAATCGACTCTCTTCCAGCTGAGACGATCAAGGTTGGACATTTGATGCCAACAAGCTCTTCCATAAAGTCGTGGGTACACATATGCAACACGAACCGTGCAATGAACGCTGGGTCGTTTGACCCCGCCTGCTCGATAAACCAAGCAACCAGTTGCGGATCAGCGTTATCATCGAAGCGCTCGTAAATAGTATCCGCGAGGAATTTCTTCAAACCAATTTGCTGAATTTTTGGAATCCATGTCGGCGCATGACTATTTTTTAGTCCGGGCGTTGCACCAAAAAGAGCGAGCGTTTTCACGCGCGCAGCGTGTTGTAGCGCAAACTGTTGCGCGACATACCCCCCTGCTGAGTTCCCGACGATGTGTGCGCTTTGGCAGCCAATCACATCCATGAGCTCGGCCACATCAGACACGAGATGATTGAGTGAAAAATCATCGGTCGCGGCGGGTGCCGCTGAGGCACCATGCCCTCTAAGGTCAAGACGTACGACGCGATACTCCGCACTCAGGCGTGGCATCCAGCTAAACCAGCGTCTTGAATTTCCCATCGCCGCATGAAGCAAGACGACCGTCTCAGGCTTCGTCCAGGGACGTGTGAAGTCGTCAATGTAGTACTCAAGTTCTAGCCCATCTTTTGTTTTCAAACGCATTGCATCATTCCAAAACGTATTCAATTAATGTTGATATTTGCAGCAGAAATAATTTTCTTCCACTTCGCAATTTCGTCACCGATCAACTTACCCGCCTGCGCGGGGCTGCCACCAGCGACCGTATATCCTAGGTCATCCACACGCTTCTGTATCGCAGGATCTTTCATTGCTTGATTGAACGCGTCGTTTATTTTTTTGATTACGTCGGCTGGCATTCCTGTTGGTCCAAGAACAGTCCACTGCGAACTGCTATCCACACCGGCTAGGCCGGCCTGATCAAACGTTGGCACATTGGGGACTGCCGCGTTACGCGCACTGCCGGTGATCGCCAACGCCTTGAGACGTCCTGCTTCCATCGGAGCCCGTGCAGAGCTAATTCCAGTGAAGGTCAAAGGTACGGTCCCGGCCATCACCGCAGAAAGTGCCTCGCCGGTGCCTTTATAGGGCACGTGCGCGATATTCACGCCAGCGACCATATTGAATAACTCGCCAGCCAAGTGCGTCGAGGCACCGTTTCCGCCTGAGCCGTAGAATAAACCACCAGGCTTTTGCTTAGCGAGCGCAATGAGTTCTTTCAAATTATTTGCAGGCAAAGAAGGATGGGCCACCAGAATGACCGGACCGGAAGCTAAATGAATGATTGGTGCCAGATCTTTTTCAGTCTCGTACGGCAATTTACGCAACCCTGGATTCACAACAATCGAAGAGTCCACCGCCAGAAGCGTGTAGCCATCGGGCGCCGCTTGTGCAACGAGCTGCGTGCCAATGATGCTTGAGCCACCGGGCTTGTTGTCTACCACCACAGGTTGACCCAAAATCTCAGTGAGTTTCGGCACCATGATTCGAACCAAAATGTCTGTCCCTCCACCGGGTGCAAACGGGATCACAATACGAATAGGCTTCGTAGGCCACGTTTGGGCCGACGCCGACAAACCGAACGCGCTAAAAGTTAAAACAAGCGCACTGATCAACCACTTTAATGAATTCTTCATTCTTGCTCCTAAGTTTTGCTCACTTCTTTTTTATAACCTGTAGGGTAACGAACATACTGGAGTTTTACTAGTGATATGACGTACGACTATCTGACGTACGACGGGCGCGAGACCCTTCGCCCTTTAGTCGGCAGTTCCTAAACATAATTTACAAACCGAAAGGATTTGATCCCAAAGGCGGAGTGATAGA
>CAJBTJ010000107.1 GCA_903958565.1 uncultured beta proteobacterium
CCAGAAAATCCGCACTGAGGCGACTGGGCGGTTCCTTTCATGAACAGCACTACTGGGTTATTGGTTACGGTTTCACGGATAAATGTTTGCACGTCGCTCATGATGACCCTAAAAAGAAAATAGTTTGTTTAGAAAAATGGCTGCAAAAAATATATGGTGAGATAAGTAGAACGATAAAGCAATTATAAGTTCCGCAACGTTCCGCCGGTGGCTCTAGGCAAGCCGGCCAAATCAGGAAACGTCTGCACCTGTTGAAATCCTGCGGTTTCAAGCATAGCAGCCACCTCTGCGCCCTGCTCGAACCCGTGCTCCAGCCAAAGAAACCCTCCCGGAACCAGATGGGCAGCTGCTCCTGCGGAGATGATCCGCAAGGCGCTCAGCCCATCGGCATCCTCGGTAAGCGCTTGTCTTGGCTCAAACCGCAGGTCACCCTGTGTTAAGTGCACGTCGCTGACCGCAATATACGGGGGGTTTGAGACGATCACGTCAAATTGCCCTTCCGACGGTAGGGCTTCATACCAATTGCCTTGCCAAAACTGAACCCGCGCTCTTTGCGCTTGGGCATTGCGTTGGGCCACAGTGAGCGCCGCCGCACTTTGATCGGAGGCAACCACCATGGCATCCGGTCTGGCAAGTGCAACGCTGATCGCCACAGCACCGCTACCGGTCCCTAAGTCAAGCACTCTTGGATGAGACAACCCGAGACACGAATTCAGCACAAGCTCAACGAGCAACTCAGTTTCAGGTCGCGGAATCAATACATCGGGAGACACTTCAAACTGGTGCCCCATGAACTCGCGCACGCCGACCAGGTATGCCATCGGGGTTCCTTGGCGCCTTTGCGCGGCCAGCGTCAAAAACGATGCAGCCTGCTCCGGAGTAATGGGATCCGTGTCATGCGCAAGCAACCATTCGCGCGATTTCTGTAAGACGTGCTCGAGCAACATGCGAGCTTCGAGCCTCGGAAGACCACATATTTGCGCGAGCGACTGCGCCGTTTGCATTATGCGTCGTCGCCCAAGGCGGCAAGGAGCTCGGCTTGGTGTTCAGCAATCAGGGCGCCCGTTACATCGCTCAGATCGCCTTCCATAATCGCACCTAACTTATAAAGCGTGAGATTAATTCGATGATCAGTCAGCCGAC
Source organism: uncultured beta proteobacterium (assembly GCA_903958565.1). GTDB lineage: Bacteria > Pseudomonadota > Gammaproteobacteria > Burkholderiales > Burkholderiaceae_B > Zwartia. The sequence goes on from CAJBTJ010000107.1 coordinate 1,144, forward strand.
CTTGCGGAAAGTTATAGGTACGAATGCGCTCGGATCGATCGCCCGTTCCCACTAAGCTTTTACGGGTTGCCGCCTCTTTGTCATGACGCTCTCGCTGCACTTTATCCTTCAAACGCGCGGCGAGTACTTGCATCGCCTTGTCTTTGTTTCGGTGCTGCGAACGGTCGTCCTGGCACTCCACCACCAAGCCTGTCGGCAAATGGGTGATGCGTACGGCAGAATCCGTTTTGTTGATGTGTTGCCCACCTGCACCACTCGCACGAAAGGTGTCGATTCGCAACTCACTCGGATTAATCACAATTTCTGTTGCAGCGTCCGCCTCGGGCATCACAGCCACCGTACACGCGGAGGTGTGAATCCGACCCTGCGCCTCGGTTGCGGGCACGCGTTGCACGCGATGCGCCCCAGACTCAAACTTTAAGCGCCCATACGCGCCATCGCCATCTAGACGCACAATGACTTCCTTGTAGCCTCCGAGCTCTGAAGGGCTTTCAGACATCAGCTCAACTTTCCAACCCTGCTGTTCAGCATAACGGGTATACATTCGTAACAGATCCCCGGAGAACAATGCGCTCTCGTCCCCACCCGTGCCCGCCCGAATTTCTAAAAACACGCTTCGCCCATCGTCAGGGTCTCGCGGCAAGAGCTGTAACTGCAACGCATCACCCAACTTTTCGATACGGGCTTTGCAATCTTCAATTTCGTCTAGCGCCATCGCTTTCATCTCGGGATCTTCGAGCATTTCGCGCGCACCAGCCAGATCCGACTCGGCGGACTCGAATGCCTCAAACGCTTTGACCACGGGCTCAAGCTCCGAGCGCTCACGCGATAATTTTCGAAACTGATTCATGTCGTTGGCTGCATCGGGCTCTGCCAGCATGGCATCGAGCTCGACCAATCTGCGGGACAAATGCTCTAAGCGAGAGCGCATTGAAGGTTTCATAAATATTATTTAACAGTTTTGTTTAGAGAACTCGCACACACAGGTGCGACTCAGGACGCGAGAGGACGACTAAGACAGCGTCGCTAACGCCGATCCGTACCTGAGGGGAACAATCTAGGCAACCAATGCAACAATTCTTGGCGCTCCGTTGCGTCACTTTGATTCAGTGCGGTCATGGTGCCGTGTAAGTATTTTTGGGTCAGTCCGTGCGCTAATTGCTCAAGGACAGCCTCGGGCGATTCGCCTTTGGCCAGTAGACGTCTGGCGCGTTCGAGCTCTAGCGTTTGAATCGATTGCGCGGTGGTCTGTAAATCACGGATGACCGGCACATTGGCTCTAACCTGCATCCAGTGCATAAAGTTGCGCACCCGTGCATCGATGATTGCCTCTGCCTGAACCACGGCGGCACGTCGGGCATCTGTACCACTTTGCACCACTGCGCCTAAATCGTCGACAGAGTACAAATAGATATCATCAAGCTGTGCCACCTCGGGTTCGATATCGCGAGGCACTGCCAAATCGACCATCACCATCGGCTTGCGCTTGCGCTGACGCGTCGCACGCTCGACCATTCCCAAGCCGAGCAAGGGCAACGTACTGGCCGTACAGGACACCACCACATCAAACTGTGCCAACCGATCTGGTAAATCAGCCAAACGCATCGTCCCTGCTGAAAATCGATTTGCCAGATTTTCTGCGCGCTCAAGTGTGCGGTTAGCCACAACGATCGAGGCGGGCTGTCGCGCTGCGAAATGGGTTGCGCACAACTCGATCATTTCGCCCGCACCGATGAACAACACCTTGCATTGCGTCAGATCGCCAAACACCCTTTCAGCCAAACGAACCGCCGCAGCAGCCATTGACACCGACTGCGCACCGATGGCGGTGGTGGACCGTACCTCCTTTGCGACAGAAAAGGTACGTTGAAATAATTGATGCAATAACGTACCCAACGCACCCGCTTCTTCTGCAGCGCGCACAGCGTCTTTCATTTGACCCAAAATTTGGGGCTCACCTAGCACCATCGAATCGAGCCCGCTCGCAACCCTAAACGCATGGCGCACAGCCTCATCGCGACCGTGCAAATACATGTGGGGCTCGAGCGCTCCCGCTTCAATTTGATTGAACTCTGCCAGCCAGCTAGGCAAACGCTCTGCAACATGCGGCTCGGCCGCACAGTAAAGCTCGGTGCGATTACAGGTCGATAGGATCGCGGCTTCTTTGACCGCGCCCCCAAACGCGTGACGCAGGGCAGTCAGCGCTGGGCGCACCAGGTCTTCGGGCAACGATACGCGCTCGCGCACCGAAACCGGAGCCGAGACATGGTTTAAACCCAACGCGAGCACGCTTACCGACATAAATGCTGTGGCTTAGAAATAATTAGGGGCTAGATCGTAATCAATATGTCATTATAGAGCGCAGAGGAGGAGTCCCCATGCGTTTACACATAAAAATCCTTACAACGGCTCTGCTATTCGTGAGTCAATTTCTCGTCAATAGCGCTAGTCACGCTCATGATAACTACCCAAACAAGCCCATTCGTATTGTCGTGGCCTACCCTGCGGCTGGCTCGACCGATGTGATTGCCCGTCTCTTTGGACAAGAGCTGAGCGCCAAGCTCGGCCAACCCGTTGTCATCGACAACAAAGCAGGTGCTGGCACACTCATTGGCACAGAATTTGTCATTCGCGCCGCCCCCGATGGCTACACACTGTTTATGGGCACTCCAGCAACAGTCATTACACCCCTGCTGCACAAAACACCGACCTACGATGCGATCAAGGACTTGCAACCGATCAGCCTCGCCACCACGCAACCGATGGGTGTGTTGGTCTCAAATAAACTAGGCGTCAGCTCTATTTCAGAGCTGGTCAAGTATGCGCAAGCCCACCCAGGCAAAGTCAATTTTGCGTCATCTGGCAACGGCTCAGCCCAGCACCTCGCGGCAGAAGCGTTGAATGACTCGGCAAAGATCAACATGCTGCACATTCCCTACAAGGGCGCGGGTACGGCCATCAACGACCTAGTCTCAGGCAGAATCGACGTGATGATCACTTCGCTAGTGGGCAATATGATGGACTACGTGTCTGAAGGACGTATCAAGTTGATTGCAACGACGGGCCCCGAGCGCAGTGGTTTCTTACCTAAAACACCTACTGTGGCCGAAGGTGGCGTACCGAATTTTGGTATCCGTGCGTGGACGGCACTGTTTGCCCCAGCCAACACACCCCCGGCAGTCATCGCCAAGCTTAATCAAGCGATGGAAGCGATCAAGAAGGACGGGGTTGTACAAAAGAAGATCGAAAGCCAAGCCATGGACGTCACGATTGGGTCTCCAGAGGAGGTCAGTAAGATGCTCTCGGCAGAGCGCGATTTCTATGGTGCGATTCTAAAGCGGACCAATGCCAAGTTAGACTGAGCGGGGCCCGGCAAATTGGTGTATCATTTCGCCCTTCAGATGGCCCGGTAGCTCAGTCGGTAGAGCAGAGGATTGAAAATCCTTGTGTCGGTGGTTCGATTCCGCCCCGGGCCACCATCTGAAACTGAAAAACCCCTGCGTTCGCGCTGGGGTTTTTGCTTTTGTGGGTTTATTTTTACTCAGTTTTATACCGAGCACATTGTTTACAGGTTGACGACGACTTTTTGACCGGACGAAACCTCGAGCGTCTATCTACGTCAACGTTGATTCAAAAGGCAGGATGGTTACAGTTTGAAACAGACAGTCGGCTAAAAATCATTCAGAATTGAACGTCGATTCAGGAGCACAATCCATGTCACTACAACTGCCTAATCCCCGCCATACCTTATCAGAGCCCAAACCTGACATCCGTGAGGCTAACGATGATGACGATCAGGACTCAAATAGCTTTCAGCTTCAGCAAGACCGCGCTTGGCTGCGTGAACAATTGCTAGCTGGCCTAAATTCACCGCTCTGCGATCCAATTACACCCGCTTTCTTTGAACGGCTGCGGGCTCGCGCCAGAGGAGAGTTTTGAAATGAGCCCAAGATCTATCGTGCCGCACCGTCATGCAATTGATGACGCACTCGATGCCGTGGATTACTACCGCGAGAACGCTGGAACCCCCATTGCGGAGAGTTTTTCCTTAGCCGTCGATGAAGCGTTAGAGCAGGTGGGCCAACATCCGAACATTGGATCGCCGCGTACAGCAATTGAGTTGGAAATCGAAGGCATCAAATCTTGGTCTTTGAAACGATTCCCACACCAGATCTACTATAAGGTGTTCATGGATCACATAGAGCTTTGCCGAGTCCTCCACCCCAAGCGAGACATCACCCAAGCAATGCTATCTCGACAAAGGTTTCAATAAGGGTCGAGCATCCTCGGCCCCGGTCGATTCCGCCCCGGGCCACCATCTGAAACTGAAAAAACCCCTGCGTTCGCGCTGGGGTTTTTGCATTTGTGGGCTTGTAACTGGATGTTTCTAATGATTGATAGTGCTTTTAACCATACGATTGACTATACTATTAGTAATGCTAAACAGGAATTCATCATGAGCACAATCTCTGCTAACGACCTCAAAACCAAAGGTGTGAAAGCAATCGAGGAAGCACTCGCCACGCAACCTGAAGTTGCTGTTTCAGTTCGTGGTCAAGTTAAGTACATCGTGATGAGCGAAAAACAATACCAATATCTTCGCGAATGCGAACTTGAAGCCGCACTTGCAGAATCTAGAGCCGATCTCGACGCTGGTCGCTATGTAAAAGAAACGGTTGCCCAACACATTCGTCGTATCAACAAGCTCAACGCAAAGTTGGCCGCATGACCTGGCAGTTAATTTATACAGAGCAGTACAACCGCAAAGCCGCAAAATTCATAAAGCAACACCCAGAAGCACTAGTTCAGTACACCAAGACCCTTGAACTGTTAACAGTAAACCCACACCACCCATCGCTGAGGCTGCACGCTCTTAAGGGAAAACTGAACGGGCTGCACAGCGTCTCTATTAATCTGAAGTGCAGAATTACTCTTGAACTCATCATTACTGAGAGTGAGATTATTCCAATCAATGTTGGGGATCACGACGAGGTTTACTAATTGATC
>CAJBTJ010000108.1 GCA_903958565.1 uncultured beta proteobacterium
CCACGCGGCGGCGATCATCTTGGCCCACAATCATCCATCGGGGCTTGCTCAAGCAAGCGCTGCCGACATTGCCCTCACCAGACACTTGAAACACTCACTCTCTGTGGTGGATATCGCGCTACTCGACCATCTTGTGATCGCGGCAAATCAAGTGGTGTCAATCGCAGAACTCGGCCACCTTTAAAGGCCGCAGCGTTCAGCTGCATCCAATCCGTCAATAAAAAAGGGACAACCGAAACTGTCCCTTTTTTTCGTATTGTCAGTGCTTAAGCAGAGCTAGCAACTAATGAACGCTGACTTACACGCGCTCAAAAATCGCGGCAATACCTTGACCACCACCAATACACATCGTCACGAGCGCATAACGGCCGCCGGTGCGATGCAATTCATAAATCGCTTTGGTTGTGACAATCGCGCCTGTCGCACCGATCGGATGCCCCAACGAAATACCGCTGCCATTAGGATTCAAACGCGCAGAGTCCAGCTTGAGCTCTTTAGCGACCGCGCAGGCTTGTGCGGCAAAGGCTTCATTGGCCTCAATGACATCCATTTGATCAACCGTCAAACCGGCACGCTTCATCACCGCTTGAGTAGCGGGTACCGGGCCAATGCCCATAATGCTGGGATCAACGCCTGCGTGTGCATAGGCTACCAACCGCGCCATCGGTTTGGCACCGCTTGATTTAAGCGCCTCACCGCTCATCATCAAGACCGCTGCAGCGCCATCGTTGATACCTGAAGCGTTACCGGCGGTTACCGTACCGTTTTCTTTCACAAACACGGCACGCAAGGCAGCGAGCCCTTCTATAGAAACATCTCGCCGTGGATGCTCGTCGACCTTGAACTCTACTTCGCCTTTACGCGTCTTGATGACGACAGGCACGATTTGATCGTTAAAGCGCCCTTCGTCCTGCGCTTTCGCCGCACGGCGATGTGATTCAACCGCAAGCGCGTCTTGGTCAGCACGAGAAATGCCAAACTGCTTCGCTACGTTTTCTGCGGTCACGCCCATGTGCATGCGACCGAAGGGGTCGGTCAGCGCGCCCACCATCATGTCCGAAACGGTTGCATCACCCATGCGCGAGCCAAAACGCTGCGTCTGTGACAAATAACCACCCCGACTCATGGCTTCAGCACCACCGCCGATTGCCATGTCGGTATCGCCCAACAAAATCGACTGAGCACTCGAGATAATCGCTTGCAAGCCCGAGCCGCACAGGCGGTTGACGTTAAATGCGGCGCAGCTTTGCGGCAACCCCGCGTTTAGGGCGACGACCCGCGACAAATACATGTCACGGGGCTCAGTGTGCACAACATGACCGAACGCCAGATGCCCCACGGCTGACCCATCCACACCTGAGCGCTGTAAAACCGCCTTCACAACGGTCGCGCCGAGATCAATCGGTGCCACGTCTTTTAGACCTCCCCCAAAATCGCCAATCGCGGTTCGGGCTGCTGCGGTAATAAATACTTCACGCATTGCGTGCTCCTTTAATGTCAGACGGTTAGCCTTCTGAAGGCTGAAGCTTTATGTCACTCGGAAAAAAATGGGCGTATTATTGAAGCAATTCGGATTAAACCAAGTCACCTTCAGCACCCTGATCCGTAAGCATAACCTGCCCAAGCACCACGAAACCCTATGAGCATCCCTTACTCGATCCTAGACTTATCGCCCATTCCACAAGGTTTCACGGCGACCGATGCCTTGAATAACTCCCGCGACTTGGCGCAACACGCCGAAAAATGGGGCTTTACCCGCTACTGGATGGCCGAGCACCACAACATGACTGGCAACGCGAGTTCGGCCACAGCAGTCGCGCTTTGTTACGTCGCGGCTGGGACCTCCACTATTCGGATTGGATCCGGCGGAATCATGCTGCCCAATCACGCCCCCTTGGTGATCGCCGAACAATTCGGTACGCTCGCCTCATTGTTTCCTGGCCGTATTGAGCTTGGCTTAGGTCGCGCACCGGGTACAGATCAAATGACTGCGCGTGCCCTGCGTCGGGACCTTCAAAGCTCGTCGGATCAATTTCCACAGGACGTGCAAGAGCTGCAGTTTTACTTTGACGACGTGCAACCAGGTCAAGCAGTGAAGGCTATCCCGGGTGCGGGTCTGCATGTGCCCATCTGGATTTTGGGTTCAAGCACCTACGGGGCACAAGTGGCTGCACATTTCGGCTTGCCTTATGCGTTCGCCTCGCATTTCGCGCCCGATGCTCTGATGCAAGCGCTGCACGCCTACAAGACCTTATTTAAACCCTCCTCACAACAAGCGAAACCGCACGCAGGTGTTGGTGTCAACATCGTTGCCGCAGATACGGACGAAGAAGCACATTACTTGTTCACCACACACCAACAGCATGCCACACGCATGCGTCGCAATACGCGCGGTCAACTCCCACCACCTATCGACGACATTGAGACCTTTTGGACGCCCTACGAAAAAGTTTCTGTCTCTGAACAGTTATCTTGCTCCGTGGTGGGCTCACCGGAAACCGTGCGACGTGGACTGCAAGCGTTGGTCGAAAAAACTGGCGCTGATGAGCTCATCATGGCCGGGCAGATTTTTGATCACAAGGCACGCCTGAGATCCTTTGAAATCGCAGCACAAGCCGCACGCGAGGTACACATTCCGACGGCACTTGCTGCTTGAAGCTGGCTGCGGTGGGACTACCAGGCTGGTTACTTTTGATGGGCGCGCTCACGGCGATTGGCCCGATCTCTATCGACATGTATTTGCCGGCCTTCCCGGAAATTGCTCGCGGACTTTCGACAAGTAGCAATGAGGTCGAGCGCACCCTCGCCGCATACTTAATCGGAATGGCGAGCGCGCAACTTGTTTATGGCCCGCTGGCCGATCGCTTTGGTCGTAAACCGCCGCTCTACGGCGCGCTAGTGCTGTATATCGTGGCCTCGGCTGCCTGCGCCTTGGCACCGAGTGTGGAATTTCTAACCCTCAGTCGCATCGCCCAAGCCATGGGTGGCGCAGCCGGCATGGTGATCTCACGCGCCGTGGTGCGCGACCACTACAGCACCCAAGAAGCCGCACGCGCATTGTCGATGTTGATGTTGATCATGGGCGTAGCCCCCATTCTGGCGCCAATCGTAGGCTCGCATGTTCTGGCGATATCAGGGTGGCGAGGGATTTTTGTTGTGATTACTCTGATCGGCGTGGTGTTGCTGATCACGGTCTGGAAAGTCATGGCCGAGAGTCTACCCCCTCAAAACAAAATAATACTTAGTTGGAGCAATATTTTCCGGACTTACACGGGCTTACTACGCCATAAACGCTTTACGGCGTTTGCCTTTTCAGGCGGAATGGGCTCAGCCACACTCTTTGGCTATATTGCCGCCTCACCGCGGCTGTTTATTGAGCACTTTGGGGTGTCTCCCCAGACATACGGTCTACTCTTTGGCGTCAACGCCCTCAGCTTAATTACGGGATCGCAGGTTAGCGCTCGCTTACTTCGGCATCATCGTCCCGAAAAACTACTGCCTTGGGCACTCGCCTTGATGATGTCCGCGGGGGTCGCGGCGCTCACGCTCAGCCTGCTTGGGGTGGCCACCCTCCCCGTCATCATGGGCTGCATGATGTGTTTTATGTTCAGTCAAGGCTTTGTCGGACCAAACTCTGCGGCGATGGCGCTTTCAGACCAAGGGCGCCAGCTGGGCTCAGCCTCGGCAATGATGGGGACGATCACAATCTCTTGTGGCGCCCTGGCCGGAATGACCGTCAGCATGCTCACAACCCCGGGCCCCTTGCCTTTGGCGCTTATCATGGGGTGCTGCACCTCCATGGCATGCCTACTCGGAGCTCTCGCACGCAAAACCAGCAGGACGGTTTGATTTAAACCTCGGTTTCGTATTAGAATGTCAGACTTGATGTAGAAATCTGAACGAAAAAACCTGAACGCTGCGTTCAAACAAACAATAGGTGTAGCCATGGCACGTGTATGCCAAGTGACCGGAAAAAAG
>CAJBTJ010000109.1 GCA_903958565.1 uncultured beta proteobacterium
ACACGCAGATGGTGCACGACAAAATTGGTCTTTAGCAAATGGACTATGGAATTGCTATTCGTTTTAGAACAGTTGCTGGTTCTTGGTTCTGCTTTCATCCCCGTTTAATGCGTCAATTTTGTGGGCTCGTTCCAGTTTTTACGCGTAGAATCAAAAATATTGCTTGTCACCGTCTCAAGATGCCGTTAGCCTGCAATGGCTATTATGAATACTCCCAAACTCTCTCCGTTCGGCAAAGCCAAATCGCTTTCTAACCAGCCACCGGATCCTACTTTGTGGAATTTGCTTTTAGGACGCCGTCGATTCCTTCAAGCCACTGGCAAGGCAACGGCCGTTACGGTTATAGCCGCTAATGGACTAATGTTTGAGGTGGCATATGCAGAGAGCGCCTAAAATTAAAAAGTGGCAGAATGGGCAATTAAAGGTCGATTCCAACGGCAATACCGTTGAATACACTACCAAACCAACGGATTCAGAGCTTGCAGCAATGAAGAATTCGGCTCCTGCTGCTCCGGCTAGCCAAGTGCCAGCTGTTCCCGCTAGCGGCGATAACCCTGGAGCAGGTTGGTCGGAAACTTTCTTCGACACGATTTTAACTGCTGCTAGCCTGCTCCCGACCTATCCTAAGCTTGTTCCTGCACATTCTCCTCCTATAACAACAAACCCTTACGTTGCCAGTGTCACCACAAGTGAAGGCCCCCAAGGCATTTGGACTGTTATGTACCATTGGGAGATGACAATTGTTTGGGAATATGGGACGCCATAGTAATTACTTCTTCGTCGCACCGAGTTCTTTCTAAAATGTGTTCGTGATCATGCACCAACGCAAGATATACATCGTATCCGCTCTGTCTCTGTTTGCTGCAGTATGCTCCTTTTATTACGTTCATACGTATCACACCGCTGGCGGACAAGATGCTTTGCCTATTTCATCACAGTCGCGGCATGCATCGCAAAATTCTCAAAGAACAAGCTCAAAGCCGCGGGTAGCTACTTCCGATATACCGCTCACAACGTCCACAAGCGCACTCGCAGTTGTACGAGAAAAGTTGCGCAACATCCGCGACCACTATAACGGCCAGGAGCGCACGGATTTATTGCTGGGCGTTGCTACTCAAGCAATGTTAGACATTTCGCTTGAGGATGGTCTCACTCTGCTGCAAGAATTGCCAACAGGTGCTGTCTATGATGCTGCATCTGCTGCCCTTGGCAAGCGTTTCGCTGAACTTGACCCAGCAAAAGGTATCGGTTGGCTCAAATCTCTACCTGAAACAAAGGAAGGTACTTACGCAACCATGGCATTCTACAACAAGCTTGCCCTTGTAGATCCCATATTAGCACTTCAATCTCTCAAGGAACTCAATCCTGTTCGGCAAGGCGAAGCGATGCGTTCGGTTTTGAACGAATTAGGAAATCAGAATTCTGAACAGCTTATTGTTGCGTTGCAAAACTCCGATTTTCGCGCGCTTTGTGTTCAACATGCACTTCGGCCGCAGAATTACATTCTTAATGGCATTCTAAACGCGAACGAGTTTGAGAAGGCCGCAATGCTTGCCAATCAGCCGGATTATTCAACACAAGACATGTCCAATGTTATTGGACGTTGGGCGCGTGCAGACCCTAATTCAGTCGCAGCATGGCTTGAGGAAAATGTAGGTAGTTTACAAGAAGATCGCCTTGCAGCTTCGGAAAAATTAACTGCCTTGTGGGCTACTATGGATGCTATCGAAGCATCTGCTTGGCTCCAAAAACTACCACCTGGGTCTCTGCGAGACTATGGTATTAAGGGTTTAGCTGAGGCTGTCGCGCCTAAGGATGGTAAAGCCGCTGCCGAGTGGGTGGAGAGCATTCAAGATCCCGCATTTCGTGCTGTAACTGCGGAGTCTGTTGTCGCCCGTTGGGCCACTTACGATAAGGAGGCGGCCCTCGCTTGGCTCAGTAAGCTCAAATCGGAAGGCGATGCACCGCCTCAGACAGAATCTCCAAATTGAGCTACCTATCAATTTCCGTTTCCTCATACCCGTCATGGAGCGAGTGTTGTGGCTTAACCAGGTCTGTTTTGGCCGTCGGGGACACCCATTCGCCGCATGGCCGATCCGCCGGGAAGCGAGGTCATTTTCCGCTGGGGCGCAAAGCCGAGAATACCCGAATGGTGCCGCACCCTCATTCTCTTGAGCACACTCGCTGAATCCTCCACCTACTCTTGAATCGCCGCCGCTTCCCCGTCCTCGATGGCGGCTCTTTCCATGAGGGCACGAAACTCTTAGAGACAATTGCAGACACCCACTTTTTTATCTGAATGACCGAAATTCGCGCGCTTGGTCCCGAACGGGGCGATCATGGGCGTTAGCACTAGGCCCAGTGAGGGGCACCGGCCAGTCGTAGACCCGGCGCCAAGATGGGCGCAGCAGAGTAGGTGCGGGGGGCAAGTATGGGGCCTCTATCCCTTGGCCTGCGCAGGGTCGGCCGGCTACCCCAATACAAGCGCGGGAGCGCGCCTATGGGAGTTGGCGCGATTCCGCGCGTTGGGCGTTGGCCCCAGCTCCAGAAGGACCCAGCCGAGGACGTGAATACGCAGCCGCTTTGCTGATGTAGGGATGCGCCGCCCCGCGGTTGGTAGATTTCCAAAGGCTGAGGCCGGCGTCAGGGCAGCATGCGCGCGCCTACGTGTCTCCACGTTCCCTGCTTTAAGCGTTCCCGCGTTTACGCGTGCTGAGTATAGAGT
>CAJBTJ010000110.1 GCA_903958565.1 uncultured beta proteobacterium
GCAAAATACAGTGCATAGGTCAAACAACGAAGCCGTCCATTTACGGGGATGGAGGTGCGGTGGGGTGTCGGTTGGCTGGAATCGACAGGGGGTAGGCTTAGGTGATGATTCGGGTATCTAAGTTTTTACGGGTTTCTCAGGGGATTTAGCGAAATCTCGCAGTCACTCACAAATACTGCAAATAGCGGTTGACACCCATTCAGCGCAGATATTATAAAAGTGGTGCATTCATAAAATGCACTAACTGGTGTTAGCGCCTGCTGCGCCGGTAACCCACAACCTTGGAGTTTGCGATGAACATTGAACTTGATGAAGTTGTACTGGATGTCTCTGACGAAGCGCTGCAGCAGGCTGCGGGTGGTGTGCAGGGGGGGGCGACTACTGGGCTTGCTAGCGCCTGCTGGAGCGTTAACTGCTGGGGGTGTTAGAACGGTGTTAGCTCCTGCTGGGGTGTTAGCCATTGCTGACCGGTAACCCACTCGGCTTCTAGCCACCTTCGGGTGGCTTTTAAACGCCCGAGCAGCATCGTTTGAGCAAAATACAGTGCATAGGTCGACATAACAAAGCCGTCGATTTACGGGGGTGCGGGTATGGTGGGGTGTCGGTTGGCTGAAATCGACAAGGGGTAGGGTGTCACTGGGACCAAACATGGGCAGCTAAGCGCGACCGGACCGTGCACTGCAAGCAACGAGCAATGGTGATGGGTGGTACTTGATCTGAAATCAAGCTCAAATTCTTGGGTATGCTTTTGGGTATGTACTCATAAAAAACGCCCCGAGAGGCGCATATTTACTAAATGGTTGGCGGAGGCGCAGGGATTCGAACCCTGGATGCAAGTTTTAGCTCACATACTCCCTTAGCAGGGGAGCCCCTTCAGCCGCTCGGGCACGCCTCCAAACCAAGGCAAGATTCTAGCATGGCTAGCCCCTGCCCTAGCAAACTCCAGGTTAGGCCTTTTTTGCAGGTGCAGTCTCTAAACCAAACGCCTTGTGCAGCGCCCTCACCGCCAGCTCCATGTACTTGTCACTAATTACGACGGAGGTCTTAATTTCGCTCGTGCTGATCATATGGATATTGATATTTTCTTGAGCAAGCGTCTTGAACATCAAGCTTGCTACGCCCGCGTGCGAACGCATGCCGATCCCCACGATCGACACTTTTGCGACCTTGTCGTCCGACAAGACTTCGCGAGGGTGCACGGACGGTGCAATCTTGTCTTTGATCACAGCTAGGGTTCGGGCAAATTCGTTGCGATGGACCGTGAAAGAAAAGTCCGTTGTGCCATCGACCGACTGGTTTTGAACAATCATATCCACATCAATATTGGCATCCGCGACCTGACCCAGAATTGCAAACGCGATGCCTGGCTTGTCCGGGACGCCTAGCAGGGTCACTTTGGCTTCGTCGCGGCTAAAGGCAATGCCTGAAACAACGGCTGCTTCCATTTTTTCATCTTCCTCAAAAGTAATCAGAGTGCCAGAACGCATTTCTTCGTCTAGCGGAATATCGGGATCGGTAAGCGATGACAGTACGCGAGTGGGTACGCGGTATTTACCAGCGAACTCAACAGAGCGGATCTGTAAAACCTTGGATCCTAACGAAGCCATCTCAAGCATTTCTTCGAACGAGATCACACTCAAACGGCGTGCGTCGGGCTCGACTCTAGGATCGGTTGTATAGACGCCATCCACGTCCGTATAGATTAGGCACTCATCTGCTTTTAAGGCTGCCGCCACAGCCACGGCGGACGTATCAGAGCCGCCACGACCAAGCGTTGTAATGTGTCCTGCATCGTCGACGCCTTGGAAGCCAGTCACGACGACGACACGCCCAGCGTCGAGATCTGCACGAATACGCTTATCGTCAATTGCGGTAATTCGCGCTTTGGTAAAAGACGAGTCAGTGCGGATCGGAACTTGCCACCCTGCATAGCTACGGGCTTGCAAACCAGCAGCCTGCAAGGCAATGGCAAGAAGTCCGCTGGATGCTTGTTCGCCGGTCGCGGCGATCATATCCAACTCGCGGCCATCAGCGGTTTCAGAAAGCTCTTTCGCTAAACCTAGAAGTCGATTCGTTTCGCCGGACATCGCAGAGGGCACCACGACCACCTGGTGGCCTGCCGCGTGCCATTTTGCGACGCGACGCGCAACGTTTTTGATGCGTTCGACCGAACCCATCGAGGTGCCGCCATACTTGTGAACAATAAGTGCCATGATCGTGTGAGCAAAAATGCCGTGAGGCAGGAGCAAAGACGACTATTTTAGCCCGAAGACAAGGAAACCCGCCCCCGAACGCACTGAACCCGGTAGCTGCCGTGCTGCCAAAGCAGCTCGCGATCATGTCCTAAGGCGTGCAATTGACGGAGTTGACGCATGAGTTCCGCCAGACGGCGTTCGCCCGGCATGGCTGCGCCACGCTGATTGAGCCAATACCGTAAGACCAAGGCCTGCCGCGGTTCGCTCAGACTACGCCAACGCTGCAAACTAAAACTCATCCCATGAGGATCGGGCTCGAGGGTCTGCCAGTCACCCGCCGCGACCTCATCAAGGATTTGCGAGGTCTCTTGCGCTTGTTTGGCATGCCTCGTTAACGTTTGTCGCCAAGCCGGCCAGCGCAGATCGAGCACTGGGATGAGCTCGGCACGCAGCGCGCCACGCGCGTACTGCACATCGCTATTGCTTGGATCCTGAACAGGATACCATCCCGATCGTTGTGCATAGGCTTGCGTCAGAGCGACCAATACATTGCGATCGATATCCAGCCAAGGCCGCAACAGTTGCAGATCGCCACGCAGCGCTTGCGCATGCATTGCACCCAAGCCCAGCACCCCCGCACCGCGAAGCAAACGCAACAGGACCGTTTCAGCCTGATCCTGCCGATGATGAGCAAGCAGTATCGCTGTCACGCCCTGCGATCGTGCCAAGTCTGCCAGGGCAACATAGCGCGCCTGTCTGGCAGCCGCCTCAATACCCAAACCAGAATCTTGCGCGACCTCGACATGCTGTAACGACAGTGGCACAGCCAAGTTGTGGGCCAGCCCTTGCAAATGGGCTGCCCAAGTATCTGCCTCGGCATATAAACCGTGATGCACATGAAAGAAATGCAAGGGATGTTCCGTATGCTTGCATACTACTTGCGCGACAAGCGCGAGTGCAACGGAATCAATGCCACCGCTTAAGGCTACTGCGACCGACGAACGCTTAGGAAGCGTTGCGAGCGATTGACCAAGCGCATCCTGCAGCACCTGGTCGAACTCAAGGTCGGTGTTAGGCGTCGCGGACAACCACGCCTCTATGCGCGAACCTCTTGAAAACGGCCATACGACAGCAGCCTTTCAAGACGGTGTTCAATGAGTTGCTCAGGGGTCATGCCCGATAATTGACGCAAGGCGTCGGCAAGCGAGCGGCGCAACAAACGCGCCATCACGCGGGGATCGCGATGCGCTCCCCCGACGGGCTCGTTGACCACCCGATCGATCAAACCAAATTCTTTCAAACGATCTGCGGTAATCGCCAAAGCGGCTGCGGCCTCGGGGGCCTTGTCCGGGCTACGCCACAGGATGGATGCACAACCCTCAGGCGAAATCACCGAGTACGTCGAATACTGCAACATCATCACGACGTTACCGACCGCAATCGCTAGGGCACCACCCGACCCACCTTCACCGATAATTGTCGAAATAATGGGTACACGCAGTTCCGCCATCGCATACAAATTGTGACCGATGGCTTCAGATTGACCGCGTTCCTCTGCACCAATGCCGGGATAGGCACCGGGAGTATCCACAAAGGTGAAGACAGGCAAATTAAATTTTTCAGCTAAGCGCATCAAGCGCATCGCCTTGCGATAACCCTCAGGCCGGGGCATACCAAAGTTACGTGCTGCACGCTCCTTCGTGTCACGGCCTTTTTGATGTCCGATGACCATGCAGGGCGCGCCATTAAAACGCGCCATGCCACCCACGATCGACAAGTCGTCTGCGTACATACGATCGCCGTGCAGCTCATGGAAGTCCGTAAAAATCTCTCGCACATAATCGAGCGTGTAAGGACGCTGCGGATGGCGCGCAACCATCGACGTTTGCCAAGGCGTGAGCTTGGCATAGATATCTTTGGCTAGTGTTTGACTTTTTTGCTGTAAGCGATTGATTTCGTCCGAAATATCAACGGCCGAATCCGCCTGCACATAGCGCAGTTGCTCGATCTTACCTTCTAACTCACCAAGAGGCTGTTCGAACTCTAAAAAAGTATTACGCATATTTCTTTGACTCTTTGAACAATGACGTTAAATCAATATTCCACTGGAACGGGGTCTAGACTACGCCACAAATACCACGTTGCCACGGTCGACCAAGGCTGCCAACCTTGCGCAACCTCTCGGGCCTCAAAACGAGATACAGGCTCACCGCTGAAGTAGTGTAACGAGATTGCGTTGAGCAAACCAACATCATCGAGCGGCAACACATCAGGGCGCTGCAAATTAAAAATTAAAAACATCTCTGCCGTCCAGCGACCGATCCCTCGGATCGCGGTTAATTCGGCAATCACGGACTCATCATCCATCGCAGCCCATTTTTTGGGGTGAACACGTTTTTCAGAAAAGTGTGTGGACAAATCTAATATGTACTCAGCCTTGCGGCCTGACAAGCCGGCCGCGCGCAACTTTTCTAACCCGGCTTTTTGAACGGAGGCGGGCGTCGGGCGTTTACCGCATTCGAGCAATAAACGTTGCCACACCGACTCTGCCGCCTTGACAGAAATTTGCTGCCCGACAATCGAACGGGCCAGTGTCATGAAGGGATTGCCACGCGAAACCAGGCTTATGTTTGGAAACTTTGGGATGAGTTTTTTCATGATGCGATCCCGACGCATCAAATGCGCGACGGCGGCATCCCAATAATCGGGCTTCACGATCGGAGCGGCAGTAATAGGCATATCAAGGACCTTAGGCGCGACGCCACTGAGTCAAACCACCAGGCTTGTCATCAAGCTCGACACCTGCAGCTTTCAGTGTTGCACGAATTTGGTCCGCACCTGCAAAATTTTTAGCCTTTTTGGCCTCGGCACGTGCAACGATCAAGGCCTCGATCTCTGCTTCCGGCATCAACGCGTCGCTCGTTGCCCCCTGCCCTGCAACAGCCTCTTCGATGGCACGACGTGTATACCGCGTTGCGCTTTGAAAATACACCGCAGGATCTTGCTGCAGTAAGCCCAGCACGTCAGCCAAGGCCTTTAACTGCGCGCACAGCGTTGCGTCTTGCGTACGATTGACTTGACTGGCCAGTTCAAATAACGCGGCTACTGCACCGGCTGTATTGAAGTCATCGTCCATAGCCTCTCGGAACGCCTGCGCCTGGGGGCTTGACCAATCAACCTGCACCGCAGCGCCGGCAGGTGTATTTTGCAGCGTTTGGTAGAGACGATCCAGCGAGAGCTGTGCATCGACCAAGTTATCTGGCGCATAGTTTTGCGGGCTACGGTACTGATTGCGCACGATAAAAAAGCGCAGCATCTCAGCTTCGCGAGGATTTACGACATAATCGGATGCTTCAGCATCACCCGTCGCAACGCTCACCTTGCCGATCGTTTGACGAATTGTTTTAAAGTTACCCAAGGATTTAGACATTTTGTCCGAATCCACCATGAGCGGACCGCAATGCATCCAGGTATTGGCTAGCGTGCCGCCAAAAGCACCTTCCGTTTGAGCGATCTCGTTTTCATGATGTGGAAATTTAAGGTCTGGCCCGCCCCCATGAATGTCCAAAGGCACCCCTAAAAGGGCCTTGCTCATCGCGGAACATTCAATATGCCAGCCTGGACGTCCCCAACCGTAAGGCGATTCCCAGCGGGTATCGCTCGGTTCGTGCTCTTTGGCGGACTTCCACAGGACAAAATCCAAGGGATCACGCTTGGAGGAAACCACGGCTACCCGCTCCCCCGCCCGAAGGTCATCAAGCGACTTACCCGATAGCTTGCCGTAATCCGGGAAGCCTCGCACGGCGAAGTTCACGTCGCCATCCTCGGCTTGGTAGGCCAAACCGTTTTGCTCTAACTGCTTGATGATGCCCAGCATATCTCCCACATACTCGGTGGCACATGGCTGGTGGTCCGGCGCTTGCACGCCCAGTGCTCGCTCGTCCGCGTGCATTGCTTCAATAAAGAAATCAGTCACCTCAGCGATGCGGCGATTACTCTGCACGGCACGTTTGATGATCTTGTCGTCAATATCGGTAATATTTCTGACATAAGTCACTTTTAAGCCTGAGGCCCTCAGCCAACGCTGCACGACATCAAAGCTGACTAGCATTCTTGCATGCCCTAAATGACAGTAGTCATAAACCGTCATGCCACATACATAAAGCCCAACTTGTCCTGCATGAAGTGGGACAAAGGGCCTTTTGGTTCGAGACAGCGAATCGTAAATCTGGAGCATGCTATAGGGGTAAAAAGAAGCTTTAGAGCCAATCGAGGCAAAATACGACCTTCTGCGCTTGGCAATCTAAAAGCAGAGCTAAAATGCGGATCGTCAAGTATAGCAATTGAGGATTGTCCACCTTGAACCTGTCCAAAAGCATAGCGTCCGCTTTAATCGCCACCTGCATGGTGGTGGTATGGCATGCGCACGCGCAGGCTCAGGCAAACTATCCCGCTGCAC
Organism: uncultured beta proteobacterium; assembly: GCA_903958565.1. Taxonomy (GTDB): domain Bacteria; phylum Pseudomonadota; class Gammaproteobacteria; order Burkholderiales; family Burkholderiaceae_B; genus Zwartia. The sequence goes on from CAJBTJ010000110.1 coordinate 6,655, forward strand.
CTGGTGCGCGCAACATCAATCCGCTTGCAAACGACCCCGTCGAGCCAAACTCACGTCAAACGCCGCGCCAACAACTGCCGTCGGCCGTACCTGGCTCCGGGCCCGAACTGATCATTGGCGACAAGCCGCCCGAAGGCGGCTGGGACGGCCTGGCCAAGATCTTGGATGCTATTGCCCCCGGCATTGACACCAGAATACCCCTCAGTCCTGCTGAGATCAGCCAGCGCATCGAGGGGCTCATCCGCACTGGTCGACTAAAAGAAGCACTCGATGCCGTCGAAAAGCGTCAGGCTGTTGAGGCGAACCGCCACACGCCCGGCACAGATGTTCAGCTCATGTTTCTGCACGCTCGTCTTCTCACAGAGCTTAAGCGCTTGCCAGAGGCAGAGGCGATTTACCAACGCATGACCATGCGTTTCCCCGAACTACCTGAGCCTTGGAACAATCTTGCAGATCTGTATGTCAAGCGAGATGAGCTTGAACAAGCGCGGCGCGCGTTGGAAATGTCGATCATGATCAATCCAAACTCAGCGATGGCACAGGCTAATTTTGGCGATGTGCAATTACTCCTCGCACTTAGAGCCTACGAACAGGCTCTGAAAGCTGGCGCGATAGATCTGCGCCCTAGAATCCGCTCAGTCACTGACATCATCGAGTCCATCAACAAATGAACACATCAATTAACTGGCTGCGTGTACTGCGCAACCTCACACTTACTGGATTACTTCCACTCTTCTGTTTAGCTGCGAATGCGGCACCTCCCTCAACCTCGAACCAAAAACAAGGCGTAACCATGACTACCAGCCCACGCGTAAAAATGACCACCAGCCAAGGCGACATCATTATTTCTCTAGATGCAGTCAAAGCACCCAAGACCGTCGCCAATTTTCTGGCTTACGTCAATGATGGTTTTTTTGATGGCACCATTTTTCATCGCGTCATCGACGGCTTCATGATTCAAGGGGGCGGCTTTGAACCAGGCCTCAAGCAAAAGCCAACCAAGGCCACCGTCGAAAACGAAGCCAACAACGGCCTAAAAAACAACAAGTACACCTTGGCCATGGCACGCACACAAGATCCACACTCCGCGACTGCACAGTTTTTCATCAACGTTGCGAACAACGACTTCCTTAACCACACAGCGCCCACCGCACAAGGCTGGGGCTATGCCGTATTTGGTGAGGTTGTTGAGGGCAAAGATGTTGTGGACAAAATGAAAGGCGTGGCAACTGGCAACAGCGGCATGCACCAAAACGTTCCAACCACAGATGTGCTCATTATCAAGGCAGCCGTCATTGAATAAGATTGCATTAAATGGGCCCGTGTGGCTCGCCTCAGATGTCCATCTAGGTCAACACACCACGGAGACCTCCGAGGCTTTTCGTGACTTTTTAAAGCTCGCCGCCAAAGAGGCCTCAGCACTCTTATTGCCGGGCGACATCTTTGATGCGTGGATTGGTGATGACGTTGCCGTCGTCGCACCACCATGGTTAGCGCTCGACCTCATGGCCATCAAAGCGTGTGCAGCAAAAATCCCTGTCTGGCTAGGTCGAGGTAACCGCGACTTCCTCATGGGAGAAGCTCTCACAGCTGGGCTCGGTGCAAATCTGCTGCCAGAGCAAGTCTTGGTTACGATCGCCGGCCGCACCATGCTTCTGAGCCACGGTGATGAATACTGCACGGACGATGTCGCCTATCAACAGTTTCGGTCAATGGTGCGCAACCCTGCCTGGCAGAGTGGTTTCTTGGCAAAAAGCATCCCCGAACGACTCACCCTCGCTGCACAAGCGCGTGGTGAAAGTATGGTGGCCAATCAAACCAAATCTAGCGAAATCATGGACGTGAATGCTGATGCCGTTGCCGCCGCTATTCGGGCGCACAATGTCTCGCTGATCGTCCATGGCCATACCCATCGCCCCGGGCGCAACGTACTCACCGTTGAGGGCAATCGCTGTGAGCGCTGGGTATTACCCGATTGGGATTGCGATCTTTCTGAAGAAAATCGCAAGCCGCGTGGCGGCTGGATGGTGATCGATGAAGACGGCCTGAGCCTCTTCGACCTTACCCCGCGCTAATCAGTCGACACTTCCGAGGACGCAGCGAGTTTGGTGATGCGAACCTGGGCGATGCGTCGCCCATCTATTCGCAAGACCTCAAACTTAAAACGCGCATGCGGTGCATCAAATTCACATTGATCCCCCCGCGCGGGTAACTGACCAAAACGCGATAACAAGTAACCAGCCAACGTTGTGAAGTCTTCATCTTCATCAACAAGACCCTCGATATCCAGCACTTGCTCTAGTTGATGCAAGTCCGCTGCACCATCCACTTCCCACTCATTCTCGCCGCTGGTAACAATGTCGGGGGTTTCATCTTCATCCGGGAACTCACCCGCGATCGCTTCAAACACATCGATCGGTGTAACCAAGCCCTGTATCGTTCCAAATTCGTCGGCTACCAGCACGAGTTGGCCACGCGAGCGCTTAAGCGTATCCATCAAACGAATGATGCTGATGGTGTCGTGCACAATAATCGGTTCGCGCAAACTCGCACGACGCACATTTCCATGGATTAAAAGATCTGCAATCATCTCTTTTGCACGACCGATTCCGATGACTTCATCCACCGAGCCCCGACAAACCGGGAAAAAACTATGGGGTACCTCTGCGATTTGTTTTTGAATAAGCTGGGGATCATCATCGAGATTGATCCAGGAAATTTCGGTACGCGGCGTCATCACGGAATGGATGGTCCGCTCAGCGAGCGTCAAGACACCACTCACCATGTTGCGCTCCTCGATCCCAAATGTCACTGGCATTTCTTCTTGCTGCGCGCTAGGTGCCTGGACCACGACGGCCTCGGGCAAAGGCTTGCCCAGCATGCGCAGTACGGCCTCGGCCGTACGCTCGCGCATGGGGCGCTTAGACTCTAGCTTTAAGCCATTGAGGCGCGCAAATTGGTTTAGCAGTTCGATCAACACAGAGAAACCAATTGCTGCGTATAGATAACCCTTAGGCACCTTAAAGCCGAACCCTTCGCCCACCAGCGAAAAGCCAATCATCAGCAGGAAACCAAGACAAAGGACGACGACCGTTGGGTGCTCATTGACAAATTTTGTCAAGGGCTTGGAGGCCACCAGCATAATCAACACGGCGATCACCACGGCCACCATCATGACGGCAAGATCGTCGACCATGCCAACCGCCGTGATCACGGCATCAAGCGAGAACACGGCATCTAGCACCACGATCTGCGTCACAATGACCCAGAAGCTCGCGTAGACGCGCGCAGTCGTCTGCTGCTGTCGGTTGCCTTCAATGCGCTCATGCAGCTCAAGCGTCGCTTTAAAAAGCAGGAAAAAGCCACCGACGATTAAAATCAGATCACGCCCTGACAAGCTGACGGGGCCCCACACGATCCAAGGTTCTTTTAGCTGAACAAGCCATGACATCCCGGCCAAGAGCCCGAGGCGCATAAAGAGCGCCAGAGAGAGGCCGATGACGCGCGCCCGCTCACGCTCCGCGGGCGGAAGCTTGTCGGCAAGAATCGCGATGAAGATCAAGTTGTCGATACCGAGAACGATCTCGAGTATGACAAGGGTTAATAAGCCGACCCAAACGGTTGGGTCGAGCAGCCACTCCATGGAGGGCTCCGAGAGTTTCTAACCTAGCAATAGTAGCCGATATTAATGAAACGCTACAGATAAGGGTTATGTATGCAGGGCGGAATTCGTACGCGATTACTTCGTGCGTTCGCCCTGCACCATGCCAAGCATTTGCGTAAAAATCTTAGGCGTGGCAGCAATGACATTGCCGGATTCCATCCAAGACTGTTCGCCGTTTAGATCACCGATCAAGCCACCCGCTTCCAACACCATTAAGCTCGCAGCAGCCATATCCCACTGCTTCAAGCCCAAGCCACAAAATCCATCCAAACGACCCACAGCAACGTAGGCCAAGTCGAGAACCGCTGACCCTGTACGGCGCACACCCGCGCAGCCACGTGCCATTTCTAAAAAGCGGGGCGCTGAGGTTTCGTCCGGCCCCACAGAGCCGGGCCAACGCGCACCCAACAGCGCATCGGGAAACTTCAACTGTGTGGACACACGCATGCGACGATCATTTAAAAATGCTCCGCCCCCGCGACTTGCCGTAAACAATTCATTGCGGAACGGATCGTAAATGACTGCGTGATTAATCTGCCCACGCTGACGCAAAGCAATCGAGATAGCGTAATGCGGAAAACCGTGAATAAAGTTCGTCGTACCATCGAGGGGGTCAATCACCCACTCATTGGCCGCGAGCTCGCCCTCGGCGGTGTGGCCTAGAATTCCTGACTCTTCAGCCATAAACGTATGGTCTGGGTAGGCGGTACTGAGTATTTCGATAATGGCGCTTTCGGCGCCACGATCAACTTCCGTGACATAATCGCGAGGCCCTTTTCGAGTCACTTGCAAGCGCTCGAGATCAAGGCTCGCGCGGTTAATAATCGATCCGGCTCGCCGGGCCGCCTTGATGGCGGTATTAAGCATCGGGTGCATATGCGTGTCTATTTTCAATTAGCTAAAGCGGGATTTTAAATGACTCTTGATTTTTCCCGAGTTCGCTTCGTAATGACCGAGCCAAGCCACCCCGGAAACGTAGGTTCGGCGGCCCGGGCCATCAAAACCATGGGATTTAGCGATCTCATGCTTGTCTCCCCCAAAACCGAGCAAATCACGACCCTGCCCGAAGCGATCGCTTTGGCAAGCGGAGCGAGCGATGTGCTGGCCTCGGCACAGACCGTTGAGACCCTGCAGCAGGCCCTGGCTCCAGTCACCTTAGCCTTTGCCCTGACTGCCCGAGACCGTGAGCTCGGGCCACCGGCCTGCGACATCCGGGAAGCAGCGCACATGGCGCAGACACACTTGGCACAACATGCACATGCGCGAGTCGCATTGGTTGTGGGGACCGAGCGCTCCGGCTTGACCAATGAACACATCGAACTCTGCCATCGAGTCTGCCACATTCCAGCCAACCCAGCTTACAGCTCACTAAATGTCTCTCAGGCCTTGCAACTTGGCGCTTGGGAACTGCGCTATGCCCTTCTCACGGCGCAGAACACCTCAAACGCTGTCCCGCTTAGCCCCGCCACCGCACGTGCGAGTAAAGATCGAGGCAGCGAGCCCGCGGCGGGGCAAGCGGTGCAGGCTTTACTCGTGCATTGGCAAGAGGCCCTCGAAGCTGTCGGCTTTTTAGATCCCAATCATCCCAAGAAACTGATGCCGCGTATGCGACACCTATTTAATCGGGGAGACCTAACCCAAGACGAAGTCGATATGTGGCGCGGCGTGTGCACAGCCATGATTGCAACCGCTCGTGGAATCAGACACAACAACCCTTCGCGTTAAGCGGACTAATCGCGCCGTACAGTGAGATTTGCGCTAAGCTTTGAGCATCATGTTTAACTCTTTGCGCGAAAACATCGCCTGCATTCTCGAAAGAGATCCTGCGGCGCGCAGCAAGCTGGAAATCCTGACTTGCTATCCGGGCTTGCACGCCATCATGGCACACAAGCTCGCACATCGTTTGTGGCAAGCAAAGTTTTATTGGCTTGGGCGCATGGTCTCTCACCTCAGCCGTATGCTGACTGGCATTGAAATTCATCCAGGTGCGACGATCGGTCGTCGAGTCTTCATCGATCATGGTTTTGGTGTGGTCATCGGCGAGACCTCAGAAATCGGTGACGACTGTACGATTTATCAAGGTGTCACACTGGGCGGCACGCGCCTCTACAAAGGAGCCAAACGACACCCTACTCTCGGCAAAGGGGTCGTAGTCGGTGCAGGCGCACAGGTGCTTGGCGGATTTACCGTTGGGGATGGTGCGCGTATTGGGTCCAACGCCGTTGTCGTCAAACCCGTACCCGCGGGAGCCACAGCCGTCGGCAACCCAGCTCGCATCATTGAAGTGGAGGCAAACGACACCACAGAACCTAGTTCAGTCTCCGCACCAACACTGACCCCAACACCATCGGTGACCGCATCAACCAAGATATCGCCCTGCGATTCCGACTGGGATGCAGCACCGATTCAGGCGATGCTCGACAAAGGACCCGCAAATATCACACCAACCGACGGGACAGGATTTAACGCCTACGCCGTAGACCCTGGTGCTGCAGACCCGCTTGTTAAGGCTTTACACGAACTCATCACGCACGTGTCTAAGCAGGATGCACGTATCGCGCACTTGTGCCAAACAATTGAATCGATGGGATCGAAAGTTGAAGGTCAGGCAGCCAAACTAGATGCTCAGCGCCTGAACAAGCTGATTGACGAATAGCCGTCTAAAAGACGAGGTCAAGTCCCGTCATGCGCCGCAATTCCTCTTGACCTGCGCCCGACACATCATCAACCACCCGCACCACGCCACCCGGTTCAATCTGAAACACGGCTACATCGGTATACACGCGCGACACACAACGTAAACCGGTGAGTGGGTAGGTACACTTATCAACAAGTTTGCTCTCGCCTTCCTTGGTGAGTAATTCCATCATCACAAACACCTCTCGCGCACCTGCGGCCAAATCCATTGCACCGCCCACAGCAGGAATCGCGCCAGGCTCGCCGGTCGACCAGTTTGCCAAATCCCCATTGCGCGCCACTTGAAACGCACCCAGCACGCAGATATCAAGGTGGCCGCCACGCATCATTGCAAAAGAATCGGCATGATGAAAATAGCTTCCACCGGGCAGTAACGTCACGGGCTGCTTGCCCGCATTAATCAGATCAAAATCTTCCTCTCCGGCAGCCGGCGCAGGCCCCATCCCCAACACGCCATTTTCACTCTGCAAAAAAATATCTTTATCTTGGGGAAGATAGTTCGCGACCTTGGTGGGCAGGCCGATCCCCAGGTTAACGATCGCGCCTTCAGGGATGTCACGCGCGACACGGGCTGCGATTTCATCTCGTGAAATTCGTTTCATTATTTTGCTCCACCTACAATTTTGACGACACGCTTAACGTATGCGCCGGGTGTCACGATCGCTTCCGGATCTAACTCGCCAAGCTCTACGATGTCACTGACCTGCGCAATGGTTAGCTTAGCGGCTGTGGCCATCACCGGCCCAAAGTTTCGGGCTGTTTTTCGGTACACAAGATTGCCCCAGCGGTCGGCCCGATGGGCTTTGATAATCGCGACATCCGCTTTAATAGGTGCTTCAAGAATATAGTCGTCGCCATCGATGTGACGAACTTCCTTCCCCTCGGCCAACTCTGTCCCCACCGCCGTACGCGTAAAAAAACCGCCAATGCCTGCGCCACCTGCACGAATGCGCTCAGCCAGCGTACCCTGAGGCACGAGCTCCAACTCAACTTTACCGGCCCGATAGAGCCGATCAAACACATAAGAGTCGGCCTGCCGGGGAAACGAACACACCACCCGACGCACCTGACCGGAAGCAAGCAAGGCTGCGATGCCTGTGTCGCCAGACCCCGCGTTATTGCAAACGATTGTCAGTTCTTTCGCACCCTGGGCGATCAGGCCATCGATGAGTTCGTGCGGCTGACCTGCCCCACCAAACCCGCCTATCAGCACCACCGCACCATCCTGGATACCGGCCAACGCAGCCTCTAAGTCAGGGACGATCTTTGAAATCATGATGTTCTACCTTATTGCTAAACGCCGTCATTACAACTCATATGTGAAGGATTATAGAGAAGTCCGATCGCCAGAAAAGCAATCCCCCAGCGTGCGAGCCAAACTAGGCTGTGTGGCTTACACTTGACACCTATTCGTTCGTCCTCCCACGCTATCACTTCCATGCAAGAACACGACTCAAAGCCGACCTCTACCGAACAGCACACGCCGATGATGCAGCAGTATTTGCGCCTGAAAGCTGAGGCGGGACCACTGTTGCTGCTCTACCGCATGGGCGACTTCTATGAAATGTTTTATGAGGATGCTGAGCGCGGAGCACGCCTACTCAACCTAACCCTCACACGCAGAGGCTCTTCAAATGGCGCCCCTATACCCATGGCGGGAGTCCCCTTTCATGCTGCAGAGCAGTATCTAGCTAAACTTGTAGCTGCAGGCGTATCAGTCGCCATCTGCGAGCAAATCGGAGACCCAGCAACCAGCAAGGGGCCCGTCGAGCGCAAGATCATGCGTATCGTGACGCCCGGCACCCTCACGGACGAAGCACTACTGCCGGCCAAGTCAGACCGTTGCGTAGCAGCAGTTTTTGTTCCCACCAAGGCCAACAAATCTGGTCGCGCGGGTGTCGCTTGGTTAAACCTGGCAAGCGGTGAGTTCAAAATTTCAGAATGTGCAGTTGACGCGCTTGACTCTGAGCTACATCGCATCGAGCCTGCCGAAGTTATCTTCGCAGAAGACGCACAGCCAAGCTTCACCCTGTCTTGCGCCACGACGCGCGTGCCTTCTTGGCACTTTGAGGCCGAGCAAGCGCAAGCGCATTTATTAAAGCATTTCAATACGCAATCTTTGTCTGGTTTTGATATTGAGGACTTGCCGATCGCGATTTGCGCAGCCGGTGCTCTACTGCGTTACGCGGGTCGCACACAGACGCAAGCGCTCTCTCATATTCAGGCGCTCAGCGCAGACCGAGCAAGCCAATATGTGCTGATGGACCCTGCGACGCGCAGGAACCTAGAGTTAACACGAACGATCTCTGGTGAAGACGCGCCCACGTTGTTATCCATCATAGATGGTTGCTGCACCCCCATGGGCAGCCGCTTGCTCAGACGCTGGCTACATCATCCTCTACGAAATAACGCTCCAGTGTTCGCTCGACAGTCCGCGATCACCGCACTGCTCGGTACCCATCAATCACGTGGCGAACTCTTACACGCCATTCCTCTACTTCAGTCCTTACGTACCGGGCTGGACAAGCTTCCTGATCTAGAACGCATCGCCACGCGCATCGCACTGCTGTCGGTGCGTCCTCGCGAGCTGGCCAGTTTACGTGATGCACTTGGTGCATTACCTGAGCTCGAAACACTCCTGCGCGATGCAGTACAACAATCTGAACGCCTGCAGGGCTTAGCGAATCACCTGCGTCCACCCGAAGGCCTACATGCCCTGCTGATGCGCGCAATCGCGCAAGAGCCCGCAACTCAAATTCGCGACGGCGGCGTGATCGCAACCGGCATGGACACTGAACTCGATGAACTAAGAGCGATATCTACCGATAACGGCACCTATTTACTCGAACTCGAAGCCCGCGAACGTGCTCGCACAGGGATCTCCACCTTGCGTGTTGAGTTCAATCGTGTGCATGGTTTCTTTATTGAAGTCTCCCGCGCACAAGCGGACAAGGTTCCTGAAGACTACCGTCGACGTCAAACATTAAAGAACGCAGAGCGCTACATCACGCCCGAACTAAAAGTTTGGGAAGATAAAGTACTGTCGGCTCAGGATCGCTCGCTCGCTCGAGAAAAATGGCTCTTCGATCAGCTTCTTGAGCAGCTGCTTCCAAGTGTCACCGCACTGGCAGCCTGCGCAAGCGCTTGCGCCGAACTCGACACACTCGTTGCCTTGGCGCATCACGCAGAATTACACGAATGGGTGTCGCCGCAACTGCTAGAACAGGCGGCGATTGATATTGAGTCTGGTCGCCACCCTGTCGTCGAACGCTCGATTGAACGCTTTACACCAAACAGCTGTACCCTGAACGCACAACGTTCACTGCTCGTCATCACAGGGCCCAATATGGGCGGCAAATCAACCTATATGCGGCAAGTGGCCTTAATCGCTTTGTTGGCGCGCATCGGTAGCTTTGTGCCTGCGAAGCGTGCTGCGATTGGCCCCCTAGATCGCATCTTTACACGTATCGGCGCGGCAGATGATCTTGCAGGCGGACGTTCGACCTTCATGATGGAGATGACCGAAGCTGCTGCTATCTTGGCATCGAGCACGTCGCAGAGCCTTGTATTGATGGACGAGATTGGTCGCGGCACCTCCACCTATGATGGTCTCGCACTGGCCTGGTCCATTGCACAGCGACTTGTCACTCATAATCGCGCGCTCACGCTGTTTGCGACACACTATTTTGAAATCACACGTATGCCTGCCGAACAACTCCACACGGCAAACGTTCACTTAGCGGCTGCGGAGTCCCCGACGGGAATTGTCTTTCTGCACGAAGTGAAGGATGGCCCAGCAAGTCGTAGCTACGGGATCCAAGTTGCACAACGTGCTGGAGTACCTGCTGCGGTCATTCGGCATGCGGCGCGGGAACTTGAGCGACTAGAATCGCAAGGCGCGCCCACTCCTCAACTCGGACTATTCGCTCAGACAAACGAACCTGCAGCAGCGCAAGTCGAAGCAGCCCAAGATCAGGCGGCCCAAGCGCGTATTCGCCAAGCCGTATCTGAGCTAGACCCAGACACGCTTAGCCCGCGTGAAGCGCTTGATGCCTTATATCAACTCAAAAATTTGTTACCTTAGGGCCTCGCCATGCATCCTGATCACCCACTCGATCTTTTAGGAGGGCTGACACCTTCCAAATTCATGCGCGAATATTGGCAACGCAAGCCTTTACTCATTAAACAAGCGTTTCCTAACTTCCGTCCGCCTCTTACTGCCACTGCGCTCAAAAAATTGGGTCGGCGTGACGATGTCGAATCCAGACTAGTTTGGAAAGAAAAAAAGGTCTGGCAAATGGAGCGAGGTCCTTTTGCCAGACTACCCAAAGCCACTGAACCCAATTGGTCTCTGCTTGTACAAAGCGTCGATATCCACGACGATGCCGCTTGTGCGCTGATGAACCAGTTCCGTTTTGTTCCCGATGCGCGACTCGATGACTTGATGATTAGTCTGGCTACCCTAGGTGGCGGTGTGGGCCCGCACTTTGATAGTTACGATGTTTTTTTGCTGCAAGGCCAAGGTCGTCGTCGCTGGAGTTTTGGGCAACAAAAGGATTTGACGCTGATTGATGGCCTCTCACTTAAGATTCTTAAGCATTTCAAACCAGACGAAACCGCCGTACTTGAGCCAGGCGACATGCTTTATTTACCGCCCCAAGCTGCTCACGACGGGGTGGCGCTCGATCATGATTGCATGACGATCTCAATCGGCTTTCGAGCACCCGATGAGGCTGCGCTCGCGCGCGGCATGCTCGAAGCCGCCGCCGATCAAATCATCGCACGCAGTGGTTTCGCGTCAGGACCTTATGGCGAGCCCCCTCTTCCCGGGCCAGTACTCGACAAGCTTTACCGGGATCCATCGCAGCCAGCCGTCGCACATCCCGCTGAAATACCCGATCGACTCAGGGACGCCGCCGTGCGTGCTGCTGGAAAAATCAGGTTTGATGAAGCGCTGGCGACACGCTTTTTAGGTTGCTGGTTAACTGAACCGAACCAAGCCGCCGTATTTGATCATCACGTAAACGCTGAGGGTTGGGATGATGACACCCCCTACACGCACTGGGTACTCGATCGACGTACCCGTATGTTGTATCGTGATCAGCAGTTGTTCATTAACGGTGAAGCCGCCAGCGTACGCGCTGAGGCCGGACTTCGTCTGTTAGCCGACGAGCGCGAACTCGCCGGTGACTGCGCCGCCGCCAAACGTCTATCCACCGAAGCGCGAGAAGCGCTGGCCGACTGGTTAGACGACGGCTGGATCAAACTGATACGAAAGCCTTAAAGCGACTCAGTCTGTTTTAAGACAGCCTGCTTTTTCAATGAAGCGGATCACTTCATCCAGACCCTCACCTGATTTGAGATTTGTCATCACCCAAGGACGGTCGGCACGCATACGCGCCGTATCGTGCCGCATGACCTCAAGATTTGCACCGACATAAGGTGCCAGATCGGTTTTATTAATAACCAACAAATCACTACGCGTGATACCAGGGCCACCTTTACGCGGGATTTTTTCTCCACCTGCCACGTCAATCACATAAATCGTCAAATCCGAGAGGTCAGGACTAAACGTAGCAGCCAAGTTGTCTCCGCCAGACTCAATAAAAATCAAATCCAAATCAGGAAATCTTTTTTGCATCCGATCAATAGCTTCTAAGTTGATCGAGGCGTCTTCGCGAATCGCCGTATGAGGACACCCACCGGTTTCCACACCCATGATGCGATCCGCTGATAGCGCCTGAGCGGCCACCAACAGTCGCTCGTCTTCTTTTGTGTAGATGTCATTGGTAACAACGGCTAAGTTGTACTGATCGCGCATACGTTTGCACAACACTTCAACAAGTGTCGTCTTACCAGAGCCAACAGGCCCGCCAATGCCAACACGCAAGGGGTTCGAATTTTTTTGCATTGCTATTCCTTTAATTTCTGTTTACTGACCAAACCCTCTACGCACACCTCAGCTGCGGAACAGCCGACTGTACTGTGTCTCGTGCCGCGCACTCGTGATCGCCAAACCGAAGGCCGCTGATCCCGACTCTTCGGGATTGAAGCCTTCAGAAATTTCCATCGCATGCGCAATATCGACTTTCAAACGATGCAACAAGGCCTGACCTTCAATCTGTCCAAGAGGCACTGACTTGACCGCAGCCAGCACTTGGTTTTCAACCCAACTCCACAA
>CAJBTJ010000111.1 GCA_903958565.1 uncultured beta proteobacterium
CCATAACCAAGTTCACCAGTAAAGACGTTGTGCGCCACCCTTTAGTTGCCCGCATCGTAGACGCCTATGAGCAAGCCGAACAATCAAACTCTTAAGCTTGCGCTAGCCGTTCAGTACGGCGCCGTCGCACCGCTTTTACCGCGCTGGCGTATCCGGCGTTGGGTGCAACGCGCGCTGACTGCTGCGCAACAGGATCGGCCATTCGCGTTCTCTGCTTTTACTGTCGTCGTGAGGATAGAGGGACTCGCCGATGCGCGAATGCTGAATGCACAATATCGCGGTAAAGATTACGCAACCAATGTTTTAACGTTTGAGTACGGTATCGCGCCTGATGGCAGTGCATCCGCCGACATCGTGCTTTGCTTGCCGATTATTAAGCAAGAAGCTCGCGCTCAACGTAAAGACTTTCTTTGTCATGCAGCGCATCTCACGATCCACGGAACGCTGCACGCACTCGGTTATGACCACTTACGCGTTCGCGATACGCAAAAAATGGAAGCGCTTGAAATTAAAATTCTCTCCGAAATGGGAATTAGCGACCCTTATTACCTGATGTAATGCCAGTACTTACCCCTGATTCGTTTCACGCACGCAACCAAGCGACGACTTTCAGGTTATCCTAAGCGTCCCATCACTCTGTCCCCGGACAATGTCAGATCCTTATCCTGCTGCTGAAGCGCCCAGCCCTTCTGCCAAGTCAAACCGCCCCCGCCTGCTAGATCGCCTGCTTTCCTTAATGCGCCGCGAGCCCGAAGATCGGGAAGGCATTGTGACGGTGCTCGACGCCGCACGCGAACGCAATCTCATCGATGCCGATGCCTACTCCATGTTGAAAGGTACCTTGGCTGTTGCCGAGCAAACCGCCATGGACGTCATGGTCCCGCGAGGCAGAATGGACATGCTCGACGTCGAGGAGCCCATCGCTGCGCTCATGCCTGAAATCATTGAGACCGCTCACTCTCGATTCCCCGTTTTTGAAGGCAGTCGCGATAACATCATCGGTATTGTGATGACCAAAGACTTGCTGCGTCTGATGGTCACGCCCGAGCTCTCCCTAAAAGACTTTGTGCGTCCTGCAATCTTTATCCCCGAGACAAAACGTTTAAACGTTCTTTTGCAAGAGTTCAGACGCAACCGAAATCACTTGGCGGTTGTGATTGATGAGCATGGTGGCATCACGGGTTTAGTCACGCTTGAGGATGTACTGGAGCAAATCGTTGGCTCGATTGAAGACGAGTACGATGTCGATGGTGAAAAGACTATTTTTTCCGATGGCATACGCGCTTGGCGTATTCTCGCGACCACCGAAATAGAAACGGTCAATGCGGTACTGAAGACTGATCTTCCTGTGGGCGAATACGATACCGTCGGCGGATGGCTGGCGCACGAACTCGGAAGAATTCCAAAACGTGGCGACATTCAACAGCACGGCGATTTGCGGTTTGAAGTCATGCGTGCCGATACGCGACGCGCGCTGTGGCTGCGCGTCAGACAACGCGCTGGCGCAGAATCCGGCCGGGTTACCCAACCATCGTGATGCAGTGCTGGCTCAAATGGCGCCTAGCCTTTGGGCTACTCGCTGCGGGTGCATTGCAATCCCTCACCTACGCACCTGACCCGCTGCCTGGTTGGTCCTTAAGCCTGGTCCAGTTAATCACCATGGCAATACTGGTCGGCTGCATCTGGCGCGCGCCAAGCCCTTTATTCGCCGCGCGTCGCGCCTGGCTCTTTGGCCTTGCACATTTTGCGATCGGTCTTTATTGGCTCACTATCAGCATGCATGTCTATGGCTTGATGCCCTTGCCTATCGCGATTGCGGCGCTGCTCGCACTGAGCGCTTACCTGTCCCTCTTTATCGCTCTGGCCGCTTGGCTGACGCACCGCCTGAGTCTGGACCCAACCCGCGCAACGCACACGGTCGGACAACCTATTCAGGCGGCACTCGTTTGGGCCGCGGCATGGACACTAAGCGAGTGGCTGCGCGCAACCCTCTTTACAGGCTTTCCCTGGTTGAGTAGTGGCTATGCGCATGTCGACAGCTGGTTTGCGCCCTGGGCAAGCATCTTAGGTGTGTACGGCGTGTCTTTCCTGACGGCTTTTGCCGCTGCGGCGATCGCAGGTCTGGTGATGGCGAATCCGCAACGACGCGGTGCGGCTCAGACGCAGCATGCGGTGACCGGGGTCATCGCACTCCTGATCAGTTTGAGCGGTTGGGGCCTTGGTCAAATCGATTGGACCCGCCCTGCTGGTGCGCCCATCGCCTTGCGCTTAGTGCAAGGTAACGTCGAACAAGGTCTTAAATTTACGCCGTCTCATTTACAAGGCGTGATCACTCAGCATCTTAGGCTTGCTCAAACACCAACGCCTGAGGGCAGCCCCGCACCGGCCGCTATTCTTTTGCCCGAGACGGTGCTGGCCGTGTTTCAGCATCAACTCGCCCCCTCGGTCTGGCAAGCCTGGATCGATATCGCCAACAAACAATCTGCGACCTTGCTGATGGGAAGTGCGCTATTTAACCCGTCGGATCACAGCTATACCAATAGCGTGCTCGGCATCACCGCCGACAGCACGCTTGAACAAATTCAACGCGCCTCGACGGGCTTACGCTATGACAAGCACCACCTCGTTCCCTTCGGTGAGTTCATCCCCTTCGGTTTTCGCTGGTTCGTCGACTTAATGTCGATTCCGATGGGTAACTTCCATCGAGGTGCCAACCCTCAACCTCCGTTTGTGATTAAAGATCAACGCATTGCCGCGAACATTTGCTATGAGGATATCTTTGGTCAAGAGCTGGCTAGCACGATCCAGAACACGACCGACGCTTCTTCGCTCCCGAGCGGGGCAACGATTCTGGCTAACTTCAGCAACCTTGGCTGGTTTGGGGACTCATGGGCGCTGCGTCAGCATTGGCAAATGGCACGCATGCGTTCGATCGAGACCTCCCGCCCAATGGTACGTGCAACGAACACCGGCACCACCGGCGCGATTAATCAGCGGGGCCAAGTGATCGCAGCCTTACCCGCCCATCGCGCAGGCGTGCTCGATGTCAGTGTCCAAGGCCAACAAGGAATGACTGTCTTCGCACGCGCTGGCGACTGGACGATCCTGCTGTGTTCGATCCTCGTACTTGGGAGTGCCGCAGCAATGCGGTCGCGTCGTCCCCCGCGCTCACGCGAAAACGCATGAGCGCTGTCCATGTAGAAGTCCTTGACCGTATGCTTAGCATCGACGCCAAGCTCTGGGATGCACTCGTGCAGCAAACGGGTGGCTCCGTCTTAAGCAGCCACGCTTTTTTAAGCGCTTTCGAAGAGTCAGAAAGCGTGTCCATCGAGACGGGCTGGCAGGCAAAACATCTTATTTTGCGTGACGAGATGGGCGAACTCATCGCCGCGATGCCTCTCTATGCAAAAAGCCACTCCTATGGCGAGTTTGTCTTTGACTGGGCTTGGGCAGAAGCTTACGAACGCCACGGCTTGAAGTACTACCCAAAGTGGCTCTGCGCGATTCCCTTTACGCCCGTGCCTGGTGCACGGATGCTCTGTGCCCCCGCGCATCGAACCTTGGCCGCTCAAGCGCTCGTGCAATGGGCCAGACAAAGCAAGCTGTCCTCCCTGCATGTGCTCTACACCTCTCCAGCAGACCAAGAAGCGCTTTGCGCCGCTGGATGCATGCCTCGTACCCATACCCAGTTTCATTGGTCAAATAAGGGCTGGCAACACTTCGACGACTTCCTGGGCAGTCTGACCCAGAGCAAACGTAAAAAAATTCGGGCTGAGCGTCGCAAAGTAAAGGACGCTGGAATCACTACACGCGTGTTAACCGGTGCAGCGATCGCGCCATCGGACTGGGCGTTTTTCTACCAGTGTTATGCAAACACCTACGCGCAACGGGGCAACCCTCCCTACCTCACACCAACATTTTTTTCAAAGATTGGGCAGACACTCTCCAGCCATTGTGTGTTGGCACTCGCATATAGGGATGATCAGCCGCTCGCGGCATCACTACTCTGGCTCGATACCGTTGACGGGCAACGTAAGCTCTATGGACGTTACTGGGGTGCGCTCGAGCATGTTGACTGCCTACACTTTGAGTTGGCGTATTACACCCCGCTTGAATGGGCACTCTCCAACAACATCGCGGTGATCGAAGGAGGCGCCCAGGGCGCCCACAAACTTGCGCGTGGCTTCGAACCTGTGCAGACGCAGTCGGCCCATTGGCTGGCGCACCCAGGATTCGCCGATGCCGTTGAAAAATTCCTCGAACAAGAGCGCGCAGGGGTTTGCCAGTACCTAGGCGCCCTAAAATCGCCTTTCCGAGACGAAATCGGCGACTGATCAAGGTGTTACGAGCGGGTCCGGACTTGCGTTAGAGGCAAAATTTGTGCATAATCCCGTTTCTTCGCTATCGACACACTGCGGGCTGTATGCCGAGTGCCAAAATCGAAGTCAGTCCCTCCAAAGCGCTTTCAGTTCGGTTCTTTAGTGGTCTGTGCTGAAATTTTTGGGGGTATAGCTCAGCTGGGAGAGCGCTTGCATGGCATGCAAGAGGTCAGCGGTTCGATCCCGCTTACCTCCACCA
>CAJBTJ010000112.1 GCA_903958565.1 uncultured beta proteobacterium
CTAAAGGGATTGGTGGCCCAGGCCTGACGAGCCCACCCCACACTTGGCAAGCTGATCAGTGCAGCCGACGCCGCGGCAAGCTTGAGAAGATGCCGGCGCTGCATGGCCAGTGCTTAGAGCAGCGAGGCCGCGCCGGCCATCGCAAAGATGCCGAAACCCACCGCGATAACGCCTAATCCACCCGCAAACCAGGCGAGCAACATCACGCCGGTGATGATACTTGAGGACGCAAGGACAATCGCCACTTGCAACATACCGGATGAAATTTCAAGATTGTGATACTTGTGGTTTGCAACCTGGCCAAGTTTTTGAGCGGCCACGGCGCGCGCAGCTAGCTCCTTGCGACCCTCGCCTGTTTCGGGCTCAGAGTCGTAACGTTTGGAGGCATCGGTCCATCTTTTGATCATTGCCGCCGTTTTGGCATCGTCAGTCGATGGCTGGATTTGGGCCGATTGAATCGCCAAGTCAGTGCTTGTTTTTCGAATCGACTTTGCCTGGAAGAACGCCCAGAGGTTAGAGGCTTCAACCTGCTTGGTAATGACTTCCGTTTGGTAGGCTTTACTCAAGGTTTCGCTAATGGCGAGAAACAAGGCAAGTACTGCAATTAATAGAGCAATTTTTTTGTTTGAAGGGTCTACGTGACCGCCGTGTCCTGACATGGTGAATGTTCTCTTTTAGTGCGGGTGAGCGCTGCTCAACAGTTTTTCGGTATACGCGATCGCTAGGGCGGACACGACAAAGGCGAGGTGAATAATCGTCTGCCACATCAAGGTGGAATCAGTCATGCTAGGGGCATTAATGAAGGTCTTGAGCAGGTGAATCGAAGATATCCCAATGATAGCAGTCGCGAGCTTGACCTTTAGAACGCCCGCGTTCACATGGGATAACCATTCGGGCTGATCCGGATGATCTTCTAGTTGCATGCGGGAAACAAAAGTTTCCCAACCGCCTACGATCACCATGACCAGCAGGTTTGAGATCATCACCACGTCGATGAGACCCAAGACGATCAACATCAGCTCGGTTTCTGTCACCGTTTTGTCGATCGTCATCATCGAGATCAAGTGCACGAGTTCTTTCCAGAACTGCCAAACATAAATACCTTGCGCGACGATCAGGCCGATGTAAAGCGGAGCCTGAAGCCAACGACTCATGAAAATCCAGCGGGGTAGCGTGCGCATTGAATAACCTCGAGGAATAGATAAGGCCAGGGTCTCGGGGAATCCGAAGACCGATGGGATTAAATCACATTTGTATGTGTTTTTATTGACGCCCGCTTATGTCGGATAAGTTCCGGGCAAAAGAATACTTTTGTCGACTTTTTCAACGTCTGTTCGCCCGCAAAACGCCATCGTCAGATCCAGCTCCTAGTGCAACATCTCCAGAACCTGGGTCACACCTGGACCACCCATTGCGCCGAGCCCATATAAAAAGGCGCGGCCGATGTAGCAGCCGCGCGCGCCGAGCGCACGGGCCTTCAGGACGTCCTGCCCACTGCGGATACCGCCGTCCATGTGGATTTCAATGTCTTTACCCACGGCATCCACGATGGCAGGAAGACTTTCAATGCTTGATTGCGCACCATCAAGCTGACGGCCGCCGTGGTTGCTGACGATCAGCGCGTCAGCGCCACTGTTAAGCGCTTGACGTGCATCCTCAACGTCTTGGATGCCTTTCAGAATCAATTTGCCGCCCCAGCGTTTCTTGATCCACTCGACGTCCTTCCAATTGAGCGCTGGGTCGAACTGCGAGGCTGTCCACTCGCTAAGCTTGCTCATGTCTGAGACACCTTTGACGTGCCCGACGATGTTGCCGAACTGACGGCGTGGCGTGCCCAGC
>CAJBTJ010000113.1 GCA_903958565.1 uncultured beta proteobacterium
CCCGGCTCACGTTTCAAGTTTGAATTGGTAGCGCCTGTAACAAGATTGCCGCCCGAGGAGCAGTCAATCACATCGACGCCAATCTCCTTGAAATGGCGGGAGAGCTCGACACTATCTTCGATTTCCCACCCTCCTTCTATCCAATCAACGGCGGAGATTCGGACAAAGAGTGGTGTCCCTTGGGGAATCGCATCTCGCACTGCACGGGCCACTGCGAGAGGAAAGCGCATCCGATTTTCCAGGCTGCCACCATATTCGTCATCGCGTTTATTGGCGAGAGGGGAAAGAAAGCTTTGTAAGAGATACCCGTGCGCCATGTGAATCTCGATGATCTCAAAACCCACCTCTACCGCGCGTTTAGCTGCGTCCCTAAATGCTATGGTCAGCGAATGGATTTCTTCGACCTCCAAAGCGCGAGGCTTGAGCCAGCCCTCAGCTAGAGGCGTACTTGAAGGTCCAACGGGTGTCCATGCCTCATCCCCATTATCGAAATTTTTTTGAGTCAAAGGCCCATTTCCTTCCCATGCTCTTTGAGTGCTTGACTTCCGACCGCCGTGGGCAATCTGTATCGCCGGAGTTGAACCTTGGGACTTGATGAAGGCGACCATGGATCGCATTGCCTCAGCATGTGCATCAGACCAAATCCCGAGGCAACCATTCGTGATTCTCCCGTCGCGTATGACAGATGCTTGTTCGACAAAAACAACACCGGCACCACCCATCGCGAACTTGGCGTAATGATGTGAATGAAAATCGTTTAAATAGCCATTTTCAGCGCAGTACATCGCCATAGGTGAGATCACTATTCTGTTCCGTATCGTCACGTCACGAATCTTAAGTGGAGTAAACAGCAGGGGCTTCGGTGCTGACATTTCATTTTCCTTGCAGATAGATTAGATTGAGATTATCTAAGAAGTTATGCAAACACGATGACCGATTTTCCGGTGACCTGTTGATCAAACAAACGATAGGCTTCGTCGATTTGGCCAAGCTCCCAGCGATTTGAGAATAGCTTCTCCACTTCTACCTGATGCTTTGAAACAAAGGCGGCGCACTCTTCTTGCCATGATTTTGAGAAGGTCCACGAGCCGAAAACGCGCAGCTGTTTTCTAATTAAGTGATCGGTAACATTCAAAGCAACCGTGCCGCCCATGCCGACAAAAGCGACTTTCCCCCAGGCGCCTGCACAGCGCAGCGCATCTAACCCGCCTTGATCTGAACCTGAGGTCTCAACGACATACGGCACGCCCTTTCCATGCGTTAACTCGCGGACGGCATCCCAGGCGTCGATCTCGCCAGAGTGAATGGTGAAGGCAGCGCCCAATTTTTTTGCATCAAGAAGCCTATCGTGATTGATGTCGATGGCGATCACTTCTCCGCCCATCGCAACAACGAACTTTGTCACGGCTTGACCAACTGGACCTTGACCCACGACTACGATTCTTGCGCAGTTTGCATAACCGATTTTTTTTAAAGCGCCCCAAGCGGTTCCACTTCCGCAGGAAATAGCGGCACCCACTTCGAATGACAGATCGTCGGGCAGCTCTACGAGTGTGTCCGCAGGGACCTTAAGATAGCGGGCGTGCCCTCCATGCGCCGTGAGCCCATAACTCGCCTCTTTATCGGCACACATATGCGTCCAACCTGTCATACAGTCTGAGCAGCAACCACAGCCTTTGTAGTGATGCACCATCACGCGCGACCCAACCCGAGCGACATGGGTCTGGACAGCACTGCCCTTCGCCGACACAATCCCGCATGGCTCATGCCCGGCGATAATCGGGCCGGACGGTAATTTGCCCACAAAGGTTCCTCGATAGTTCTTGAGGTCGCTGCCGCAGATGCCCGAAGCTTTCATCTCAAGAACAACCTCGTTCGGCCCGGGCGTTGGGTCCGGAAACTCCATCAACGCTACGGTCTTGTTACCTGGAAACACAGCACCTTGCATGATCAGTTCGCTCCGTTAAAAGACTGATGTTATTTGGCTAACAGTCGCAGGGCTTTCTATTTCTTTTATAGGTATGCCCCAAAGACATAATCGTTTTCACTAGTCAACCTCGCGGGTTAATGCGACCTGCACGTAATTATTGAACCGTTTATACCTAGAAAAACCAAGTGTATTGAGTTTGAGAGAACACTTTTGCCCGTATTGATCTAGGGTAAACACTTAAGTGCGACTGCTCGAATATAGGTTTAGGATTCATTTGTATACAGATAAACTAATAAAAACAATTGTTCAATTTATTCATCGTGGAGTAGACAAACTCATGAAATCACTTACCTTCGCCAAAGGGTTGTCGGCATTGGTTCTAGCCGTAGCAGCCCCTCTCGCTTTTGCACAAGACATTCCAAGCCAAACATGGCGCTGGGCGCACTTTGCGCCACCCGCTTGGGGCTCGGCGCAAGCAGAACAGCTCTACGCCAAACAGATTGAAGAAAAAACTAATGGCAAGATTAAGTTTCAGTTTTTTTGGTCTGGCTCTTTGTTTAGTTTCGGAGAGTTATTTGGTGCGGCAAAAAAGAACGCGGTAAACGTTGCGAGCATCGTGCCCACATACCATCCGTCTGAGTGGCCGATGATTGGTCTATCTAACAGCCTACCGATGGTTTGGGATGACGCAACGACCGCAATGAAAGTGCAGGAATATTTGTTTAAAAATAATGATGCGGTCAAGCGCGAGTTAAAAAAGAATGAACTGA
>CAJBTJ010000114.1 GCA_903958565.1 uncultured beta proteobacterium
AAACATTAGCCGCAATCGATCCTCGGGACAAGTAAATAAAGACTGGTTTCTGAGGACGACACTGCCGATTAGCTTAAAAAGCTGTCAATTCCTCACATTCGCCCATATGGACTTCGGCTAGCTGATAAACAAATACCCGTGCTCGCCATACGCATCGCTAGTTTGCCCAACGGTGAAGTGGCTGTTTAGGCCTTCTGTCATTTGCTGATTGAGTTGATCTAGGGACGTTGCTCCAAAGTCACTCAAGCTCATGTTTGAAAACGTAATTGAATTCAAGCTTGCATTCCTAGCCGTTGATGCTGAGCCATCTGGTAGCAAATTTTCAAAATGCAGCGTCAGCCCTGTGTAGCTCGAGGCGCCACCATTCGCCTCAATAGCTTGCACCCGACTCACGCCCGCTTCCCATCCCCAGATCGTCGCTTTATCCTGACCAAGTTCAAAGTCCGTGATCGTCGACCACGACACGCCCGAAGCACGACCATCTAAAAAGAATGTATTGGATCCACCACCACCAGACACGAATGTCGATCCAATCCCACCATCAATCACATCGTTACCTAACCCACCATTGACCGCCTTATTGCCGCCACCTTGCATGACGATGAAATCATTGAAGGCAGAGCCGAAAACAATCGCATTCGGAGTCGTATCGATCATTTGATAATGCAGGTTCAACGAAGCAGAGCCCGTAAACAACGTCGGACTTGCCCCAGATGAAACACCATTTCTAACAATCGAAAATTCTTCGCTGATTTTAAGTAACTGAAGAAGCTCGCTTGGCGTGTAGGCTACATCCAAAAACTGTACGCGCTCGACATTGATCAGGGAATCGCGCCCTTGTGCACTCGTCACAACTACACCACCGCTGCCATTCGCCAAGGCCACATTCGTCACATCGGCAAATAAAATCGCAATTTCAACGGTATCAATTCCTAAGCCGCCGTCAATGACATCATTACCCGTCATTCCAGCGAACACATTATCTGCAGCATTGC
Organism: uncultured beta proteobacterium; assembly: GCA_903958565.1. Lineage (GTDB taxonomy): Bacteria > Pseudomonadota > Gammaproteobacteria > Burkholderiales > Burkholderiaceae_B > Zwartia. The sequence continues at coordinate 996 of CAJBTJ010000114.1, forward strand.
CCGTCAAGATATCGTCGTAGTAGCCAGCAATGATATTTTCAATATCAGAGAGTTGATCCACTCCGATACCGGCAAGGTCCGCAGAAATAGAACGCGCTTGATCACGTGCTGCAGACAAATTAACTTTGATGCCGGCTGTCGCACTGGTGTAGCGCACCGTATCAACACCAGTGCCTCCCATATACAGATCATCACCGGCTCCATCACCGCCGACGATCAAATCATTACCGTCACCCGCATCAACCGTATCATCGCCAGAGGCCGCATACAGTGAATCATCACCCATGCCACCACTAATCAGATCCGAGCCCTCAGAACCAAGGATCGTGTCATTGCCGCCTTCTCCATAAATCGCATCATCACCTGTTCCACCCTCTATTAAGTCAGCCGCATCAGTACCCGATAAATACACACCCGCGATAATCACCTCGACAGTCTGATCTGAAAAAATCAATCTGTTGGTGTTGCGTAAAACATCGTCGCCCTCTGTGCTACTGACGGTTAACCCACCAACCACCTCTGCGATGACGTAGTCTGCATAGTTGCCTTCAAACATCACCACATCGAGGCCGTCTCCGCCATCGAGTGTGTCATCACCTAGCCCACCTGTGAGGGTGTCGTCGCCCGCACCGCCCAATAACCAATCATTGCCGTCTTGGCCACTCAGTACATCATGGCCACCAAGGCCTGAGATTGTGTCCGCGAGCTGTCCGCCCGTGAGTGTGTCGTTCGGACTGTAACTATCGACCCCCGTGATCTGCAGATACGCATCGGTCTCGGCCGAGCCATCCACGTTGATCCCGTGCCCACCCGTTCCAGCACGCACCACCAACGTCATGCCGGCGACTGCCGTCACATCGCTCAGTACCGCGCGCAGACCACCACCGTTGCCGTCGGTAAAATTAATTAACTCAAAGTTCAACACCTTTGAGAAATCTATATTCAAACCACCCCAGCCGTACCAAGAGAAGCGCAGCTCGTCGATCCCCTCCCCGCCATCAATCAAATCAGGCGTGGTCGGCTGCCGTGCTGACATCTGGATCACATCGTCGCC
>CAJBTJ010000115.1 GCA_903958565.1 uncultured beta proteobacterium
GATTGGCAAATAAGGTCAGTGTTGAATTTTTTGGATTGTTTACGACTAAATCAGCGGCTACCGTTAAAGTGCCCGTTGCGGTACCTGAACTCACTGTAGTGACGGTGACATTGGTACCATTCGCTAGCGCATCAGTAATAGAGGTATTCAGGACAGTACCATTTGCAGTGTTGTTCCCAGACCAAACGTTACTGGCATTGGTGACGTTGGTGCTAGTTGCGGAATTAATCGTAATATTCGTTGGATCAATTAACCACTCACCATTTTTGCCCTTACTACTGCCCCTCACATTACCGAGCATCGTGAGGGCTTGACCAGAAGTCTCTACAAAACCGCCATCCCCTGCACGACTACCAATCAAGATAGTCGCGTTGCCACCAATATAGGTTTGGTCGGCTAGGGGGACCGGCATAAGAACGCCCACTTTGCCTAATTGATCACCGCCGATGATGACGGCACCGCCGCCACCTACTCCGCTGGCATCAATCGTGGAATTGCCTAATACTCCCACGCGATTACCCGAAAGAATGACTGTTCCGCCTTTGCTGGCGGCATCACTTAGATTGCCTGAACTCACCCCGGAAACATTGATCGCTGAATCAACGACAGTGACTTGACTATTGCCACGGGCAGTATTGCCTGCAAGAACGACCTTGCCGCCTTTGCTGTTGTTGCTGCTCGCTGAGAGCTTCGCGTTCGCAGCAACTTGGATGTCTTTGGCAGAAACCGTGATATTGCCAGCGGGACCGCCTTGGCGCGAGACGTCAACGGTCGCGGCATTGAGGTTCGCGCTGCCGTTGGGTCCGCTATCAATCGCAACAGTGCCACCTTGCGCACTCACTACACCGGATAAATTAATGACTGCATTGAGTAGATTATTTGTAGCGTTTGCATTTAAAACAATCTTGCCTTCTTGGGCTTGGATGACACCGCTGTTAGTGATCGACAAGTTATTAGCCGTTGCGTTGACGGTAAATTGCACGAGTTGACCGTTACTCAAGCTTAGCGTGGCCTGGTCACCGGCAGCGAGCACCACCTGCCCGTTGGGTGCTTTTAGCGTACCAGTGTTGCGAATCTGATCAGCGGCTAACACAATCACGCCAGCGGCTGCTGTGATTGAACCCTCATTGCTAATCAAGCCAGAAGCATTGGCACCTGCGCTAAATTCTAAGGGGCCACCGGCCATAAACGTGCTTGGGGAAATATCACGTGTACTCGCTAATATGCTGCCCACATTGACCGTTGCACCATTACCAAACACAACGCCTTGCGGGTTAACAATAAAGACCTGTCCATTTGACGTTAAGTTTCCTAGAATTTGACTAGAGCCAGAAACGCCAACGACCCGATTGAGGACTTGCGCATTGGCAGAGGGTTGAACAAACTGCAAGGTATCGCCTGAGCCGACATTTAAAGTGTTCCAGTTGATGGCAGCTTTTTCTGTGGTTTGAGTCACAACCATTTTATTGGCGTTAGGCTGTGCGATCGAGGCGGCGCCGCCGACGACCTTCCCGCCTGTGGGCAAAGTCTGCGCTTGAATAACTTGTGACGCATAGCCAAGTATCAAGCATGCAACTAAGCTCGTTGCTTTCAGGGGAAAGAGTTTGAGTACCGAATCGATCGAGCTAGAGCGCGAGGCCCCCGCTCGCGTAGATCCCTTGCCACGGCCGACGACGTTCTCCGCTACGGCAATTAACATGCCACGGGATTGACTAAAGATCAGACGATAGGCTTTTTTATTCATGATTCATCTCGTGCATTCTTGAGTGACAATGGGCGCAGCCTTCACGTAAGACAGGCGCATCTTTTGTTGCGATGGAAATAAGGCGTGGTTTCATGCGAGTTGATAGATCTAAAATCGCGCTTGGGCGAC
>CAJBTJ010000116.1 GCA_903958565.1 uncultured beta proteobacterium
CTATCGCAGGCAACAAAAAAGCCCTGCAAAAGCAAGGCTTCTTTGTAGTACCCGACACATAGTTTACGTTTTATACCGGACACATACTTTACAGTTTTGGCATAGGAGGGGACCACTATGCCTTGGACGGAAAGTACGAAAATGGACGAAAAACTAAGATTTGTGTCTAGATTTCTGGATGGGGAGTCGATTTCTGCTCTGTGCCGAGAGTTTGGTATTTCTCGGGTAACAGGGCACAAAATCGTCGATCGATACAAAGAGTCTGGAATGAAGGCCTTTACCGACCGCAGTCGAAAACCCTTTCGACAGGCGAACCGGCTGCCCTTTCAGATTGAAAAACTCATTGTGCAGGTTAAGAAAGAGTTTCCGACTTGGGGCGCGCCAAAGATCCGAGAGCGGATTCATACGCATTATCCAGATGTCGCCTTGCCCGCCAAGAGCACCGTTCACGCCGTGCTCGATCGTAACGGCTTGGTGACAAAGAAGCGGCGCAGACGAACTCGTTTGGAAGGCACTCCATTATCGGATACCTACGTGCCCAACACGCTCTGGTGTACGGACTACAAGGGGGAGTTCATGTTGGGTAACAAAAATTATTGTTACCCCTTAACCGTGACGGACTATGCCTCTCGCTTTTTAATCTGTTGTGAGGGCCTCGAGAGTACGCGAGAAGCAGATGCCTTTGGCGTCTTCGAGAGATTGTTTAAAGAGTATGGGTTGCCGAACAATATCCGTTCGGATAACGGAGTGCCTTTCGCAAGCCCCAACGCCTTATATGGCCTGAGTAGTCTATCTGTGTGGTGGTTGCGCCTGGGTATTGGGATTGAACGGATTAAACCTGGTAACCCGCAGCAGAACGGTCGACATGAGCGCATGCACCTGACCTTAAAAAAGGCCACAACAAATCCTCCAGGCATGAATATGCTTCAGCAGCAGGACAAGTTTGAAGACTTCATTCAAGTGTTCAATTACGAACGGCCGCACCAAGCTCTAGAGATGAAACGACCAGCTGATTTTTACCAACCGTCGAACAGAAAGTATGAAGGATTGCCGGATATTGCCTACCCGTTTCACGATAAAACGGTGACCATCACGAACTGCGGACGAATCTGTATTGAGGGTAAGAAGATTCACTTCAGTACGGTCTTTGCGGGGCAAGACGTAGGCCTACGTCAGGTCGAAGACGACGTGTGGCTTGTGAGTTTTATGGAATACGATATGGGATACTTTGATTTGGAGTCTCACAGGGTACAGGCCTTGGAGAACCCATTCGGCCCCAAAGTGTTAACTATGTGACCGGTACGATATGTAAACCATGTGTTCGGTACATACCCTTTTTACTTGGTGGGTCGGGCGAGACTCGAACTCGCGACCAACGGATTAAAAGTCCGCTGCTCTAACCAACTGAGCTACCGACCCCAAGCCATACATTATGACTTTTTCATTATTGGCTGTCAAACCGAGGCTTGATCAGCAAAAAGTGCCTCGAACTTGGTCCCGAGCGCCAGCAGTTTACTGTCGGCACCAAGCGCACCAACGAACTGCACACCTAGCGGCAACCCCGCATCGCCACGACCAAACGGCAGGGTAATACAAGGCACGCCAAGCGTTGTCCAAACCCGATTGAAGGTCGACAGTCCCGTGCCGGTTGATTTAAGGGGAGCTTGCCCGGGAGCACCCAGAGTCAAGACTGCATCAACACCCAACATGGCTTTCGCAAACAATGCTTTGCAGTTCTCAACGTGAAGCAGTTCTTTTTTGAACTGTTCATCCGTAATCAGCAAACCCGTTTCAATTAATTTAACGGTCGAGGCGCCTAAGTCCGCAGCCTTGTTACGGTAGACCGTCTCGTACGAACGGGCAGCATCATAAGCCATGATGAGACGATTGGACTGACCAAGGGCCAGAAAGTCCTTCGCGGGCAAGTCGATATCAACGATTTGCACACCAGCGGCTTTCAATACGTCTCGAGCACGCTCGAGCGCGCGCAGCGCATCCGGATCGGCTTCAGGTGCTTCAGGCGAGGGGTACCAGCCGACGCGAGGCGTTGCTGGGGCTTGAACGAGATCGTGATTTTCAAGCAACACCGACGACAGCAAGCAAATGTCGGTCATTGAGCGCGCCATCAAGCCAATCGTGTCCATCGTGACAGACAATGGCCCAACGCCTTCCAGCGAAACCTTGCCGTGCGTTGGCTTAAAACCAACGATGCCGCAAAACGCAGCAGGACGAATCGTTGAGCCACCTGTTTGCGAACCCAACGCCATCGTCACCATCTCGTCAGCAACCGCTGCTGCCGAACCACTCGAGGACCCGCCCGGCGTTCGGTCAACGCTGTGGGGATTGGTCGTGGGCCCAGCGTGTTGATGCGCAAACTCTGTTGTCACCGTCTTACCCATGATCAGAGCACCCGCCGCACGCAACTTCGCGACGGCGGTTGCGTCTCGGTGTGGTCGGTGGTTTGCGAAGGCTGCCGAGCCATAGGTCGTCGGCATGTCGCTCGTGTCGAAAATGTCCTTTACGCCGACGGTGATTCCCGCCAACGGCAAATGGGACGTATCTTTCGGCAACGCTGCGAGTTCGTCACGAACCTGCTGAGGATCATGCCAGGACCAGGCACGAACAAGCGGCTCGCGCGCAGCGATCCGGGCGAGCTGAGCTTCTAAAAGCTGCGAACGGGTGGGCGCGACCACTTATCGTGCTCGCGAGATGCGGACCTCAGCACCCCGACGCTTCACTTCCAAGCCCTCAGAGGGCAGGATACGCAGGCCTTCAAGGCCTTTGATGTAACTCGAACCTTGCATCTGCATGACACGGATCTTGTTACGCATGACAACGGGGTTGTGCACGGGCATACCAAACATCCAGACCTCGTCGAGTATGCGTGCTGAATTAAATTCACCGGTGTGATTGGCGGTCGGGCCTAAGCAGAGCATGTGTCCTTCACGACCAAAGACAGGCAAGGCGTCTAGCTCACAGGAGACCGTCCACGTTGTACCGCCCTCGTAGCGCCAGCCCGTGTTCAGATCCCACCACGCGTCGCCCTGAGGCAGATACACTTGAATGTCCTTACCTGGCTTCATCGCTGGCGCAACCAACACGGCTGGGCCAAGCATGTATTGCGTATCCCAGCGCTGGGCTTCGGCATCTGCCGGAAACGATAGTGCCATCGAGCGCTGTACCGGCAAGCCCGTACGCGCTGCGTCTTCAATCGCACCCAGAACATAAGGAATCAAACGGTAACGCCATTGCAGCCAAGACTGCACATGCGCGCGCGTTGCTTCATCAAACGCGGTAGGTAATAAATTTGGGTGTGCTTGAAAGGCCAGGTTGCCAGAGAACACAGCCATCCCAAGCCAACGCAGATACAACTCAGGCGTCATGTCTTCTGTTGGCATCGCCGCATTGCCGAGGGCGTGCATTTGCACAGGCAAGCCACTTGCTCCAATCGATAAAGCGGTGCGCAATGTATGCTGCAATCCGCTCCAAGTATTGGGCACACGAGGCGCGCTTTGCCATAACAAGCGCTGCGCCCCTGCAAACAAATCAGAACTGAACACCACACCTTCTGGCGGCACCTTATGTCCGGCCGCTGCGTCAAACAGCGCGCGACGCGCTAGGGCCGGATACAGGGAGCGTAATACCGCGCCACTCTCACCGCCACGTGCAACCACGTGATCAGGTATGTCGAACTGCACATCACAGGCGGTTGCCCCAACACCTTCCTCTGCAAGGTGGCGATGACGTTCAGACCACGTCTTCATCGCGTCGCGATGCGTCAGATCTAGCAGGCCGAAAGGCTTGCCACCTGTTGCAGCGACGCCCTCAAATACATACGCCTCACCGCTTCCACCCACAAGCAACCAACCGCGGTCCTCTAGCTCAGCAAAGATGGTGGATTCGGCCAGCGCGGCAGGAATTGTGTGCATACACAAGTGTGTCGCGTGCTTACCAAATTGACTCAATAATAGTTTCGGACTCGGAAAGCGTTCGGCGTCCCACTCAGGCAGGAGCTTCGAGTCTTGGTAGGTCCAGGCCGCCGGCGGCAACAACAATACGCCATCCACAGCAAGGCCTAAGCGACGGAACTCAGTGATGAGCTCAGCAGTCTGCGAAGCATTATGGCTTGCATGCTGCTCAACCCAGACACCCATCGACCATAAAACGGGTTGACCCGCACGCCCAGTGAGCTGGGTGTACTGGTTCAGTATTTCGGTGGGCTCACCTGCAAAAATAAAAACGTCCAGCGTTTCGTCTTCAATGGCGATCTTGTACTCAGCCGTCGATTCAGCGCCAAGGTCATGTTCAACCCGACCAAGCGTGTTGACATACACACCCCAACCATTCGGACTCCATGCCAACGGCAAGGCGCGATGATCTGGCGCGTCAGAGACAATCGTTTCACCTCGACGATCCAAATCGCCTGAGGTTTCGCCCAAACCAAAAATCTTTTCGCTGCGCTTGAGATCAAAGCCCAACGACCAAAGTGCGTCCGAGCGGGCAACCCCAGACTCTGACAGCGTCAACGCCGTTTTACCAAGGCGCTGCACATGCAGTTTGAACGGATTCACGGAAATATCCAGGCTCACATCACCCTGCACAAGCCGCCAACCCTTCAACGCACCCTTGAGTGGTTCTAGAATGGCTTCGCCTATCGCCTCTGGACGAGCAAGCAACACCTCTGCATGCGCACGCGCACGCGCACCGGGCAGAATATCTGCAGCAACAGCTTCGGGTCGACCGCAGCGAATCCGGAATACGCCGGGCGCATGCGGTTCAACAGCGAGTCTGAGTCCCGCACCTGCGTCGAACACCAGCTTGGTAGGCAGCGTATCGACTAGTTTGAGTGAGTCTAGGTGCATGTTTAGCGCGTGGGTATAAAAGCGACCAAAGGCGCTATTTTGACGGATTTAAGTATTTTAATAAACTCGGCCCTCAAACTCCCGGCTTGCGCTTATCTTTTTACTTAGCATATGCAAACATTGTGGGCGCCACACTTACCGTTCATTTGTTGTGCTTTTCGGCATTTACAGTGTAATTCCATAAAAAAACAGCCCTGGAATAGGCGTTTTTCTAGTGAAACTGGCTTAAATCTGACTGATTTTGTCAATTATATCGGTTTCCAAGGGCAAGGGCTCGCCATTTAGGGTCGCGGCGACCAAATCCCCTGCCAAACTTGACCAGGTCAGTCCTCGTGAGGCGAGCCCCGCTACGGCCCAAAGAGTCTGTTCCGCATCTACCGCAGCGATCGCCGGCAGTCGTCCGGGCAACACCGCACGCCAGCCGGCCCACCCACTCAGTGCGCAATCGGCGAATCCCAACTCGACCAATCGCGACCCCAGCAAGCCATCGGTGCGCTGCATATTTTCCCTCGCTCCGGCGCTCGTGACAAAAACTTGATCCGCTCCGTGCAAGTAACTACTCCCCGTCACGCACTGACCACTCACCGCTGGCAGCACATAACCATCTCCCGAAACAATACAGCGCGGCCCCCCCGATATCGCGCGCTCAGGAAGGTAGGTAATTTCACCCCCCAACTGATGCATCGCGCGTAATCGAGCCTCGGTAGCTAACAGTCCACTTGCGCTCAAAATGTCTTGCGTGGCATACGCGGCAGCGACGATCACAATCGGCGCCTCTTCTAGCACCTGGCCCGCTGCATCCAGCACCTGCCACACGTTTCCACGCCGCAACAGGCGATCGACCCGCGCAGCACGACGAGAAATGTCAACGCCACTCAATAATTGGTTGATAAACGCCTCAGGCTGCACGCGCACAGCCATTGGAAAGTGAATGCCCCCTCTTTGCAGTGTCAGGCCAGCGATCGCGCTCGCCTCCTTTGCCTCCACAAACTTAGCCCACGCTTCTGGCAACTTCAGCCCAGACACCACGTCTTCCAAATCAACGACACGTCCGGACGTGCGTGACAACTGCAATGCGCCGCAGGGTTCAAACGCCTCAGCCGTCAAGTGGCCCCAGCGATGATGTGCACGTAAGGTTCCCGCCCGAGACAAGCGCGCACGGATATCATCGTCACGCGTCAACATCGGGGTTAAGGCCGCCGCCAGGTGTCTTTGGTGCGTGCTCTGTTGGCCCACCGACGGCTCGAGGATCTTGACAGTCCAGCCCCTCAAAGAAAGCGCATAGGCGACTCCAGCGCCTGCGAACCCACCCCCCACAACTACCGCGTGTCGGTGCCCTTCGCGTTGCACGGGCGAGGTCAACGGTGCCGCTTGAACAACGTGTGACCACACACCGTCATGCACTGCGCCTTGCGCCCAACACGCTGAAGCCCGATTATCTAAACGGTCAGGCACTCCAGAAGCAGACAACCATGGCATGACGAGTTTGCCCTGCGGCAACAGTACTTTCGTCGCTGCGCCGAACATCACTTCAATCTCTTCATGCGGATAAGAGCTTAGTGAGGCCGGCAGCACTACAGCATCGGCACGTACCGACAAACGCTGCAACATGGCGGATGGTTGACCAACGGCCACGGTGAGCGTGACACATAACCCCTCAAACTCAAGGCGATGCACGCCCAAGAGATTCAGGGGCCATGCGTCCACCAACTGCTGCACGCAAGACTCCATGCCGGCGGGGCATGTTTGTAACAGGCGTGCGCGTAACGCATGGGGGTCCCCGAGTGCAGGGAGCAAGCCCACAAAGTGGAGGCATCGACTCCGCTGCGGATCTCGACGCCACGCATTCCACACAGACAAAAACAGATGGCCTTCACCAAAGGCCGTATCAACGATGGTGTACGCACGGCGACTGGCCCAAACGTGAGGTAGCCCAAGCGCAGCCAATACTGGAGGCCATGACATCATTAGGGCCGCAAGTCACGCCGCAAAATTTTCCCTACATTGCTTTTCGGAAGTTCTGCGCGAAACTCGATCGCGCGGGGGCACTTATAACGGCTCAATTCACGCGCGCACCAGTCGTGAACAGCTTCTTCATTCAGCTGTGGATCCAAGGGCACGACAAATAGCTTCACTGCCTCACCCGAAGCAGCATCGGGGATACCCACCGCAGCGCATTCCAACACGCCCGGATGGTTCGAAACCACCGCTTCGACCTCGCTCGGATAAACATTAAAGCCAGAGACAACAATCAAATCTTTTTTACGATCCACCAAAAAGACATAGCCTTGGGCAGTCATGTAGCCAATGTCTCCTGTGCGCAAGAAGCCATCGGGCGTGAGCGCTGCATGCGTGTCGTGCGGCGCATTCCAGTAGCCTCGCATGACTTGAGGACCACGCACAGCGATTTCGCCACGTTCGCCTGTCTCGACAGAACACCCTTGCTCATCGACGATACGCACCTCGGTTGACGGCAGCGGCAACCCGATACTTCCAGAATAGGCCTGCGCATTGGTGGGGTTGGCCGTGACAACAGGGGAGGTCTCGGATAGTCCGTAACCTTCAATGAGCGGCCGTCCCGTCACATCCACCCAACGCTGCGCGACGGCTTGCTGAATCGCCATGCCGCCGCCAAAGGCCAAGCGCAAAGACCGAAAATCAAGCGTCTTAAATTGCGCTTCGTTCAATAAAACATTGAACAAGGTGTTCACGCCGGGAAACACATGCGGTGGATCTTTACGCCAGGCATAGAGCAATGACGCACGATCACGGGGGTTGATCACCAACACGCTTTTCATCCCAGCATGCAAGGCATACAACCCGCATACGGTCATCGCAAACACGTGATAAAGCGGCAAAGCAGTCAGCATCGTCAACGGCCGGGGCAACAAATCACCGAGTGCCGGCTGAGCGACGGCCTGCACTTGTAAGACATTGGACACGAGATTGCGGTGCGTCAGCATGGCAGCCCGGGGCGCACCCGTTGTCCCCCCCGTGTATTGCAGCGCAGCCAGGTCATCCATCGCGATATCAGGAGCCTGCCAGGATAAGTCTCGTCCCAACCGCAGCACAAAACGCCAGGGCCATGCGCCAGGCATAGGCTTTTTCGGACCGAGTTTTTTCAGATGTCGCGCACCGAAGTTAATGACAAAGGATTTCAGTGCGCCCAACATATCGCCAGGAGAGACGATCACTCTGTGCAATAACGCATCGTAATCCGTGACCTGCTCAAGCGTATCGGCAACGCTTTCAAACACCACAATCACGCTCGCACCGCTATCACGCAACTGCGCGCCAAGCTCCCTTGGGGTACAGAGCGGATTCACGTTGACCGCAACACAACCCGCCTTCAGGGTCCCGAATAGCGCAACCGGGTATGCCAACACATTGGGCAACATCAGCGCAACGCGGGCGCCAGGGTCCAGCCCAAGGGACTGTAACCACTTCGCAAAACATGCAGCCTCTTGTTCAAGCGTTGCGTACGTCAGCTGCGCGCCAAAGGACTGCACCGCCGCGCGCGGGCCGTATCGTTTGCACGCCTGCTCGAGCAAATCTACTAAAGAGGCATACCCGTCGGTCGAAATCGTTGGCGGAACGCCTTCAGGATAACTACTAATCCATGGTGAGTTCATGGTCTATGGTCAACTCGAAATATAGGTTTAGAACGTCATTTTCATCGATAATACTGGCAGACATGGTTGATTAAAGTGATTTGCATGAAACTTCTTGAGCCCTTTTTAAGCTGGCAGTCCGAAATTCAAGCGATTCGGCGCGATATCCACGCCCACCCAGAGCTCCGCTACGAAGAGCAGCGTACGGCCGATGTCGTGGCCGAGACCTTACAGAAATGGGGCATCCCAGTTCACCGAGGCTTGGGCGGAACAGGTGTGGTGGGCATCATCACGGGCCGCACAACCGGAACCCGCGCAATTGGGCTGCGCGCCGACATCGACGCCCTCCCCATGCAAGAGCTCAACACCTTTGAGCATGCCAGTCGCCACCCCGGAAAAATGCACGGCTGCGGTCACGACGGGCATACCGCCATGTTGCTTAACGCGGCACGCTACTTGGCAGAAAACAAGAATTTTGAGGGCACGGTTTACGCTATTTTCCAGCCCGCTGAAGAAGGTGGTGCAGGCGCCAAGCGCATGATAGACGACGGCCTGTTCACTAAATTTCCCATGCAAGCCGTCTTCGGGATGCACAACTGGCCCGGCATGCCAGTCGGACAGTTCGGCGTCACGGCCGGCCCGATGATGGGCTCGAGCAATCGATTCTCCATCAAGGTCCGCGGCAAGGGTGGCCACGCGGCGATGCCGCACTTAGGCGTCGATCCTGTCATGACCGCCGTGCAAATCGCCCAGGCGTTACAAACTATCATCACGCGCAACCGTCACCCCCTAGAGGCCGCCATACTGAGCATCACGCAAATTCATACGGGTAGCGCAGATAACGTCATTCCCACCGACGCGATCATGGCAGGTACCGTGCGGACCTTCACGATTGAGACCCTCGACCTGATTGAAAAGCGTATGCGCGAAGTGACGGAGCACACTGCAGCCGCGATGGGTGCTGAGGCTGATTTTTCCTTTAATCGCGTCTATCCGCCCACGATTAACCATCCGGCTGAAACGGCATTTTGCGTCGATGTCATGCGCGAAATCGTTGGAACCGAGCAAGTAAATGACCATGTTGTGCCCACCATGGGGGCTGAAGACTTTGCCTTCATGCTGCAAGAGGTGCCAGGCTGCTACGTCTGGATCGGCAACGGCATGGGAGATCATCGGGACGCCGGCCACGGGCTAGGCCCCTGCATGCTGCATAACGGCTCCTACGACTTCAATGACGACTTGCTCCCCCTGGGCGCGACCTACTGGGTGAAACTGGCCGAAAATTGGTTTAAGCGATAAGCCCAATATCGGAGTAGTATCTCGGTCATTCTTAATTGACCCGTCATCCCAGCATGTCTCAACCTGCCCTCACGAGCGCCTCTCCCTGGCGCGACAAACTCAACGGGATGCTTTTTGTCGGGCTTCTAGCCGCCGCGGTCGTTCAGCTCGCGGGTATCCCTTTCGTCAAAACGTTGGGCTTCAGTCCGCTGGTGATTGGGATTGTCTGCGGCATGTTGTATGGCAACTTTTTACGCGGAAGCATGCCCGCGGAATGGGGGGCAGGCGTTCACTTCACCGCGCGTAGACTGTTGCGCGTTGCGGTGGCTTTTTATGGCCTCAACATCAGTATTCAACAAATTATCGAGGTCGGTTTACCCGGCTTAGTCGTCTCTGTAGGTATCGTAGTTGGGGTACTTGTATTAGGCACGGTGATCGGCACTCGGGTACTCAAGCTCGATCGCGATACCGCGATGCTGACCGCCTCAGGTAGCGCAGTATGCGGCGCAGCGGCTGTCTTAGCGTTCGAGTCCACACTCAAATCGGCACCCCACAAAAGCGCTGTGGCCGTCGCAACCGTGGTTCTGTTCGGCACGATCTCCATGTTCTTCTACCCACTGATTTATCAGGCCGGCTGGATAGACATGGACACGCGAGCGTTTGGCATTTTCCTAGGTGGCGCGGTGCATGAAGTCGCGCAAGTGGTGGCGTCTGCTAGCAATATTGACCCCGCGACAACAGAAATTGCCACAATCGTCAAAATGACCCGTGTGGCGCTGTTGATCCCGATTTTGCTCTTGGTGGGACTTTGGCTTCAACGCACCGCGATGGCCGCAGCGGCACCCGGCGCAAAGAAGCCTAACCTGCCTATTCCTTGGTTCGCGATCGGATTTCTCGTGCTCGCGCTGATTAACTCAGCAGAGATCATCCCTCAAAACGTCCTGCAGGTACTGCGCACGCTCGACATCTTCGTGCTGACCATGGCCATGACGGCGCTGGGGATCGAGACACGCTTTGCTCAAATGCGCCAGGCGGGGCCTCGAGTCATGGCACTTGGTGCGATCTTGTTTATACTGCTCGGATGCGGCGGCTATGCATTGGTCAAAATTGTGACCTAACTCTTGCATGGCTTGAGCCACAAGCAGTTATTGACCCACTCGTTGGCACGGGCACCCCATGACGCAAACAACCCCTGACGCGCCCGTCACCGCTCGGCGGCTTGATCCCGAGGATGCTCAGCTCGCGCTTGCCAAAGTGCAAGAGTTGTTGCAACGTCACCAGCTCGTCGAAAATCTCGTCCATCGTCAGGAAGAAAACGATCAACGTGCCGATCTGGTCGAAGGCTTGCTGCAACGCCAGCACGACGCAGAACTCACCGCACTCGTCAACGATCTGCACCCCGCAGACATTGCATTCATCTTAAGCTCCGTACCAAAAACAGAGCGCCAAATGATTTGGCGTTTGGTGGGTGCCCAACACGACGCTGATGTCTTGCTTGAAGTTGACGACTGGGTGCGTGAATCGCTCATTGAGGCGATGGATCGCAAAGATCTCGTGGCGGCCACCGGCAACATGGATGCCGATGAGCTCGCAGATCTGGCACCTGACCTGCCTGCCGATGTGGTGGCGGAAGTGCAAAAGGGTCTGACGATCGAAGAACGGGCGCGTTTGATTGAGGCCATGGGCTATCCCGAGGATAGCGTGGGCGGCATCATGGACTTCGAGATGGTGCGCGTGCGCGAGGACGTAACGCTTGAGGTTGTGCTGCGCTACCTCCGTCGCTTACCGGAGTTACCCGACCACACGGATCAGATCTTTGTCGTGAATCGCTCGGATAAGCTGCTAGGCACGCTCACGCTATCCGCACTGCTAGTCAACGAACCCGAAGTGGACGTCAGCCAGGTAATGAGCACAGAGTATCTGTCGCTCAGCCCGCTAGATTCAGACTCTGACGCGGCCGGGGCCTTCGAGCGCTATGACCTCGTATCAGCGCCTGTCGTCGACGACCTTGGACGTCTCGTGGGTCGCGTCACGATCAGCGAGGTCGTGGATGTGATTCGAGAGGACTCGGATGAACAAGCACTGTCTCGTGCCGGTATGCAGGAAGAAGACATCTTTGCTCCGGTCACGATGGCGCTGCGTAACCGGGCGCCCTGGCTGATCCTGAACTTATGCACCGCCGCGACCGCCTCGTTTGTGGCCTCCCTCTTTGAGGACACCGTCAGCAGCATCGTCGTACTCGCATTTTTAATGTCGATCGTAGCGGGCATTGGCGGCAACTCGGGTAATCAAACGATGACTTTGATTATTCGTGCCTTAGCAGTGGGTCGCATTACACCTAAAAACGTATGGCCCTTAGTCAAGCGTGAAATGCTCGTCACCTTTTTAGTCGGGTTGCTCGGGAGCTCAATCGCTGCGGTCTTTGCCTGGCTCATTTCGCATTCCGTTTCGATCGCACTTGTCATGATGGGTGCGATGATATGCAACATGCTCGTTGGCGCCACCATTGGTGTGCTCGTACCGGTGGTTCGCACGCGGCTAGGCAAAGACCCTGCCATGGGATCGTCCGTGCTTCTGACCTTTGCAACGGATTCGCTGGGCTTCTTTATCTTTTTAGGTCTAGCGACTGTATTTTTGATCTAAAAAGACCGCACTTAATTCAAGGTCTGCGCTGAGGCCAAGACGCGATTGACATGCGTGCCGATACGCCCCACATCCATGCCATAGACATGAATGGATACAGCGGGCTCAGTCGCCCGATTGCCCAGTCGGTGAATAAACTCAAGTCCCGCGTGTCCACATGCGCTGTACCCAGGCTCGCGTGTGAATTGGCTCAGCAGGTAGGCGTGGCGTTGCGAACTATCCCATTGATAGAAGCCCTCGGTTAACTCGCCGGCCAAAATACGGTAAGCGCACCACGCATAATGTGCGTGAATCGGACTGCACTGTTGAGATCCCCAGACGAGGCCAACCACTGTAAAACGTCCGAGCGGATCCGCATGCAAGATGTGGCGCGTATAACTCTGCGTGGATCTCGGGAGCGCCAAAATGGCCGCAGTGAGATCGACCGCAGCCCGCCGGCCAAGCTGTTGGCCAATTGCTTGCCGCATGCGGTAAGGCACTAAATCAGGTTCACTCAAGCACGCTGCCTCGAGGTCTGCGGGCAGGCCTGGCACCACTCTTTCCAACAAAGAAAACGGCAAGTCAGCATCTGGATTGGATTCCAGGTTGACTTGCCGGCCAGCATGTGACTGGGAGAGGAGACTAGACATCCCCACATGATAGAGAGCCTCCATA
>CAJBTJ010000117.1 GCA_903958565.1 uncultured beta proteobacterium
CAACACGATTCACATCAACAGGAACGTAATGTGAAAAGTATGGACGCCAAAAGGCAAAGCCCGACACGGTGAGCAATAGCATCGAAATGACCATTACCCAAAACGCAAGCTTTTGACCGCCGTTATAGCGACCCACCTCAGGCAGCTTCTCGTGATGTCCATTGAGCACATCGCCGATCTGGCCAAGCCATTTGCGATCATTCGCGTTCAGGACATTGTGATGCCAGAACTTGAACATGATGCCCACGAACAAGACGAACATCGCCACACCTATAAAAGGGTGCAGGATGCGTGCCCACGAGCCACCGCCGAACAGGCCGGTTAGGAAGTACATGGAAGGATGAAAGAGCGCGAGGCCCGACAACCCAGCCAGAACGAACAGCAGCGCGACGATCCAGTGGTTCGCACGATCCGATCCACTGTAACGCACCAAACCGTTTTGATTAGACATGGTTGTTCTCCTTATGCCTTGGGCTCGTGGTCGTCTTCAACCTTATCCGGACCTTTGATAGCGTAGTGAATCACGCCAGCAAAGACAGTCGCAGCCATGGTCAGCAGAGCGATCGGTTTCATGATCCCCTTCCAAATACTGACCGTCGGCGAGATCGTTGGATTCGCCGGCAAGCCGCTGTACTCAGTTGGACGATCACCGTGAGGCAACACGTACATAACGTGCGTGCCACCCACACCCTGCGGGTTATACAAGGCAGCCTTACTGAAGCCACGGCTGTTCAGATCCTTGATGCGCTCGTTTGCGTATTGAATCCGCTCTTCCTTAGGACCAAACGTCAGGGCCTGGGTTGGGCAGGACTTCACGCAAGCTGGCTCTTGGCCAACCGAGACGCGATCCGAACACAAGGTGCACTTTGTCGCCTTGTTTGTGACTTCGGAGATCTTGGGGACATCAAACGGACAACCGGACACGCAGTAACCGCAGCCGATACATTTGTCAGAGTTGAAATCCACAATCCCGTTGTCAAGTTTGACAATCGCACCGGGGCTTGGGCAAGCTTTCAGGCAGCCTGGATCTTCGCAATGCATACAACCGTCTTTACGAATCAACCAGTCCAAACCACCCGTGGCGGTTTCGACCTCGTTGAACTTCATGACGGTCCATGCTGCTGGACCTAACTCTGTAGGGTTGTCATATGTCCCATCAGTCGATCCGATTTCAGGACGGGTTTCATTCCACTCCATACAGGCGACCTGACAGGCTTTACAGCCGATACAGGTCGAGATGTCGATCAGCTTGGCCACATGCGTGGTTTTAGCCGCCGCAGCGGGGGGGGTCATTGTCGTGGCTGACTGAGCGACGACGTGTAGTGCTTGAATAGCCATGTCGTTCTCCTTAAGCCTTCACGATATTGACAAGAAACGCCTTGAATTCGGGCGTCTGTGAGTTCGCATCACCAACAGATGGAGTCAAGGTATTGGCCAACTGAGCTTGCTTAGTTTGGCCTTTGAAACCATAGTGGATGGGGATACCAACGTGATAAACCGTCTGTCCATCCACTTGCATACCCTTGAAGCGTTTCGTGACAACGGCTTTCGCATTAACAAAACCACGCGCTGAGGTCACTTTAACCTTGTCGCCGTTCTTGATGCCTTTGTCTTTTGCAAGCGCTTCGCTGATCTCAACAAACATCTCTGGCTGGGTAATCGCATTTAATTTCGAATGCTTTGACCAGTAGTGATAGTGTTCGACCAAACGATAGGTCGTCGCAGCGTAAGGATAGTCTTTGGGCGAACCAAACACTTCCATATCACCTTTGTAGACGCGTGCGGCTGGATTGGACTTGGCCTTCGCATTGTTAGGATGCATCGGGTTACGTGCCAATGGTGTTTCAAACGGCTCGTAGTGCTCAGGGAAAGGACCTTCGGCCATCTGTGGCGCAAACAAGCGTGCAACGCCCTCAGGATTCATGATGAACGGCATCACGTTCTCTTCAGGTTTTGCATTGGGACGCATATCGGGGATGTCATTACCACCCCAACGATCGCCCAGCCACTTCAGCACGGTACGTTTCTCGTCCCAGGGCTTACCGTTGATATCGGTTGAAGCGCGGTTGTACAGAATGCGACGGTTAGCCGGCCAGGCAAAGCCCCAGTTGGCGCTTTGACCCAGATTTTGATCCGACGTCTCGCGTGGATCACGACGCGCAGTCAGGTTACCGGCTTGACTCCAGCAGCCTGAATAAATCCAGTTGCCACAGGCTGTCGTGCCATTGTCCTGCAACAGCGCAAATCCTGGAACCTGGTGACCCGCTGCAACGAGCACCTTACCGGACGCATCCTTAATGTCTGCCAAGGCTTTACCGCTAATCTCACGCGTGAGCTCGGCAGCATCTGGGTTGTTGGGGTTAGCGTACGGCCATGTCAAGTTCACGATGGCGTCAGGGAATGCACCGCCCTCTTTCTTGTACATGTCACGCACTTTGTTAAAGAGCGTTGCCATGATCTCGCAATCAGACTTGGATTCGCCTGGGCCATCTGCAGCCTTCCAGTGCCACTGAATCACACGGCCAGAGTTCGTGAAGGTACCGTCTTGCTCAGCAAAACACGTTGCTGGCAAACGGAACACTTCTGTCTGGATCTTGGACGAATCAACATCGTTGAATTCGCCAAAGTTCCTCCAGAACTCACTCGTCTCAGTCTGTAACGGGTCAATCACCACCAAGTACTTCAGTTTGGCCAGTGCCGCGCCAATCTTGTTCTTGTTGGCCACTGCAGCCAAGGGGTTAAAGCCTGAGCACACAAAGCCATCCATCTTGCCTTGATGCATTCTTTCAAAAATAGCCAGAATGTCATAAGCGGTATCACGCTTGGGCAAGTAGTCGTAAGCGTAGTTCGATTCGGCGTTCGCATGATCTCCGTACCAGGCCTTCATCAAGCTGTTAAACCACTTGGGGAAGTTCTGGGGGAAGTTCATCTGGCCAGGACGAAGCGCCTTGGGCGTACGTGCATTGCGGTAATCCGCGTAGGTCTTATCGGCCTCAAGGGGTGAGGACAAATAGCCAGGCAACACTTCCGAATACAAACACATATCGGTAATGCCTTGCACGTTTGCATGACCACGCAAAGCATTCACACCGCCGCCCGCCATACCCATATTGCCTAGGAGCAACTGGATCATGGCCATCGTACGAATGTTTTCTGAACCGATCGAGTGCTGTGTCCAACCCAGCGCATAACAAATCGTCATGGTCTTGTCAGGCGCGGAGGTCTCAGCCACCATCTGGCACACTTTAAGGAATTGGTCCTTAGGTGTA
>CAJBTJ010000118.1 GCA_903958565.1 uncultured beta proteobacterium
CTGTGCCCATGTAATTGCCTGCTCGTGTGAAAGCAGCGAGCGGGGTCTTCGACTCATTGACTTCCGTGAGGGGCACAGCACCCATCGGCGCGCAAGGTGACAACAGCGCGTCGATGTTGCTCATCCAATCGGTCCAGATGGCGATGGTGCGACGATGATCTGCCATGGCATCGATATAGTCTGCACCAGAAATACTGCGGCCTGACTGTACGCGCTTACGCACAAAGGGACCGAATGGCTTGGCTTCATCATCAATGTAGGCGCGATGTAGTGCGAAGGCTTCGGCTGCGATGATCTGGCCGTTACGCAACATCATGTCGTGAAAATCAAAGGGGAAAGGCTTTTCAATAATCGTTGCGCCAAGATCAACGAGCACACGTCGTGTGTCTTCGAGCACTCGCAACACGTCTTTACCGAGCTCGATGGGATACTGGCCGGCTGGGAACATCGCGATACGCGTACCCGCCAACGGCTTGGGCCCCTCTGCTGGCGCGTGCCACTGAAACAGTGGGCGACTGCAGGATGTTGGGTCCAGCGGATCTGCACCGGCCATTAGTTCTGTCAGGATCGCGGCGTCGCGCATATCGCGTGTCATGGGGCCGATGGAGTCGAGCGTGCCTGACAACGCCAACGCGCCGTGCAAGCTGATTAAGCCCCGCGTTGTCTTTAAACCGGTGATCCCGTTCAGCGCTGCGGGAATGCGCACCGAGCCGCCCGTATCAGAACCCAATGCCGCTGGGCATAGGGCCGCCGCGACCGCAAC
The DNA here is from genome assembly GCA_903958565.1 of uncultured beta proteobacterium. Classification (GTDB taxonomy): domain Bacteria; phylum Pseudomonadota; class Gammaproteobacteria; order Burkholderiales; family Burkholderiaceae_B; genus Zwartia. The sequence continues at coordinate 764 of CAJBTJ010000118.1, forward strand.
ACCAGAGCCACTGGAGGAGCCACCGGGTGTGCGATGGGTGTTGAGATCCCAGGGGTTCCAGGGCGTGCCCATCACTGGGTTCGTACCCCAACCACCAAACGCAAATTCCACCATGTGGGTCTTGCCTAAGTTCACCATGCCAGCGCGCAGCAAGCGTTCGACCGCTGTACAGGTCGTGGGGCTGCGGCGATTCACCCAGTCTTGTGAACCCCCGGTTGTGATCTGGCCTTCAATGTCGCAAAGATCCTTCACCGCGATCGGCACGCCATCAACCGCACTGAGGCTATAGCCAGCCGCACGGCGCTGATCCGCTGCGCGCGCTTGGGCGATCGTGCTGTCTTCATCGACCAACACATAGGCATGCAATTTTTTATTGCCTTTGCTAATACGTGTCAGATACTCGCGCGCAAGTTCTTCTGAACTATATTTTTTGGTGCTCAAGCCCTGGGCTAATTGGGTAAGTGTTGAGAAGGCAAGATCTGACATGTCGGGCTCCGTAAGATTCAATTCACGCACAAGTCACGCGCAAGGTGCGCGTGATCGGTCTAGAAACATCAAAGTAAAAAGAAAGTCGCTGCGATCAGCGTTGGGATCGAGGCCGCTAAAAATAAAGGGCCGGGTGAAATAGTTTCGTCTGGAAAGCTCGGCTTCAAAATCGAAAAGCCTGCAGGATTCGGTGCATTAGCAATCACCGTCAAGCCGCCCCCCGTCACGGCGCCCGCCACGAGCATGTAACGCCACGCTTCGGAAGTACCTTCCACCAATGACCCGAGATAGGTCAGCGCAGCATTATCTGTGATGGCCGTTAGCGCCGTCGCCCCCCAAAACAAAACAATTGGCGAGAGACTCCCGAGCAAATCTTGTAACCACCACTTCTGCAAACCACCCAACATCACGAGTCCCGCCAGGAAAAAGCCAACCATCAGGCCTTCCTTAATCATCAACCGCGATTGGTAGCGCTTATAGGCCTCACAAAAGCCAATGAACAAAATAAGCAGCCCCATGAATACACCGGGGTGATGCGCAAACACGACAATGCCCGCCAGGAACAAGACGTGAATCAAGGACGTGATCATGGGGACGCGCGAAGGGACATCTTCTGTCACGCCGTGATGCGTTTCGACTTCACCACTCAAGAGCACTTTGCGATTAATGATTGTCAAAATCAACGCATTGAGCGCGACCGCTGCGGCCGCACGCCATCCGAAGTTCGTCAGCATATA
>CAJBTJ010000119.1 GCA_903958565.1 uncultured beta proteobacterium
CCTCTACTGGCCAATATGTCTGAAACTGGACTTACGCCTCTGTGCTCTGCGGCTGAGCTACAGACAATGGGCTTTGCGATTGCTTTGTTTCCTAGCAGCACAATTCGACTCACCATCAAAGCAGTAAGTGATTTTTTATTGGATCTTAAACAAACTGGAGACTCTCGCCAGTGGGTTGAGAAGATGGCCTCACTGAGTCAGACTAATCATGCTCTAGGATTGGACGCAATCAGAGCCTTCGAACAACAACTACTAAATAAGAGGTAGCCTCATGACCATATCCCATACCTACCCATTCCCTCCAGGTGGACCATCAAAAATCGATCGTTTACTACAGGGATCTTTTGATCTGCATCATCATGGCTATCCAGAAATTAGTTTCGACTGCAAGACGCGAATGGAAGACGTCGACGAGATGTCGATCGCGCGAAACGCAGGCATGACCGGTGTCGTACTCAAGTCTCATATGTTTCCCACAGTAGGGCGAGCCTACCACCTAAAGAACTTGGTGCCCGGTCTTGAAATTTACCCGAGCATTACGCTGAATTACACCGTAGGCGGTTTGAATCCAATGGCGATTGAAGTCGCAGCCAAGCAAGGTGCGAAAATGTTATTCATGCCAACCTGGAGTGCTGAAAACGATATAGAACGCGGCGGAATGAGCCATCATTTGAGTCACTTTATTGATCGTGCTGAAAGCAAACTTAAACCTGGTAAAGGCATACGACTGACTGATTCACACGGTAGACTTACTGCGGAATGTCGGGAATGCCTAGATGCTGCGCGTCAGTATGGGATGACCGTGTGTAGCGGCCACGTATCACCGAAAGAATCCATTGCGCTCGCCGATGGTGCAAAAGACTACGGCATTGAAGAGGTGATCTTCTCGCATCCTGACAGTAATTCAGTAGGCGCCAATCTTCAAGAAATCAAAGATATGTGTCAACTCGGAGCCGTCTGCGAGTTTTGCGCCTTAGGCTGTCTGCCAGCTTTTCAACGCATCAAAGCAAAAGAGTTTGTCAATATTATGTCCGAGATCAGTCCTGACAAAGTGATCTTGACGACAGATTATTTCTTTGAATGGGCCCCACCTGCTTCTGAAACCATGCGAATGCTCATCGGCAGTTTTCTCATGCTGGGTGTGCCCGAAGCGGACGTCAGAAAAATGGTCAGAACCAACCCAGCTCGCTTGCTCGGATTAACCGAAGTCGATCTAGACAATATCGCGCAAAAACAAGCGGCTCAGGCTTTAGCAGATGGACGACCAGTTTTCTAAAAAAAAGAGTCTTGGTTCACCAAAATCGTTGTCTAAAAAAATCAACCATCGCTGTCGGTGGCATGCGTGTGTTGGGTGCAAACTATGGCGCGACGAAATACGGCGTGTTGACTGAACGCGAAGGTACACTGTCGAACGACTTTTTCGTGAATCTGACTGGTTGAAGCGCTATCAACCTAACGAGGACCAACGACCCGCTGGCGCCCGTGGCCGCATGGAAGCAATGCGACATACAACTACACCGATCGTAATGTCCCCTTGTTTTTGATCGTTTAAACCAAAATTAACACGGTTTGATCAGCAGCTTATTTCTTTTGTGGAAATGCGTGCTTCTTCCA
>CAJBTJ010000120.1 GCA_903958565.1 uncultured beta proteobacterium
TCGGGATACCTATCCGCGTCAGTAGGATTGAAAAAGATCTCAATGCCCGTAACAATCGGACCGCTACTATATTCATCAAGGTTGTTCCCGAGAAAGATCCAGTAACTAGCTGACGTGAAGCCAAAAGGCGTATAGGCTTTCCCCACCCACTTGGCTTGGACGTCACCCGTATAGCCCGGAAAGGCCGGGTTGTACAAATTAAACAACCGCTGATCGAAAGCATAGGTGGGTGCGTCAAGAATGGCCATGATTGAGTACCGGTTTTTATGATTAATCTTCCCGGATGAATCAGCCACCCGGAGCAGTGCCCGTGGCAAGAAATGAAAAAGCGCCACCGTATCAACAGGATACTAGTGGCGCAGGTATTTTTAAACTACTAGATTCTTCAAAAACAACTAATTAGCGTAAATACTCGCAATTACTCGCAAAAGTGACAATGATTAGCTGATGAAAAGATATCCATGCTCGCCATAGGCATCATTGGTCTGACCAACAAGAAAATGACTATTAGAGCCCGAGGCAATTTGTTGATTGAGTTCGGCCACAGAACTTGCGCCAAAATCCTGTAAGGTCTTGCCCGTCAAGGTGATCGAGTTAAAGTTCGCATTGGTTGCACCTGAAGCTGATCCATCCGGCAGCAAGTTTTCAAAATGAAGCGTCAAACCCGAAAACCCAGCTGCCCCACCGTTGGCCTCAAACGCTGCGACGCGGCTCACACCTTGTTTCCAGCCCCAGATCGTTGCCCTATCCTGACCAAGCTGAAAATCAGTGATGGTCGACCAAGATATGCCTGTGGCGCGACCATCTAAAAAGAAGGTGTTACTTCCGCCACCACCGGAAACAAAAGTTGAGCCAACACCTCCGTCAATCACGTCATTGCCTAGGCCCCCATCCACCGCTTTGTTACCACCACCTTGAAGCACCACGAAGTCATTTAATGTAGAACCTACAATAATCGCACCGGGATTCGGATCGATCATTTGATAGTGAAGATTAAGTGACTCTGCTCCAGTGAAAAAAGTCGGTAACACTGTTGTCGATACATTGTTTCGTACGACCGAGAATCCAGTGGTGGGCGTGAACAAAGATCTGAGCGCGTAAGTCGTCAGCGTTGTATCTGAAAACTCGATCTGCTGAATATTCAGCAGACTATCGCGACCGCTAGATCCTGACAGTACAACACCCACTCCATCCGCCGTGAAATCAAAACTTGTCACAGCCGATGAAGCTGAAGCATATATAAACGTATTAGAGCCTCCCGCACCGTCTACGACATCATTGTCATTGGTCGCATTAAAACGATCATTGGTCGCCGCACCCAACACGAGGGGAAGCGTGGCTCTCGAAGTCGATTCCTCTGATACAAAGGTTGTGCCAGTATTGACTGTGCTGATCGCAGTCGAGTCAAACTTCCATATCGTCAATGCGCGCTCGCCTGGTGTATCCATATCCCGACTCGCGACGATCATACGGCTCCCGTCCGTCGTCTGGTAGGTCCATTGGGCTTGCTCTCCCGCACCGTACTCCGTATCAGTCGTATCTTCATAACGGCCAATTAATTTACCTGAGAGGTCGCTCACATTAATCCGACCTCGATCCACTTGGATCACATACTTACTGTCTGCGCTAAAGTGAACCGTGGCGCTATTATTAGTCTGACCCACGAGCTCACCCGTCACCGCGCTAAAGATATCTCCAGCAAAGTTCGCCACATACTGGTTGTTAGGAGAGATCACGGCATCAAGCGATCCTGTTTGATGTGACCACAATACCTCGCCCGTATCGGCCCTCACAAGAGACGTATCTTTAGACTTTGTTCCAACTGAAATTAATCGGCCGTCATCACTGATATCAAGACCGTTAACAAACGGCCAGCCTCCAACATACGTTTTCCAGACTTGAGAGCCATCGGCGACATTTAATTTATACAAATAACCGTCGCCAGTGCCGACATAAAGAAAATCGCCATAGAAAACAAGCTTACGAACCTGTCCATACGTGTCCCGCGCATGTGACCAGATTTCGACTCCATTCGCAGCATTCATTAAACCCAACGCACCCGTATCAGACCCGGATGCAACATAGAGCCCACTATCACTGATCGCTGCCTCAGCACCACCTATATAGGGGATTTTGCTTCGCGTAGCATCGGTACTGGTCCAGCGCAAAGCACCCGTTCGACCATCCAGCACCCCAATTTCAAAATCGGGTCTAGCACCGAAAGATGTCACAGCGGAATTCACGAGATACACGACAGCACTACCATCCGCCGTCATGTCACCGCCCCAGGTCTCCCAGCCCGGCGAATATCTCCACAATAAGTTGCCATTGAAATCGTACTTACGTATTTGACTCGCCTCACGATACTGATAGCTCAGCGCAGTGCTGCCTTGGCCCGCCCAATTCTCTTGCCCGGGAATGAGCACAAACGTTTGTTCCGACTCGCTGGCCTCACCTTTCCAAAATCCTGTGGGCGCATCATCACTCGTGAGCACGCTATAACCCATCGTCACGCTTGGTGCCGCTTCAAGAGAAACGGCTAGCTGCGTAAGCTGCGAATTGATTTCACTCGCTAGAATCGTTTCCGTCTTGATTCCGTGACCAGAAATACGAATGATCCAGTCGTCTCTCTCTGGCACGTTGCCGCTAAAACTTGCCGTGTTACCTGTTTGATTAACCGTTAACCGGTACCAGCTACTGTACGGGGTTGCGATTTCGACGGTTAAATTATTTGTCGCGAGTTGAGTATTAGTCAGGGTTCCGCTAATGGACATCGGGCCTGTTAAACCCGAAGCATATGAGATATTTTCAAAGTCAATATCCTGCGTAATCTTGACGGCTTTTGTGGCGTCAGCCAAAGGATTAGCGTCTCTAAATACTTGATTATCGGTCGAGATTAAAAAATCAAAGGTGTAGACTTTAGACGCGCCAGAGGCAGGAGGAGTATTGTTAAAACGTCCCTCATAAATGCCAGAGAGCCAGTTTTGCGCAACATAACTTTGGCCGGGCGCGAGGTCAATATTTCCACCATTGGGAAATACTGCAAATCCA
>CAJBTJ010000121.1 GCA_903958565.1 uncultured beta proteobacterium
AAGCCAAATCTGATACTTTTACGCTGCCGAGCTCTGATTTCTTGTCTAGTCCAAGCCTTATCAGCCCAAGCAACCTTGCCTGTGATCTTAAGCAAAAATCGTGCCAAACCGAACTTAGGTGGCTCGAGCGTCCTACATACTGATTATGATATCAAGGGAATTGCGTGCAACGGCCCGTCTAACGGGATACGCTTGAACTATTTTGGTGCAGGCGATCCACTTTGATGCATGTTTACCCAATTTAGTGCACATCATCTCAACGCGTAAAGTAAACCATTCCATTCATATGAAACTACTTCTCATAAACCCTAATACCTCCTCACCGATGACCCATGCGATCGCCCAGGGTGCGCAGGCAGTGGCTGCACCAGGCACGCAAATTGTTGCGGTGCAACCAAGTTTTGGGCCGCTTTCAATCGAAGGTCACTATGACGAGGCGTTTGCCGCCGCAGGGGTAGCGGAACAACTTCGACTGGCCCAAGATTCAGGTGCTGATTCCAGACCAGATGCCGTGGTCATTGCCTGTTTTGGTGATCCTGGGCTAGAAGCCGCGCGGGAGATTACGGGCGCACCGGTTCTAGGGATAGCGGAGGCAGGGTTTCACGCTGCCAGTATGCTCGCCACTGGTTTCTCGGTCGTCACGACCATGACCCGCACCTGCATCATTGCTGAAAGGCTAGTGCAGCGTTATGGTTTTGAGCATCAATGTCGGGGTGTGCATGGCACGGATATCGCCGTATTGGATCTGGAGGACGCGGGTGGCGGCGTCATTGATCAAATCGAACAAACAGCGCGCGAAGCGCTTAGTCGTGATCGTAGTGGAGCCATTGTTCTGGGTTGTGCGGGCATGACGACCTTATGCCAGACCTTAACCGAACGCCTAGGCGTACCGGTCATTGACGGGGTGGCCGTCGCGGTGAAGTTTGCAGAGGCGCTGGCGATGCTCAGGCTCGGAACCAGCAAGCACGGAGACTACGCGACCCCATTGCCCAAGGTCTATACCGGCTGGGCAGCGCCGTTCGGCTGGCCTAAGCGCTGAGAGCAGAGACACTCCCTTGCTCACTCGGCGCCAGGCTCTGTTTTCGATTCATCTTGTCGCGGTGCTTTTTGGTGCGACCGGAATTTTTGGTGCGGTCATTGATGCCAACGCGGCAGTCATTACCTGGGGTCGTGCAGCCTTCGCGGTGCTGACGTTAACTGTACTGGGCGCCGCACTTGGCGAGCGCGGATTTAAGCAAGCCTTTGCGCAGACGCGCGGCTTGGCGTTGCTTGGCTCAGGGGGCATGCTTGCGTTGCACTGGGTGAGTTTTTTTGTTTCGGTCAAGCTCGGTGGGGTCGCGGTGGCGACGCTGGGTTTTGCGAGTTTTCCAGCGTTCATTACCTTGATTGAATGGGCGGTCTTGCGAGAGCGTATTCAAAGGGCAGAATGGTTACGACTATTTGTCGTGTCTTTAGGTTTGCTGTTGATTACGCCTTCGTTTGATTTGAGCGACGTTGGCACCGAAGGTTTACTGTGGGGGCTGCTCTCAGGTGCCTCATTCGGCATACTCGCGGTGATGAATCGTCGCGCACTGTCTGGCGTCAATGCGTTTCATGTCGCGGGCTTACAGAATGCTGTGGTATGCCTATTGTTAACGCCGTGGATTTTTTACGAGCTGCGAGATGTTTCGCTGACAGCGTGGTGCCTGATCGCGGCGCTCGGTATCGTTTGTACGGGAATTGCGCACTTATTGTTTGTTTCGAGTCTGCGTTCCTTGCATGCGCGCACCGCCGGGCTGGTTGTGGCGTCTGAGCCTTTGTACGCCATCGCCTTCGCATGGATATTGTTTGCCGAGGTGCCTAGCCCGCGAACCTTGGTCGGAGCGGTTATGATGATAGGCGCAATCTTTAGCGCCAGTTTGGCGGTACATCGCGCAAAACACTAGATCACTATGAACCCAACCGATCAGTCTGCTTCTTCCTTGTCCGCTGTGCCCCGAGCGCAGTTGATGCGTGATGTCGCGTCCGCCACCATCAGTTGTGTTGTCCCCGCTTATAACGAAGCTGCAAATTTGGGTGTTTTGTTGCCAAGGCTGCAGGCTGTTTTGGCAC
>CAJBTJ010000122.1 GCA_903958565.1 uncultured beta proteobacterium
CACGATTCGCAAAGGAGAGACGCTGGCTTTAGTCGGTGAGTCTGGCTGCGGCAAGTCGACTATTGCGCGTTTGTTGGTGGGTTTGTATCCATTAACACAAGGAAGTATTTTGTTTGATGGGCAGCCCCTTTCAAACATGCAAGGGCGTGGTGGCTTGGCGTTGCGTAAGCGCTTGCAGATGATTTTCCAGGATCCGTACGCGAGCCTGAACCCGCGCTGGCGTGTCGGACGAATCATTGCGGAACCAATTCTCGCGCATACGACGCTCACGCCCGAGGAGCGTGAAGCGCGTGTCGATGCGTTGTTGACACAAGTTGGGTTGCATCCCTCGGACAAAAGCAGATTTCCCCATCAGTTCTCAGGTGGACAACGTCAGCGTATTTCTATTGCACGCGCGCTTGCTGTGAACCCAGAGTTCTTGGTGTGTGACGAGCCGACCTCCGCGCTTGATGTGTCGGTTCAGGCGCAGGTTCTCAATATCATGAAGGACTTGCAGCGCAATCTTGGGCTGACCTATCTATTCATTTCCCATAACCTTGCCGTCGTGCATCATGTCGCGGATCGGGTGGGGGTGATGTATCTTGGCCGCATTGTCGAGATCGCAGATCGAGATACCTTGTTTGCCGATCCGAAACATCCGTATACGCGCATGTTGTTGTCAGCGATTCCTGACATGACTGGACAAGGGGGGGCGCGTACCCCCGTAGCGGGTGAAGTCCCAAATCCGTTGAACCCGCCTTCAGGGTGTACGTTCCACCCACGTTGCCCGTTTGCCCGCGACCTCTGTAAATCAGAGTCTCCGACTACACAGGTCTTCAAAGGCGTTGAGATTGCCTGCCATGGAGTCGTCCAAGGCTGGCCGATGCAAGTTTAGTGAATGGAGGGCGGTCGGGGTGGCTCGTCCGACTGCACATCCTGATCAGAGTCATCATCATCGTCCCCGAGATCCTCAAGTAACTCAAGGTCAGGGTCGGGCAGGGCTTCATCCGTCAAATCGAAAGGCAATAATTCGGCGAGCTCCATGGCATAGTCGAACTCGTCGCCGTTCTGGTCTAGCCTGACGAAGCGCGCCTCAGGATCGTCTGTGATTTGAACTGCCCAAAGATACTGGCAGTCGTAGACTTCCGTATCCAAGTCAAGCCCGCCACGGTTGCCCACGAAGCGCGCGCCGGGACCACCCATTTGCACATGCGTGGCTTTCTCGTCGGGGGTATCGTCTACGCCCAGTGGGATCGCAAAAATCACCCACTCTGCGTCTTCGTCCATGCCGATTTCAGCGAGCACCGATTTACCCATGTAGGCGCTTAGTCCATCCGCTGTTTTGCCAAGCATAGACAGTTCTTGTTCGGTAAAGCGCAGCGCGTGGTCGGGGGTCGTCATTGTTTGATTAAAAATTTGAGGGTTACAGCCAGCATCATAGCCTTTTGACTAGCCTGAGGTAGTCCGAAGTCGCTGCCAAAGCCCTACAATATGGCATCTCTGTTTTATTCATCGATGGATTTATGGCTCAATACGTATACACCATGCACCGCGTGGGCAAAGTGGTTCCGCCTAAGCGTCAAATTTTGCGGGATATTTCCTTATCGTTTTTCCCTGGCGCCAAAATCGGTGTTCTGGGACTCAATGGTTCGGGTAAGTCAACGCTGCTGAAAATCATGGCGGGCGTTGACAAAGAGATCGAGGGCGAAGCTGTACCGATGCCGGGTCTCAATATTGGATACCTTGAGCAAGAGCCCAAACTGAACGCTGAGCACACGGTGCGCCAAGCGGTAGAAGAGGGGTTGGGCGCCGTCATGGCAGCCAAAAAACGACTCGATGAAGTCTATGCCGCCTATGCTGAACCCGATGCGGATTTTGACAAGCTTGCGGCGGAACAGGCTGAGCTTGAAGCCGTGATATCGGCTGCGGCCTCGAGCGGTTCGGACGACATGGAAACGCAGATGGAAATCGCAGCCGATGCGTTGCGTCTGCCGCCCTGGGAGGCGAACGTCGGCAAACTCTCCGGCGGAGAAAAGCGCCGTGTCGCGTTGTGCCGTCTGTTGCTTTCCAAGCCAGATATGTTGTTGCTTGAC
>CAJBTJ010000123.1 GCA_903958565.1 uncultured beta proteobacterium
AGGTCTTCACAGGGAAGCTGGTCTGATTTATCCCGTCATCCCTTGGAAGGTTGTCCTGACAATCATCTCTGTAATTTCTTGATCAGTGAAAGCGCCGCCCTGTTTCAAAAAATCGGCGACCGGATCGCATGAGCGTGCAAAGATTGTGTAGAGCATGACTTCACCAGGCAAATCTGTTGACAACTCACCGCTTGACTGTGCCTGCTGGATCCACGCGCCCAGTTGCTCGATCAAACGCCCCAAACAGTCCATATACGGCGCGTGGTTCTGCAGGGCCGTCTGAATCGTGGAGCGCGTTGAGGGCAGTAGGGGCATCACGCCTTGCAGATGGGTGCTCACGGACCATCGGACGATCGCTTTGAGTTTGTCGACCGATGAGTCAGCCTCTGGCAGGTTGGCCATCACCTCGAGTGCGTGTTCAAGCAGACGCGCCATCGACGCCGCTGCTAACGCCTCTTTCGATGCGAAGTGTTTATACAGACTTGCCTTAGCAATGCCTACATTCGCGGCGACCTCATCCATCGTCATGAGATCAAAGCCCTTTTGCGACAGCAATTGGTTGACCGTATCGAGGATGGCCGCTTCTCTAAACAACAACTGCTGCTGTTTAAAAGAGTGTTTTTTTGGATTAGCGGAGTGGGACGCGATACTTGCTTCAATCATTGGATTTCACCTCTGAGGTGCACGTGCATAAAGTGAATTCTATACTAATTAGTCACAAAATAGACTAATATGAATAAATAATTGAACATATAGTTATTATTTAAAAGTCTTGCGAACATAAATATGGCCACTCCCATCAATCCGAAACTAGCGGGGGCAACGCATGCGTACCAGACGGCACTCCCCGAGTGCGTCGTCCAAGCACATGGAAATGCCTGGCAATTATGCGGCAGAGGCATCTTCGTCTGGACGGTCTTTCGGTGTTATTGGGCGAGTCTATACACGCAGTCCGGTAGGTTCGAAGAGGAACTACCCGCGATTCTTGATTTGAGTTACTTACGAACGCTCTCAAAAGAGCAGACCATTTTGATTTCGATCGATGAGATGCTAAGACTGCATCCCGAGCACTCGGACCGCGGCCAAGCGTGGCGTGACGCGCTTGCGCAGATCATCCCGGATGTGAAGGCCGGCGATCGGCTAGTCGGGTATTTTGATCCAACGCGCGGCGCAAACTTTTATTCAGACCATGCACCGCTTGGGGCAATTCAAGAGCCAGCATTTGCAGCTACATTTCTCTCGATTTGGCTTGACCCAGCCACGCGCGCGAGCGCATTGCGCGAGGCTCTGTTAGGGCAACCCCAGACCTCGCAGCTTAGAGAGGTGCTGTCGTGAGCCAGCGTAGCGTTCCCCCGCGTGGCGCCCGAATTGCCGTGGTGGGTTCAGGTATCTCTGGGCTCGCGGCGGCGTGGTTACTCAAGGACAGCTATCAGGTAAGCCTAATCGAGGCCGGGAGTTATTTTGGTGGCCACTCTAATACGGTGGACGTCACGTTAAATGGTATGACGCATCCGGTTGATACTGGGTTTCTCGTGCATAACGACTTAACCTATCCCAATCTCATCGCGCTATTCAAGCATTTGAATGTCGACGTGCATGCCAGCGATATGTCTTTTGGTGTGTCGATTGAGGAGCCGGATATTGAGTGGGCAGGTACGGATTTATCGACGGTATTTGCTCAGCGCCGCAACCTCATTCGGCCAGCGTTTCTTGCAATGTTGCGGGATATTTTGCGTTTCAATAAGAACGCACAACGCTACCTGACCGAGACACACTCAAATCCGATTTCGCTTGCCCAGCTCTTGGATCGAGAGCGCTTTGGTCAAACGATGCGCGATTGGTATTTATTACCGATGGCTGCAGCCATCTGGTCTGCGCCGGTTAAAGACATTCTCGGATTTCCGGCTGCCCACTTTCTGACCTTTTGCTTGAATCACCGCTTGCTGCAGATCCAAGAGCGTCCTCAATGGAAGACAGTTGTAGGTGGTTCGCGCTGCTATGTTCAGAAGTTGGTCGAGCAGTTGTCTGATGTGCGACTCAATGCCCCGGTGCGCCGCATCGAACGGCTTCCGGATTCTGTGGCGGTCCATACCGCGCGCGATGTAGAGAATTTTGATGCGGTTGTCCTGGCCTGTCATGCACCGACAAGCTTGGCCCTGCTCGATGCAGCTCCCCAAGAAAGAGAGGTACTCCAAGCCTTTCGTTATCAAGAGAATAGAGCGGTATTGCATACAGATATTCGTCTGTTACCCCGCCGAAAGAAAGTATGGTCAGCTTGGAACTATCTTGCCCGCGGTGGTGCGAGCCAAGAGCAGCCCGTCGCAGTCAGTTACCTGCTGAATCAGCTGCAGGCCTTGCCATTTACTCAGCCCGTCATCGTGACACTCAATCCACATATCGAGCCGTTACCCGACTTGGTGGTGAAGGAGCTGACCTACGAGCATCCGATTCTCGATGCTGCGGCTGCTCAAGCGCAAACGAGACTTCCCTCTATCCAAGGCTTGGATCGTGTTTGGTTTTGTGGTGCTTGGGCCGGTTATGGTTTCCACGAAGACGGTTTGAAGTCGGCACTAAGAGTCGTGCGTGACTTTGGGGTAGAGATACCCTGGGGGGCCGTTTATGACTAATGCTGGAATTGAATTATGCGCTGGCCGAGTGATGCACGCTCGCTTAAGACCTTTCGTGCATCGCTTTGTGTATCGGGTCTTCTGCTTGAGGTTGCGCATTGATCGCTTGCCCGAACTGGCTGGCTTTAATAGCTGGCTCTTTGGCGTTGAGAAGCGTCGACCCGTAAGCTTTTTCTCTGCAGACCATGGCGCGCGCGATGGGAGCGATTTACAGCATTGGCTCAGCGAGCTACTGACAAACAGTCAAATAGATATTCGGACAGGCGCTGTCTGGCTACAGTGTTTTCCGCGTGTCTTTGGTTATGTTTTTAATCCAGTGAGCTTCTGGTTTGTCCATGATGAAGCCGGCTCACTCCGTGTGTTGGTGGCTGAAGTGAACAATACCTTTGGTCAACGCCATCAGTACGTTCTGGTCGCGCCTGGGATGGCTGAAATTACTGAGGCCACCGAACTCAGTTGTGCGAAGGAGTTTCATGTGTCACCGTTTTGTGCCGTGCGCGGCGGTTATCGATTTAGGACGACGAGTATGGCGGGGTTGCATCGGCTAGCGATTGACTATCACGATCCGTTAGAGACGGAAGAACCATTGTTACGAACAGCGATTGTGACGAGACATGGTCAGTTTTCTACTGGTGTATTGTTTCGCTATTTGCTGGGTATGCCGATGATGACAGTGGGAGTCATCATGCGTATTCACCTACAGGCTTTTAAACTTTGGCGGCAAGGTGCGCGCTATCATTCTGTTCCACCTTTACCCGAACGCGAAGCCACGACAAACGATGCAGGAGGCCGAGGATGAGGCTGAACGATCATCCCGTTGGAGTATCGCTTAGCGCGGTGCCCTTAGCTGGTCGAATTTTGATACGAATGCTTGAGCGAATCTCGGTCGGATGTTTGCGCTTGGTGCAGCCTGATGGTCTCGTGCGCAGTTTTGGTCAGCGTACAGAGGATACGCAAAGAGACGTGCATGAAGCACAGTTGGATGTGTACGACTGGCGAGCGGCGACACTTATTTTGCGGCAAGGGGATGTGGGCTTTGCCGAGAGCTTGCGTCGTGGATGGATCGGGTGCGACGATTTAGTGGCACTATTTTCTATTGCTTTGTTGACTCAACAAGTGGCACAGGCTGTTGACGGACAGTGGTGGGCATTGCTATTGAAAC
>CAJBTJ010000124.1 GCA_903958565.1 uncultured beta proteobacterium
GCACACTTCCTTCGCATCGCATTTTGGCGATGCTACGCGGTCGCCAACAAGGTGCTCTTGAATTACGCATTGGGATCGAAGCCTCGCAAGATATTCTCATCCCTCATCCTTGTGTCGAACGCGTTGCCCGTTTTCTTGAGCTCGGCAAAGGCTTGTTCGATGCAGCCCCGACCCCGCAGGCCAAGTGGTTGGCCGATGTCGCCCGCTGGACCTGGCGCGTCAAGCTACTCACGATGTTCGAAACCGAAATGCTCACGCGCTTGCGCGAGTCGGCCGAAGCTGAAGCGATCCGTGTGTTTGCAGCCAACCTGAAGGATCTGCTGCTTGCAGCGCCTGCGGGCCCCAAAGCGGTGCTTGGGCTCGATCCAGGCATTCGCACAGGCGTCAAAATTGCCGCCATCGACCACACCGGTAAAGTCGTTGAAACCGCCACCATCTATCCCTTTGAACCGCGACGTGATCGCGTGGGTTCGCTCACCACGCTTGCGACCATCGCACGCCGTCACAAGATCGAGCTCGTGGCAATCGGCAACGGTACCGCCTCACGCGAAACTGAAAAGCTCGTTGCAGACCTCATGGCCGCGCAACCCGATTTAAAGCTGACACGTGTCGTGGTCTCAGAAGCTGGGGCCTCGGTGTATTCAGCCTCTGAGCTCGCCGCACTCGAGTTCCCGGACCTTGACGTGAGCTTACGTGGCGCAGCCTCAATTGCACGTCGTCTGCAAGACCCCTTAGCCGAACTCGTCAAAATCGAACCCAAAGCCATCGGCGTCGGACAGTATCAACACGATTTGAATCAGCGTGAGTTAGCACGCTCTCTGGATGCCGTGGTTGAGGACTGCGTGAATGCGGTCGGTGTGGATGTCAACACCGCTTCAGCAGCACTCCTGACCCGCGTGTCCGGGCTTAACAGCACGCTGGCCAAAAACATTGTGTCGCATCGCGATGCCAACGGTGTATTCCCCAACCGTAGCGCACTAAAAGAAGTCCCGCGTTTCGGTGAAAAAGCCTTTGAACAAGCGGCAGGATTCTTGCGAATCCCCAATGGTGACAATCCGCTCGACGCATCCTCCGTCCACCCCGAGGCCTATCCGGTAGTGGAACGTATTTTGAAGAAAATTGCGGCCGACATGAAAGAAGTGATTGGCAATCGCGACAAACTCAAAGGCCTATCGCCGTCGGAGTTTACCGATGAACGCTTTGGCGTCCCCACCGTACGTGACATTTTGCTGGAACTTGAAAAACCTGGTCGCGACCCACGTCCCGAATTCACAACAGCAACCTTTAAAGAAGGCGTCGAGACACTCAATGATCTGTTGCCAGGCATGTTGCTCGAGGGCGTGGTCACCAACGTCGCAAACTTTGGCGCCTTTGTGGATATCGGTGTGCACCAAGATGGTTTGGTCCATATCTCGGCTCTTGCAGAAAAATTCGTCTCTGACCCGCGTGATGTCGTGCGTGTTGGTCAGACAGTGAAAGTTCGCGTGCAAGAAGTCGATATTCCACGCAAGCGCATTGCACTCACGATGCGTTTGAATGATGAGACACCACCCGCACGCAGCGCGGGTGGTGCGCCCGCCTCTAGTAATCGTTCTGGTGGCGAACCAGCTGCGGGCAAGAAAAATAAAGGTGTGGCACCAGAATCGCTTGGTCAGGGTGCAATGGCTGCGGCGTTTGCTAAATTGAAGCGGTAAGGCCTAAGCCAAGGGAATCCGGAAAGAAAACTTGACGCCACCTGCGTCAAGATTTTCAAAGCGGATTGAACCAGCATGGATTTCAACGATATGCTGACTCAGCCATAAACCAACGCCAGTGCCCTCAGATTTTGTTGTAGCAAACAAACTAAACACCTTGTGCATGACGCTTGGATGTACGCCCATGGCATTGTCAGAAACAGTGAATACCCAAGAACGTCTTTCAATCTGACTGATTACGCGTACCGTTAAATCCTTGCGACCCGTGGCATTACAAGCGTCCAGCGCATTTGCCAACAGGTTAGAGATCACGCGCCGGATCAAACCATCGTCCAACATTGCTTTAGCGCCGGTTTGTGCGTGACATTCAAAATCGATCCCGGAATTTTTAATGCGGCTCGCGTAGAGCGACACGACCGTCTCGACCAGCGTATCTAGCTCGCAGAGCGTGCGCTCCTCCGCACGCTTGACAAACAACTTCTTCAGGCTCCCAATCAATTTGGCAGCCTCTTGATTTGCTTGCGTTAGCCGGTTGAGTATTGAAACAATTCTATCGGGACTCTGGTTTGCCAGCACGTATGACTTTGCAGACTCAGCGTCGAGTTGGATTCGAGCCAAAAACTGATTGAGTTCGTGCGATAGTCCACCCGCCAAGGCGCCTGTGTGCGTTAACGCATCCGCATCCAGGAGGTTACGTACAAGTATCTCTTTCTCCTCAAGCAAAAATTCAAGACGAATCCTATCGGCGGCAGCACGCAAGGCAGCTGTGGAACAGTTCTGTAACCAATAATATAAAAGTGCGATATCGATACAAAAAAGGAGTGAAATTCTAATGCCACGTAACCATAAATCGGCAACATTTATAAATTTAGTACCTGCAGCATCGATCCCGGGAAGCATATACGCAAGAACGATCAAGGCCACAACATTAATAATGATAAGCGCTATGGAA
>CAJBTJ010000125.1 GCA_903958565.1 uncultured beta proteobacterium
TGGGGATACGAAAGTAGTAACTATGCCAAAAAATCAGGTCCACAGATGATGGGAATTAAAGCAATGGTAGACGGCATTTCTTCTGCTGGAAGATAAGATGAATATGCTATTGGGGTTTGCTAGTGATGGGGTCTACCCATACTTTTCACCACCATAATGTCACTTATGGGTCTTGAATTCAACTGATCGATGCAACACACTACAAACTGCGTAAGCAAAAGGAGTGTTGCTCATGAAACAACGACCTCGAATCTATTACACCGCCACTCAAAGAGAGTTGATGTGGGATCGCTGGCAAAAGGGCGATAACCTTCATCAGATAGCGCAGTTATTTGATCGCCATCACCCCTCTATACAGCGTATTTTGATGCAGACGGGCGGCATCAGACCACCATCAAGATGTCGATCAGTTTTAGCGTTAACTTTGGCTGAGCGAGAAGAAATCTCCCGTGGCCTGGCAACCGGACAATCCCTTCGCTCTATCGCACAGCTTTTAGGCAGGTCGCCTTCTACGGTTAGTCGCGAAGTAAAACGCAATGGCGGTATTAAAGACTACCGATCAGCTGGGGCCGATAGCTCAGCCTGGGATCGAGCACTTCGCCCCAAGACTTGTAAACTAGTCTTAAACAAGCCTTTGGCAAGTATCGTGACAGATAAGCTGCAGCTCTTGCAGTGGTCGCCACAACAGATTGCCGGATGGTTAAAGCAAACGTATCCAGATGACGAAAGCTATCAGGTGTCACACGAGACAATTTATCGCAGCCTCTTTATCCAAGCCCGTGGAGCCTTAAAGAAAGAGCTCGTGGCGCACTTACGACGCACTCGGGTGATGCGCCGCTCACGCCATCACACGCTCAAAGATCGAGCTTTGGGCAGTATTAAAGGCGCCATATCCATTAGAGAGCGGCCGGCAGAGGTAGAAGATCGTGCGGTCCCTGGACATTGGGAAGGTGATCTACTTTACGGAGATGCTAATAGCCAGATTGCTACTTTGGTAGAACGGCAAACTCGCTATGTGATGCTAGTCAAGGTTGCTCGCAAAGATAGTCAAACTGTCGTCAATGCCTTGATTAAGCATGCGAGAAAATTACCAGACGAGTTGTATAAGTCGCTCACTTGGGATCGAGGCAAAGAGATGTCTGAACACAAACGCTTTACCTTAGCCACGGATGTTCAGGTTTACTTTTGTGATCCCCAGCATCCTTGGCAACGAGGCTCGAATGAAAATACCAATGGCTTACTAAGACAATACTTCCCTAAAGGAATGAGCGTAGCCAATTACTCGCAGGCTAAGCTTAATGCCATAGCCAGGAAACTTAATGAACGCCCTAGAAAAACACTAAACTATCAAACACCGGCAGAACGTTTTGCCCAATCTGTTGCGTTGACCGGTTGAATCCAAGACCAATTGGAGACAATCAATGATTAGGGCTTAGAAAACTAAGCTAAATTGCCATAGCTTTATTGTCGAAACATTGGCACGCTTAAACCAATTAAGAAATTTTCGCTTTTCAACACCTTTCCAGCATAATAATTCCGTACATAAACATTGGGGGCTGGCGTGACA
>CAJBTJ010000126.1 GCA_903958565.1 uncultured beta proteobacterium
AACACAGTGTCGCCCGCAACCCAATAATGTCCGATCAAAGGGAAGTTCCACTTGAAGATATCTCCATCGGCCGAATCGCTACGACCATAGCCGGAGGTGATCATTGGAATCTTGTCAGCAGGAATCTTCTCAGTTAACGCACAAGTGATGCCAGTCGATAGTGGCTGGAATACTGTGGCTCCACCATGCTTTCCTTTCAACCGCTCGTAACACTCAACGCCTCGGTCAGTCGCATAAGCGGTTTCACACTCTTCAACAAGTGTCATTACGCCATTGATGCCACCACGCGCATTCACAAGCTTCATGTAATCGGCGTAGCCATTGGCAAATTGTGTTGCATTGGGCGCGACTGGGCCCGTGCGACCGGTCAAGCTAGGAAAAAACTGCACCTTTTCCTGCGCGGTAGCTACCGATGTGCCCACCACTCCCGCCAACCCCGCGGCTGCGAGGGCGAGTCCTAAAGCAATCTGTCGAAATTTCATGGATTGTCTCCTATTGCATTAAACACCGGTTAAAGCAGCGAAAGCCCTAGCTCTCTGGGTGTCGTCAGAGTACTGAGGTACAAAAAATCAATGCGGGAATGGCCACAGACGCAGCTTCTGTTTTCCGATACTCCAAAGCTTGGCTAACCCATGCGGCTCGGCGATAAGGAACCAAACGATCAACCCGCCGAAGATCATGAACTCGGCGTGCGAAATCATTGCGGTCGAAACAGTTACCCCAACAAGACTGCCAACCCAAGGTAGCGCCTGGTTTAGAAATATCGGCAAAATCACAATAAACGCCGCCCCAAAGAAGCTACCCATAATGGAGCCCATCCCGCCGATAATCACCATGAAGAGCAACTGGAACGAGCGATCAATCGAAAACGCGGCCGGCTCCCAAGAACCCAGGTGCACAAAAGCCCACAAGCCGCCTGCGACTCCGATAATGAACGAACTGACCGCAAAAGCGCTGAGCTTGGCATACATAGGTCGAATGCCAATGACCGCAGCAGCCACGTCCATATCGCGAATCGCCATCCATTCACGACCGATTGCGCCACGCACCAAGTTCTTGGCTAAGAGTGCGAACGTCGCAGTAAAGGTTAGACAAAATAGATATTTCTCAACTGGCGAGTCGATTGTCCAACCCAAAAAACTGAGATTAGAGACCGCAACGGATCCCGAGGAACTGCTGTTGGTAAACCAACCAATTCGAGCAAAAGCCCAGTCGCAAAAAAACTGTGCCGCGAGGGTGGCCACTGCGAGATAGAGGCCCTTGACACGTAAACTCGGGACACCGAACACGATTCCGACCAGCATCGCGAAAAAGCCACCCGCGAGCAGCGCTAGGACTAACGGCATATCCTCGATTCGAACAAAGACGTTGTAGGCCATATAGGCGCCCACAGCCATAAAAGCGCCCGATCCCAACGAAATCTGTCCACAATAGCCCACCAAGATGTTTACACCGATGGCCGCCAGGGACAAGATCACAAACGGAATCAGAATCGCTCGGAAAAGATAGCCATCGGCAAGAAAGGGGACGCCGATAAACGCAAACGCAATCAACGCCAAAACAGCCCAGCGATCTTGCGCAATCGGAAAAATCTGTTGGTCGGCTCGGTAAGCAATCTTGAATTGGCCGTTTTCTCTGTAGAACATGCTAGTCCTCCTACACTCGGTCAATAATCTTTTCACCGAACAAACCTTGCGGCCTGAACAGCAGGAACACAAGCGCTAAAACGTATGCGAACCAAATTTCAATACCGCCACCCACCAACGGCCCCAAATAAACCTCTGAGAGTTTCTCACCAACACCAATAATCAGACCGCCTATGATGGCCCCTGGAACGGACGTCAACCCCCCAAGAATGATGACCGGAAGAGCTTTGAGTGCGACGGTGGTCAAGGAAAACTGAACACCAATCTTGGATCCCCAAATGATGCCCGCGACTAAAGCTGTGATGCCTGCCACAAACCAAACAATGACCCACATCCGATTTAAAGGAATACCGATAGATTGTGCGGCCTGATGATCGTCAGCAACAGCTCGCAACGCACGCCCAGTTGTCGTCTTCTGAAAGAACAACGAAAGCACAGCCACAAGAGTCGCAGCAATCAGGGCCGCAATCAGATCTTCCTTGTTGACCAGCAAGCCCCCTTGAAATAAGTTATCCAAGACAAATATCGGCTCTTTGGGCATACCAACATTGATACGGTAGACCGCGCTACCAAAAATAGTCTGACCAAAGCCGTCAAGAAAATACGTGATGCCAAGAGTTGCCATCAAAAGTGTTACGGCTTCCTGATTAACCAGATGACGCAACACCAGGCGCTCTACCAGCCAAGCAAAAACCAGCATGCACATTGCCGCCAACACAAATGCAATGATGTTGGCCAGCAACAGGCTTTCAAAACCTAACCAGGCTGGCACCCATTCAGAGAAACGCGCCATGGCCAGTGCGGCAAACAGCACCATGGCACCTTGAGCAAAGTTAAACACGCCAGAAGCTTTAAAAATCAGTACAAATCCAAGAGCAACCACTGAATACAGCACTCCCGCCATTAGGCCGCCAAGCGTGGTCTCCAGGAAAAATGCCATCTATATCTCCGTGTTTAGTGTGATGTGCCTAGATAGGCTTGAATCACTTCGTCGTTGGCACGCACCTCATCGGGCGTACCATCACCAATCTTCTTGCCATAGTCCAGCACCACAACACGATCACTAATATCCATCACCACACCCATGTCGTGCTCAATCAAAACGATGGTGGTGCCAAACTCATCCTTAACGTCCATGATGAAGCGACACATATCTTGCTTTTCTTCGACGTTCATCCCCGCCATGGGCTCGTCGAGTAGCAATACCTGAGGCTCCATTGCTAGCGCACGCGCCAGATCGACTCGTTTTTGTAAGCCATACGGGAGCTGACCAACCGAAGTCTTTCTGTAGGCCTGAATCTCTAAAAAATCAATGATGTGCTCAACTTTCTCGCGATTGGCGATTTCTTCGCGCTCTGCAGGTCCGAGACGAAGCGCTTGCAACAAAATATTGCTCCGGATGTACAAATTACGACCAGTCATAATATTGTCGATCACGCTCATACCTTTAAAGAGCGCCAAGTTCTGAAAGGTGCGCGCGATGCCCATTTTGGCAACTTGACGACTATTCATATGACTAAAGGTCTGGCCCCTAAACGTGATTGAACCCGCTTGGGGTGTGTACACCCCATTAATACAGTTCAGCATCGAGCTCTTACCCGCTCCATTTGGACCGATGATCGCTCTAATCTCATGCTCTCTCACATTAAATGAAATATCCGTCAGCGCATTGACTCCTCCAAAGCGCAAACTAATATTTTCAACATCTAAGATGACATCGCCAATTTGCCGATTTGCCATTTACGATCCTTGTTTTCTTAAGAACACAGGTTCGACGCGCTTGACAGTCCGTTGAACGGTTGTCATGCCTGTCCCACGACAAACGTGGGGACCTCATGTATCTTCAACGTTGCCGAGACCTTGCCTTCCCGTCCATCTTCAAAACGCACCTGAGTCTCGATGAACTGCTCGGACAAACCGCTGTATATCGCACTAACTAAGGGCGCATACTTGCTTTCGACAAATCCACGCCTGACTTTCCGTGTGCGCGTCAACTCGTCGTCGTCGGGATCAAGCTCCTTGTGCAACACCAAAAACTTAGAAATCTGCGCATGCCCGAGCATTGATTCTTTAGATAATTCCTCGTTCATCTTTTCAATACAGCCACGGATGAGTTCGGCCACAGCAGAATTACCCGCCAAATCCACATAGCCACTGTAGGCAATGTTACGGCGCTCAGCCCAATTTCCAACCGCTTCAAGATCGATATTCACAAATGCACTGATCGTTTCGCGCCCCGAACCAAACACAACAGCTTCTTTAACAAAGCTAAAGAACTTCAGCTTATTCTCTATGTATTTAGGCGCAAACACTTTTCCATTTGCTAGCGTGGAGACATCTTTTGCGCGATCGATAATACGAAGATCTCCGTCGCTATCGATAACACCAGCATCACCGGTCCGGAAGTATCCTTGTGCATCGAAGGCTTCCTGGGTGGCATCCTCATTTTTGTAATATCGGTCCATCATAGACACGCCACGCACTAATACCTCGCTGTTGTCTCCGATACGAATCTCAACGCCAGGGGAAGGCTTTCCAACCGAGTCATATTTAACCTCACCGTCTCGTTGGATACAGACATACGCGCATGTTTCCGTTTGTCCGTATAGCTGTTTTAAGTTCACGCCGATCGACCGATAGAATCTGAACAAGTCCGGACCAATCGCTTCACCCGCTGTGTAGGCAACACGAATGTTGCTCATACCCAAGGTATTGCGTAACGGGCCGTACACAAACATATTGCCCAACGCGTACAACAGGCGCTGCCCCAATGACACCGGCTTACCATCCAATAGATTGGAGCCGCATTGCCGAGCAACACCCATGAAGTAATCAAACATCTTGCGCTTGATAAGCCCCGCATCTTCCATGCGAATCGTGACAGAAGTCAGTAGCCCTTCGTACACGCGTGGTGGCGCGAAATAATACGTTGGACCGATCTCTTTCATATCCGTACTAACGGTCTCTCGCGACTCAGGACAATTCACTGTAAAGCCTGAGGCCAGACACTGAGCCATTGAAAACAAAAAGTCGCCAACCCATGCCATTGGAAGGTACGCCATCACACTATCTGCAGGCGACAACGCATCAACCTCGCAGGCACCTCTGCCGGCACCGATCATCGATGCATGGGTCTGACATACCCCTTTGGGCTTGCCGGTGGTTCCCGACGTATAAAGAATGACACTCACATCGCTGGGTTTACCGAGACCAACTTGCGCTTCAAAAAAATCTGGCTGCGTCTGATTGAATACACGCCCCTGCTCCAGCAAGGTTTCGATAAAGCAAAGCCTCGCGTCGTCGTAACCTCGCATCCCTCTTGGATCGAGATAAAAAATATGGCGTAGTGCGGGGGTCTGATCCGCTATTTCAAGCAGCTTATCGACTTGCTCCTGATCCTCTGCAAAGGCAAAACCAATCTCCGCATCCTGCAACACATAAGTCATCTCGTTCGCAACGGCATCTTGATAAAGAGGCACAGGCGTGCCACCGAGCGCATGTGCCGCTAACATAGCCTGATACAAGCGAGGCCGATTGTCGCCAATGATGCCGAGAGTCATGCCGCGCGCAAAACCTTTACTGGCCAGTCCACAAGCGAGCTCGCGTACTTTAATCGCCGCTTCTGACCAAGACTCTGTTTGCCAAATACCCAAATATTTCTCGCGGTACGCGGGATGAGCAGGTCGCATACGCGCATGCTCGAGCAACAACCGAGGAAATGTCGTTTGATGTAATTGATCGGAGCTGAGCGGTAACGGACTAGACATCCTTAAGCAACCTTGGTTTTGACATAAGCACGTCCTTATTCTAATTGTGTGTCATTGAAACGGGTTGAACTTGCATGAGTCTTACGCTGCCAAACCGATGATGATCGTTTCGATCAGTTTGCTGCTTCGCAACAAACTCGTTTTCATGCGGTACGTTGCCGAATTTTATAAGCTGCCATCCCTTATTCAGCTTTAAAACGGTACGATTGCGTTCAGCGAATAGTTTTCGCTCCAAAAATACTAAAGGAGAGCCTGATGTTTCGTTTTGTACGCACCATCGCTATGATTGCGACGGTTTTAGCTGGAACCTGGCTATAATTTCATTCGAGACACTGCTCCAGTTGCAGGACTGATTCGGACACCGAACGTGATGGTCGTATCGAACTCCGTTCCTGCCAAAACAGTTGCTGAATTTATCGCTTATTGCAAAGCCAATCCAGGCAAGGTCAATATGGCCTCCTCTGGCAGCGGTACGTCTGTGCATCTGTCAGGTGAACTATTCAAATTCATGACAGGCTGCAACATGCTGCACGTTCCGTACAAAGGCGCCGGACCCGCACTCATTGATCTGACGGCTGGGCAGGTCGATGTACTGTTTGACAATCTACCTTCATCAGTCCCCCACATCAAGGGCAACAGGATCCGCGCCTTGGCGGTGACCTCCGCAGCCGCCGAGCCCTCGATGCCGAACCTTCCAACGGTCGGCGCCACAGTCCCCGGTTACGAGGCCACCGCATGGTTTGGAATTGGCGTACCTAAAAACACTCCACAACCTATTATCGACAAACTGAATGCGGCAGTTAATAAGCTTCTGGCTGATCCAAAAATGCAACAGCGTTTAGCTGAGCTCGGTGGCGTACCGATTCCCGGTACCCCACAGGATTTTGGCAAAGTCATCGCTGCTGAAACCGCCAAATGGGCCAAGGTGGTTGAGGCTTCGGGGGCTAAAGTAGAGTAAATGTCTTAATTTGCAAACGTTTAGACAGCACGGTATGTCATAAAAAAACGGACCTCGGTCCGTTTTTTTATTCTTGCTTAATGTTTAACTTTCATCACACTTCTACAGTTAACCACCACCGTACAGATATTTAGGTAACCAAAGCGTCATACCAGGCCATGCATACATGATCGCCATACACACAATCACAATGAACATGTAAGGCATCATGCCAGCAAAGATCTGGTTGAGCGTGACGTGCGGTGGTGCGACCCCCTTCAGGTAGAACGCGGACATTGCAACGGGTGGAGACAAAAATGCCGCCTGCAGGTTCACAAACACCAACGTTCCCCACAAAATGGGATCAATGCCAAAGTGCGACAGCATCGGCAAAAATATTGGCACAAAAATAACAATGATTTCAGTCCACTCA
>CAJBTJ010000127.1 GCA_903958565.1 uncultured beta proteobacterium
AACGTTTGATGCAAATGGTTTCAATGACTTTTGCTTTCTCTTCTATGAAAAGATCGCTCAATTGAAAAAATCGCAAAGCCCTAAGCTTTACGATCTTTTTTAAAAATGGTGCCGATGAACGGAATCGAACTGTCGACCTTCTCATTACGAATGAGCTGCTCTACCAACTGAGCTACATCGGCACTAAGCGAAAAATTATAGCAGAGCGTTTAGGCTTCTCTCAAAAAGTGAGGTCTGGCAAATCGATCCACTTGCGCTCGGTGTTACTGCGATAGCAGGCATCGACTAACTGGATACCTTTTGCGCCCGCGCGTAGTGGCGAAGGGAAGGTACCGTTCTCCACGACATGCTTTAAAAACAATTCCCAGCCTGCACGATAAGAGTTGTTGTAGACGGCGACGTCTGGGACTTCAAGCCATTGCGCATCGAAATTCTCGGTCGTTGGGGTGTCGATACTCCAGACTGGCTTGGGTGTGGCGGCCATGGGTTGGATGTGACAGCGATAGAGTCCCGCGAGAGCTGAGCCCTGGGTGCCATCAACCTGGATCGTCAGAATATCATCGCGCTTGATACGTGAAGCCCATGAGGCGCTGACCTCAACCAACGCACCGTTTGCAAGTTCAAACGTGGCTAGCACGACGTCTTCGACGTCAACATCATAGGGGCGACCTTGTTCATCCAGGCGCTTGGGAGTTGCGGTTTTGGTGCGACAAGAAACCGACTTGATATCGCCGATCAACGTATCCACGATATAGCGCCAGTGCGGAAACATGTCTAAGACCAGGCCACCACCATCGCGCTTGCGGTAGTTCCAGCTCGACCTCTGCGCCGGATGAATCATGCCGTCAAAGACCCACCAACCAAAGTCAATTTTTGCTTGCAGGATTTCACCGAAATAGCCGGACTCTTTAAGCTTGCGCAGCTTGAGCAAGCTTGGCAAAAAAAGCTTGTCCTGAACCGTGCCGTTTTTAAGTTTGAGTTTTTCAGCCATGCTGGCTAAATCAAGCGCTTGCTCAAAGGTCTCGGCAATCGGTTTTTCAAGATACACATGTTTGCCGGCACGCAGCGCCGAGGACGCTCGGTCATAACGTCCAGCCGTGACACTCGCATCAAAGTAAATTTCATTTGCCTTATCCGCCAGAAAAGCTTCGCGGTCTGTGCTCCACGCTATGTTGTGCTGGCCAGCGAGCGCTTGCAGCTTATCGGCATTGCGACCCAGTAATACCGGTTCTGGCATCAGGCGGTCGCCGTTCTTCAGTAGTAGTCCGCCTTCTTTGCGAATATTCAGCAGGGCGCGCAAGTGCTGGTTATTCCCCAGTCGACCGGTTGCGCCTTCAACGATAATTTGAATATTTTTTGTAGACATTTTTTAACACCTATTGCGAAACTGTATGGGCAACAAAAGAAAATTCGCAGGGAGGACCATCTGCGACATGCATCGTGCGTTGTTCTAGGTCGATGAGTACGGCGCCAGTGGTCATAGTCTGCTTTGCAGGCGCCTGCTTGGGATCTGGATGTCGGCACAGTGCATGCGGAAAACTAAAGTGATCGCTCATCGCGGCGGTCATTGTGGCGACATCAATTGAGCGTTGACCTTTCTCGAGCAGACGTCGCATACGTGCTGCGCGAAACAGCGTGCCAGGACTGACTTTTTCCATTTGGGAGTCGCCATGCCCCGCACCTAGAAAGTGATTTGAATGCGTCACGATTCCTTGCTGAGGCAGTAAGTACGAGACATGATTCGGACTCGTTTCTAGATCGATGATTTCGCCTTGCGCACCACCAATCACAAAGTTTGCGGAGCAGGTGCGTTTAGTTGCGACAATAGGACTCAGCGCATGCGCGTAACAATCTGCATCCAAGACCTCACGACAGCGCATATGGAAAGGCTTTTGGTAGGGATTGCAACCGTCAAGGTGTGACGCTAGACCATTCTCAACTAAGCCGATACCAAGCTCGTTTACGCCCATCTTACCGCCAACGATTCCCGCTTCGGTCATGCAAACAAGACTCGGCTTGTTTTTGCGTTGAATGCGCAATACCAGCGTGCGTTGGTGTACGCCGGCAATCCAGTCCCAATTCTGTCCGAGCCAGGTGTGTCCGTCTGCGGTCACGTCCGACAACAATCCAAAGGTCGTACAACCATCCGTCTCGTTCGTTGCCTGTTCTTGTTTGCGCGCATCTTTACCACAAATCATGAAGGCGATTTCATACCGGGCATTGAGTAGTGCGATCGCTGCAGCCGATTGACCAGAGCCTTTTGCAAGGCCAAGCATCTCTTCGGCATATT
>CAJBTJ010000128.1 GCA_903958565.1 uncultured beta proteobacterium
GCGTCTCAAACCCAGCGAAAATTAGCTCGTCGTAGCCATCATTATCCAGATCGACACTGTAGTTGTAACGAACTGCCAAACTGAACGTTGGGGAGTCACTATAATAAAAGAAATCCGCCGTCACCCACTGGCCCAATAACATTTTTATCCTTTGTGGCTGCTAACTGCGAGTAAGAATTCACCTACACAATCTAACTGATGTACAAATACCCGTGCTCGCCATATGCATCGCTGGTTTGCCCGACGATGAAGTGAGTATTCAAATTTTCAGTAATTTGCTGATTGAGTTCAGCGACAGACTCTGCACCAAAATCACTCAAGCTCTTGTTTGTGAACGTAATCGAGTTCAAACTCGAATTTCTTGCGGTGGATGCAGAACCATCAGGCAGTAGATGTTCAAAATGCAAGGTCAACCCTGTGTAGCCGGCGGCACCGCCGTTCGCGACCACTTCTTTGATGCTGCTCACACCGCTCTTCCAACCCCAGATCGTGGCCTTATCCTGACCCAGTTGAAAGTCTGTGATCGTCGACCACGACACGCCCGCGGCGCGACCGTCCAAAAAGAATGTGTTCGAACCACCGCCACCCGAAACAAAGGTAGAGCCCGTCCCGCCGTCAATCACATCGTTGCCCAGCCCGCCATTGATCGCTTTATTGCCTCCGCCTTGCAGCACAATAAAATCATTTAATGCGGAGCCCGCAACAATCGCATTGGGTGTTGTGTCAATCATTTGGTAATGCAGATTCAGCTCGGCAGGGCCTGTGAACAACGTGGGGCTCGCTCCGGATGACACACCATTTCTCACAACGGAAAATTCTTCGCTAATCGGAAGCAACTCAAGCAGTTGACTTGGCGTGTAGGCCACATCCAAAAACTGGACTCGCTCCACGTTGATCAAGGAGTCGCGACCTTCGGCACTCGTGACAATCACGCCACCACTGCCATTGGCTAAGGCCACGCCAGTCACGTCTGCAAACAAACTCGCGATCTCTATCGTATCAAAGCCCGCGCCACCATCAAGCGTGTCATTACCCAGAGACGATGAGACAGTATCGTCACCGTCCATTCCAAAAACGCTATCGTTGCCACGCGTGCCACGAAGAGACTCAGACTGATTACGCTCAGGAAAAGACAAGGGCGCAAAATGCACTTGCGCTGCACCGCCTCGTGTATGAAACTCTGATACAAGATAATAAGAATCATTGGGACCGTAAACGATTCCAGCCATACCGCCCATATCTTGCAAGTCGGCAGATAGCATCTGCCGACCACTCTCTGCAAACGTTCCATTTTGTTGTTGGAACAAAATGGCAGTGGATTGATTGTCAGTCACATAACTAGAGTCACTTAAGAAAATGTCAACCAACCCATCTTTATTAAAATCTCTGAATACAGGGGCATACGCAACGTTTGTCGCTTCGTTGTAATGAGTGAGCACAGTACTTGTAACGTCCTCAAACTGACCTGCCCCGTTATTCTTCAAGAATTGTATTTTTGAAGCTATCGGCCATTGGCTACCATCCCACCACTTCCGACTAAAAACTAAAACGTCTAATAATCCATCATCGGTAAAATCAAACGCTCGAGACCTAACATCATGGCTTAACGTGCCCCAAACAGGATCCGGTAGTGCGCTAGCTTGACCAAATCCTTCGAGAACTCCTTGCGCATTGAAAGAAGATCTATACAAATTCGTGTCGCTGCTTCCAAAACTTTTATCAACAACGACCAATGACGTTGTGCCATCGCCATAAAAATCACCTAATGCACCCCCCGATCCACGCGTAGCCCACATGCTCGAATCCGGCCCGTCTACAAAATAAGGGGTTTTTGTTAATCCAGAAGGCCCACCCAACAACGCAAAGAAAGGCGACGAATAAGAAAATGGGACGACATCATCGTATCCATCACCATTGAGATCGCCGGAGGCTGTTCCGTGCTCCCACTGATTTAATCCAAAAGAAGTTTTATTGAAAGAGGATCCTGTATTGAGCAGTTGATAGGCATTTACCTGGTATTCCATATCTGCATAGGCTGACAAATACAGATCGGTACGTTGATCCCCATTAAAGTCACCAATCGCGATATCGCCCACACCTTCAACATTCGCCAACGCGCCTGGCAGCCATTGGCTAGTGAGGTTACGAAATTGACCGTTTGACCAACCAAAGATAGCCATCTTGCCATTGTCATAACTAGC
>CAJBTJ010000129.1 GCA_903958565.1 uncultured beta proteobacterium
CCACACCTCGATTAGGGGGCTCGCTAGGGCATAAAGGAACACTTTGTGTTTGCCGATGCAAAAGGCCTTTGCACGGAGATCTGGCGCGCCCGACAGGAATCGAACCTGTATCGAGAGCTTCGGAAACTCTTATTCTATCCATTGAACTACGGGCGCCACGAAGCGAATTATAGCGGCAGCCGTTTACCGTCCCGGTTTTCTCACGAAGCCCTTCCGATCCCGCTATAATCCTTGGGTTTGTAAGTCAACTACTTGCAGGATCTGGTCATGAGCAATACGCAGCCACACGAAGAAGAACACCACTCGCCCATCAAGACGCCCAAGCAACTGATTATTACGGTCGCGCTGTCGTTCATCTTGCCGGTCATTATCATCATTTTGTTGGCCAACCTGGTCACCGCGGGCGTGACAGTCGGCGCCGGCTCTGACACCCTCGGCCCAGAAGCGACAGCTAAGCGCATTGCGCCGGTTGCACGCCTTGACCTCGTCGACGCAAGTGGTCCAAAAGTTTATAAAACGGGCGAACAAGTCTACAAAGCGGTTTGTGCTGGCTGTCATACTGCCGGCGTAGCAGGCGCTTTAAAATTCGGCGATACAGCTGCCTGGTCAACCGCAATCGGTACTGGACTAAGTGCGATGGTTGCGAACGTGGTCAAGGGCAAGGGCGCCATGCCCGCCAAGGGCGGCAATCCTGCTTTGGACGATTATGAAATCGCGCGCGCGGTTGTCTACATGACAAACAGTGCTGGCGGCAAGTTTGAAGAACCTGCCGCTCCTGCACCTCAAGCACCCGCTGCCAAATAAATTGACACGTCAGGCGGTCGCCAGCGACCGCCCCAACTGCACACGTCGTTGCAACCACAAGCTTGGGCGGTACCGGGGGTCTCCGGTGACGCTCTGCATATTGCGCAGAATTTCAAGAATGTTTTCCGCGCCTAACGTATCGCCAATTGTTAAGGGCCCCTGGGGATAGCCCAGTCCCAAGTTAACGGCACGATCGATATCGCCTGGCGTTGCAATACTTTGTTGTGCAATATCACACGCAATATTAACGATCATTGCCACAACGCGCTGCGCGACAAAGCCCGCAGAGTCTTGCACAACACATACACGAATATTGTCGCTGCCAACTAGTGCGTGTGCCATGTCACGCCAGTGGGACGTTGTGGCGGGCGACACCATCAGGGTGCGGCGTTTCGTTAGCTCAAAATCATGAAGCGTATCTAGCCCAACCGTTCTTAATGGATCGAGCCCCTGCTGGGCAACGCATGTGGAAACATCCAAGCCAAATGGGGTCACGATCAGCAAGTCGTCTGGACCAGGCTTGCTGCCAGTTTGTATTGTGGCGCCCAACCGCTTCAAGAGCTGTGTCGCTCTTGTATGGCCCAGCGCATGGTCCGGGCTCACCCAGACCCTGCATGCTTGGGTCAACGCTGGCGACGGCGGCTCGGGTGTGACTTGTTTTTGTCCATCTGGGTAGGCGTAAAAGC
This sequence comes from uncultured beta proteobacterium, assembly GCA_903958565.1. Classification (GTDB taxonomy): domain Bacteria; phylum Pseudomonadota; class Gammaproteobacteria; order Burkholderiales; family Burkholderiaceae_B; genus Zwartia. Next base: position 1,491 of record CAJBTJ010000129.1, read on the forward strand.
CGCCTTGGGTTTTGCGACCATACAAGCCGCCCGCCACACGCACCGTGCCAATAGGTGAAGGCCTAAAGCGCGGCTCATCATAGAACTGCCAATAGATCGACTCCATCACCGGCTGCGACACATCCAGACCAGTTAAATCCATCAGCTCGAACGGCCCCATTTTGAAACCCGCCTGCTCACGCATGATTGCATCGACCGTCTGAAAATCCGTCACACTCTCTTGGACGATACGTAAGCCCTCGGTGTTCATCCCACGCCCAGCGTGGTTAACAATAAAACCTGGCATATCTTTCGCACGGACAGGCGTATGTCCCATACGAACCGTCAGAGCCATCAACGCGTCACCAACCTCTGGGTCGCTACGCAAGCCATCAATGACTTCCACGACCTTCATTAAAGGCACCGGGTTAAAAAAGTGATAGCCAGCTACGCGTTCAGGCTTGGCACACGCAGCAGCGATCGAGGTAATCGACAACGACGATGTGTTGGAAACAAGATAGCAATCCGAGGAAACTACCTTTTCAAGCTCAGCAAAAAATTTCTGTTTGACGTCGAGTCGCTCAATAATTGCCTCAATCACCAAATCACAGTCCGCCAGTGCACTGATGTCTTGGGCGGGATGGATATTCGCGAGCGCCAGATCCGCCTGCTCTTGCGTTAACTTGCCCTTCGCGGTCAGTGTGGTCCAGGTGGTTGCTAACGCCTCGCGCGCCACCGCCGTCGCCTGCGCGTTCGCGTCAAATAGGCGTACCCGCAAGCCCGCCTGCGCAACAATTTGCGCAATGCCGCGCCCCATCGCACCCGCACCTGCTACGCCTACCGTCTTAATCGTCTTCATTCTGTTGTTTCCTGTTGCGAAAGACTAAACCCTGATCTTGAGCTGTTGCATAATAGCTGTATTCATCATACCCGCAAGGACTGACCATGAGCACCGCTACCTTGGACAAAAACTCCAACGACACGTTGGCACAAAGCCTTGCCCAAGAGCTGCGCACGTGGATCGAATGCGAATCACCATCGAACGATCCCGCCGCCGTGCACCGCATGGCACAAATCGTTGTCACCAAGGCCCGTTCCGCCGGTTTACACGTCACGCTCAGCGAGATCGGCGAAACGAAACTGCCCATGATTGTCGCCACGAATCGCGCACCGGGCGATACACGCACGGGTCTACTTTTATTAGCGCACATTGATTCCGTGCATCCGATTGGCACACTCAAGACCAACCCCTGCCGTATTGAGGATGACAAGCTTTACGGTCCGGGTGCCTTCGATATGAAAGGAGGTGCGTTCTTAGCGCTCACGGCGCTCGGCGAATTCGCGGCACCCAACTCCACCAAGCTACCGGTGGACTTCCTGCTTGTTCCTGACGAAGAAGTCGGCAGTCACGCTTCGCGCACTTACATCGAAGATTTCGCCAAGAAAGCGCGTTATGCGCTGGTGCCAGAACCTGCACGTCCGAATGGTGGGCGCTGTGTCACGGGTCGAAAAGGCACTGGCATGCTCAAACTCATTTGTACTGGCAGGCCTTCTCACGCAGGAATGGCACACGAAAAAGGGCGTAGCGCCATTCGTGAAATGGCGCATCAAATTCTTGCACTTGAAGCAATGACAGACTACGACCGCGGCATCACAGTAAGCGTTGGTACGATCCGGGGCGGAACCGTCACCAACACCGTTCCATCACACTGTGAAGTCATGGTCGATTTTCGTATCCCCAATGAAGCAGCCGGTGAAGAAATCGTGGCACGCATGCAGGCTCTGAAACCGCACGACTCCGATGTCACGCTGACCATTGATGTTGAGCTCAATCGTCCTCCCATGGTGAAATCACCCAAGGCTGATCAATTATTACAAAGACTCAAACAATACGCGACACCTTGTGGTTTCGAGCTTGAAGAAGCGCCCGTCTCCGGGGGCGGCAGTGATGCCAACTTCACCGCAGCGGTGGGCTGCCCCTCTATCGATGGCTTGGGCGCAGAAGGTGACGGTGCGCACACGTTGCGCGAGCATGTGTTTGTCTCAGCGCTACCTCGTCGTCTAGAGTTTTGGCGCAGAACCCTCGCCGATATTGAATAAACAAATCGTGCTGCAGCCGGTCGTTAACTTGTTTTATTCAACATCGCCCGCAGCATATCCAGACGATTCTTCGGGCTCATGGTGTCGGGCTGCAATTGCAGTTCGGCCGCAGACAAACCCATCTCTTCAATAAAGCGTGACGGCTCGCGCACAAGATCTTCGCGTGCACGCCGTCGCTTTTGACACCAACTTAGATGCAAACTACGCTGCGCACGCGTAATCCCCACATACATCAAACGGCGCTCCTCCTGAATACGCGAGGCTAGCGCATCAGCTACTTTTGTAGGATCGACATCTTCATCATCTCGTCCCAGATGGGGTAACAAGCCTTCTTCGACCCCAAGCAAATACACATGGGGGTACTCCAAACCTTTCGATGCATGCAGCGTTGAAAGCTTCACGGCGTCGGGCTCTTGCTCGTCTCCACGCTCAAGCATTGTCACTAACGCAACGTGCTGAACAAGGTCTAACAAGCCCATGGAATCCGCCTCGGCCTTGCGCTTGAGCCAACTCACTAACTCCAGCACATTCTGCCAACGCGACTGGGCTGCTTTTTCATCTAAGGTGTCGTACAAATACCGCTCGTATTGAATCGCGCCGAGCAAATCATCCAGAATGACTCCGGCCGGCTCAGCAGCCGGCACTGGCTGTCCTGTTTCGCCTCGGCCAGCTCGAAAACGAATCCGATTGATAAAGTCACCAAATGTACGCAAGGGCTCTAACTGACGCGTGGCGAGACTTGTTTCGATACCTTGCTCAAAGAGCGCCTCAAACAAGGAAATCTGACGCTCACCGGCATACTGACCCAAGGTTTGTAATGTCGCCTGCCCGATCCCCCGCTTGGGTGTTGTCGCCGCACGGATGAAGGCGGGGTCATCGTCCTCGTTGGCAACCAAACGCAGATAAGCTAAAACATCCCGCACTTCTGCTTTGTCAAAAAAACTCTGACCCCCAGAAATTGTGTATGGGATATGTAGGTTCCGCATCGCCTGTTCAACGATTCGCGCCTGATGATTCCCGCGATACAACACCGCAAAATCCTTCCAGGAGGCTCGTTTCTCAAAGCGCGCTGCAGAGATCTTCATGGCAACATTTTCGGCCTCGACTTCATCGCTCGCCATTGCCGTCACGCTGATGGCGTCCCCCATACCGTGCTCGGACCACAGCTTCTTTTCAAACAGTTTGGGATTCTTAGCGATGACGTGATTGGCGGCCGCCAAGATGCATTGACTAGAGCGATAGTTTTGCTCAAGTTTGATCAAACGAATTTGAGGATAATCTGTCGTCAGTTTGGCCAAATTCTCAATCGTCGCACCACGCCAAGCGTAGATCGCCTGATCATCGTCGCCGACGGCCGTGAACATCGCACGCACACCCGTTAACCATTGCACGAGACGATACTGACAAACGTTGGTATCTTGATATTCGTCTACGAGTAGATAGCGAACTCGCTGTTGCCAGCGCTCTCGCACCTCTGGGTGCTGCTCGAAGATCTTGGCGGGAAGCGCAATCAAGTCATCAAAATCAACCGCTTGGTATGCAGCGAGCGTTGCGTTGTAGCTGCGGTACACCTTTGCTGCTTCGACCTCACTCGCCGTGGCGGCAATATTCGCCGCAGTATCCGGATCGATTAACCCATTTTTCCAGAGCGATATGGTTTGTTGCAGCGAACGCAAGCGACCACGATCGGTTGTTGCTAACAGATCCTGAATGATCGCCATGGCATCGTCAGAATCAAAAATAGAAAACTGGGGTTTCAAACCTGCGAATCGCGCCTCTTCGCGCAAAATGCGTACGCCTAGCGAATGAAACGTACTGATCGTCAGGCCTTTGGCTAACGATGGATCGACCAATAGCTTGACCCGATCCTCCATTTCACGGGCAGCTTTATTCGTGAAAGTCAGCGCAACAACATTACGTCCAGCGTAGCCACACTCGCGCAATAAATAGGCGATTTTTTGTGTAATCACACGCGTCTTGCCTGATCCGGCTCCCGCAAGGACAAGGCAAGGGCCATCCAGATACAAGACGCCCTCGCGTTGCGACGGATTCAGGCCGGTAGTTTCAAATTTTGACATCGAGTTGAATTAAATTTCCAGCGGATCTACTTCGAGTTGCCAATTGATGCGTCGAGTACTGGGATCTTGATTCAATGCGAGCATCCAATGTCGAAGCAACTGTTGCATGGATGGGCGGTGCGTGCTCTCGACAAGCAATTGTGCGCGGCACATGTTATCGACACGCACGATACGTAGCGGTACCGGATCATACAAGGTGATGAGCTCGGCGCTGCCCAACTTCGACGACAACGTCATGGCAATATCTCGCGCAGCACTTAGAAAGTCTAATGCGGTGTTGAGTTCACGCGCCTCTGCGCTAAGCAGCGCTTGATGAGAAAACGGTGGTAAGCAAGCGGCCTCGCGTTCTCGGATCGTGTGTTGCGCAAATCCTGTGTAGTCATGCTTTAGTAACGCTTGGTAGACCGCCTGTTCGGGGTACCCCGTTTGCACAATCACTTCTCCGTGACCAGCATGCCGCCCAGCGCGCCCTGCAACCTGCATCAACTGAGCAAAGAGTCGCTCAGGGGCTCGGAAATCTTGCGAAAACAACATCGCATCCGCATTTAAAACACCCACGAGGCCTAAATTAGCAAAGTCGTGCCCTTTGGCAACCATTTGCGTTCCAACCAAAATATCGACTTCGCCCGCATGCACACTCGCAAACAATGCCTGTGCACTTCCCTTTTTACGCGTACTGTCTGCATCAATTCGCAGCACACGTGCCTCGGGGAATAGTTCTGCAAGATGCTCTTCAATGCGCTGCGTGCCACGACCCATCGGCTGCATGTCTTGATCGCCACATTCTGGACAAGCTTTGGGAACCCGCTGTTGAAAGCCACAGTGATGGCAGTGAAGTTGATGGCGCCCCTGCTGTGCTCGATGCAATACGGTAAAGGTCGTGCAGCGCGAGCATTGACTTACCCAGCCACACGACTTGCAGTGCAAGGCGGGCGCATAGCCACGCCGATTTAAAAAAATCAGTACCTGCTCTTTGTTTGCCAAACGCTCACGTATTGCTGTGATCAAGTGAGGGGATAGCCCGTGCTCCATTGGGAGACGGCGTGTGTCCACCAGACGCACGGTCGGCATCGTTACCTCACGCGCCCGGTCCGGCAGGTCTAGGCGTTGGTAATGTTTTTTTTGTGCATTGACCCAGCTTTCAAGTGACGGAGTAGCCGAGCCCAGCACAATCGGTATGTTTAGATCGTGCGCCCGCCAAACCGCCAAGTCTCGAGCAGAATAGCGCAAGCCATCTTGTTGCTTGTAGGAGGCGTCATGCTCCTCATCCACCACGAGCAAACCCAAGTCGTCGATCGGAGCAAAAATAGACAGCCGTGTCCCCAACACAATGCGCGCCTGTCCACGTTGCACGCTTAGCCAGGCGCGCAAGCGCTCACCATCCGACAAGGCACTATGCAAGACCGTCACGCCCTCGGGCCCCGCAACGGGCTCAAGCCGCGCGCGCAACGACTTTTCAAACTGCGGCGTCAGATTTATTTCTGGCACCAACATCAGCACACGCTTACCACGCGCCAGTGTTTGTGCCGCAGCATGCAAATACACCTCTGTCTTGCCACTACCCGTCACGCCAAACAATAAGAAGGCCTGGAAACCTTGGGAGGATCCTATGGCATCAGTCGCTGCCTGTTGTCCGACGTTAAGCGTTGGCACAGCGCTTTGAGAGACCTCGCTCTGGGCGGCTTTACGACGCTTATCCAACCGAGCGACCGGCCCCCCAGCGGCACGCTTGCCTTGGTAGGCCGCCAAGCTTCGAAGCGGTGAGGGCAAGGCGGGCAAGATCACCTCACCCAAAGGCCGCTGATAGTAGTCGGCCGCAAAACGTGCGAACTTGATCCAGCTCGAGGTCAGGGGCGCAACATCTTGCAAAACCTGCTCAACCTCTTTAACCAAGGCGGGATCATAGTTAGGCTCCGCAGGAAGGTCGACCACCACTCCAACCATCTTACGACGCCCAAATGGGACGATGACGCGGTCACCGACAGCGACCGGTTTAGTCGTCCGATAGTCGAAAGGCCCACCTAATGGCAGGTCAAGTACGACACTCACCCAGTTGCTTATCAACCCAATCATTCCTTATATTTCATGACACAAAACTGACATCAACTTAATGTTGTTTCTGTAACATTGCGCTAAAACGCTGACAAGAAATGAGTTCAACTTCTTTGGACTGCGAACTGTGGATAACTTTGGGGAAAACATAACTAAGCGAAGCCGCCAAAAC
>CAJBTJ010000130.1 GCA_903958565.1 uncultured beta proteobacterium
GAAGGCGTCACCATTACCTCGCGTCGCTTGGCTCGCTTTGAACCGGTTTTGTTCGATACCGCGTTGGCGGATCGCATCGCACATCACGCCAAAGCGCTGGGCCTTAGCCAGCGACTGATGACCTCAGGCGCTGGGCACGATGCACAGATGCTTGCACGCGTCTGCCCAACATCAATGATTTTTGTGCCGAGCGTCGGTGGCATTAGCCATAACCCAGCAGAGCATACCGAACCCGAAGATCTGATTGCCGGCGCCAATGTGCTGCTCGCGACCCTGACCGAACTCGCAAACTAGGAGAGATAGACATGACTCGAATCGTCACCGTCGGCGCTGCACAGCTAGGTCCTATCCAACGCGCACATTCACGCAAAGAGGTCGTCGCACGTCTACTGTCCTTGCTTGAACAAGGCGCTCGTCATGGCTGTGACCTAGTGGTCTTTCCAGAACTCGCGCTCACCACTTTTTTTCCGAGATGGTTTTTTGAGTCACAAGCTGAAATCGATACCTTCTATGAAGCGCAAATGCCCGGACCAGAGACACAAGTTCTTTTCGATACCGCACGCAAGTTGAAGGTTGGATTTTATTTAGGCTACGCAGAACTCACACAGGAGGATGGCCGCACCCGTCGCTTTAATACCTCGATTCTGGTTGACCAAACCGGAGCGATTGTCGGCAAATATCGCAAAGTTCACCTGCCAGGTCATGCCGAGCACGAGCCTTGGCGCCAGTTCCAGCATCTGGAGAAGCGCTATTTCGAAACGGGTAATTTAGGCTTCCCGGTTTTCCGTGCCTTTGGGGGAATTATCGGCATGGCAGTCTGTAACGATCGACGCTGGCCTGAGACCTACCGTGTCATGGGCTTGCAAGGCGTCGAGATGATCTTGATTGGTTACAACACTCCCGTCCATAACCCCCCTGCCCCTGAGCATGACAACTTGTCCCACTTTCATAATGAACTCGTCATGCAGGCGGGCGCATATCAAAACGGCACCTGGGTCATCGGCGTTGGCAAAGGCGGACGCGAAGAAGGCGTCGACCAAATTGGCAACTCAATTATTGTTGCTCCGTCAGGAGAAATCGTTGGCGCCTGCAGCACGCTAGGAGACGAACTCGCCATTGCGCGTTGCGATCTTGACTTGACGCTTTCTTATAAAAACTCAGTATTTAACTTCGCTAAGCATCGTGAGCCTCATGCCTATGGGATGATTGTCGAACGAAAAGGCGCGATCATTAGTGTTTAGTCCGCAAACTTTACTCGAACGCGCTCATCTGCGTGTCATCGAGCGCAATTGGCTCTCAGCCAATCAGATCGTTTTTTATGACTCTGAACAAGAGGCCAGCGTTGTCGATACCGGGTACATCAAACACCAAGAGATGACCTTGGCGTTAGTCCGTGAAGCCTTGGGTGGACGCAAGTTAACGCGGATTTTGAATACGCATCTACACGCCGATCATTGCGGCGGTAACGCGTTATTAATCAAGACCTATGGCGCAGACCTGCTGTTGCCGAGCGCATCTTTTGATGCGGCGAAACAATGGATCCCGCTTGCTGCTGACTTTGCCTCGGTCGCCCAGCGCTGTGAGCGCTTTACACCTACCGCGACACTGCAGCCTGGATTCTCGATTTCACTAGGCACACGTCGCTGGGAAATCCATGCTGCACCTGGACATGACCCAAGCTCAATCATCCTCTTCGAACCGCTTGAAAAAATCCTGATTTCTGCCGATGCACTTTGGGAAAACGGCTTTGGCATTATCTTTCCAGAACTTGACGGGCGAAGTGGATTTTCTGAGCAACAAGCTATTTTAGATCTCATTGAACAACTCGCGCCCCGTGTCGTGATCCCTGGGCATGGGAAGATATTTACCGATACCGAAGTGGCAATCGGACGAGCCCGCATCCGCCTTGCTGCGCTGCGCGCTGAACCGCTTAAACACGCGCGTCACAGCCTGAAGGCGTTAATACAATTTTTAATGCTAGAGCTCGAGTCGACTACACGCGAGGCCTTAGCGCTTCGCCTTCACGATGCCAAACTTATTGGCAACATCTGTGCGTTGAGCCAGATGCCACAATCGCAAGCGATCGACTGGGCGATAGATAGCCTGATTGCTGGCGGACACTTAACTGAACTTGATAATCGTATTGTGCTGGCCTAGAGAACCAGCGCGTTGCAAAACATCTCAGCTGTAGTCTCGGGCGTCGTCAATAAGCTTTCCGTCTTCGGGCAGTGCGCCAGGCATGACGAACTGAATCTCAGCACGCAAGCGTGTCACTTCACGCACAACCTCTGCCACCTGCAGCGCAAGGTCCGCTGAAGATGCGCCTGGGACGAGCTCGCAGCGTACCGCCATCTTGTCCTCGCCAATTCGACCGGTCAGGACAAGACGGGCCTTTTTGATTTCCGAAAAGCGACTCGTAATTTGAGCGACCTGCCCTGGATGCACAAACATCCCTCTTACTTTTGTTGTTTGGTCAGCACGCCCCAACCAACCTTTAATCCTCAGATTGGTGTGACCACACGCAGCCGGCATACTCAACGAATTGGGTTGAAAAGCCGATAGATCACCCGTGGCAAAACGAATCATCGGATACTCTTTGCCGAAATGCGTCACGACAACCTCACCGGTCTCACCGAAAGACATTGGCGCTGAGCCGCCCGGCTCGACAATTTCAACGATAACCTCTTCATCCACGATCAGGCCCTCGGCGGCGTCTGAGCCTTCATACGCGATCACACCGAGCTCGGCGGTCGCATACGCCTGACTCACCTTGACCTGATGCTGAGCAAACCACGCGCGCAGCGAAGGCGTCAGCGCTTCGCCTGATACTAAAGCTTTGCGCACAATGGCATTTGGAGAGCCTTGCTCTAAGCATTTCTCAATCAGTATTTTAAGAAATGAGGGTGTCCCGACATAACCGTTTGGCTTGATCTGTAACATCGCCTGCACTTGCTGTTCAGTTTGTCCGACACCACCGGGAAACACCGTACATCCAATTTCGTGAAGACCGCCCTCTAGAATCCACGCACCTGGGGTACCGTGATAAGAGAAACCGTTATGCACGATATCGCCCGATTCAAAGCCTGCGGCACGCAAGGCTCGGGCTGAACGAAAGTAGTCTGTCCGCAGACCTTGTGGCTCATAAATCGGTCCGGGTGATTGGAAAATCCGGCGAATTTGGTCAACCGATACGGCTAGCAGTCCACCAAGCGGTGGACTGGCTGTTTGAATTTTAAGCAGATCTGTTTTTCGAAGAACGGGAAGCGCAGATAGCGCCTGCAAGCTGTCCACTTGACTGACTTGAATCGCTGCGAGTGATGCAGCGTAATAAGGTGCATTTTTTTTAGCGTGCGTCAAGGCACTTTGTAAAGCGAGTACCAAATCGGCATCGCGTTGCTTGGGTGTGCGTAGTTCTAATGGCGTGAGGGTCGTATTCAAGCAAGTCAACCTTACATTCAAATTTAGCGAGATAATTTATGCGAGCCAACGCTTTCGGCGTTTATAGCTCTTTACTTCCTTAAATGATTTGCGCTGCCCGCCGCCCATCCCTAAATAGAATTCCTTAACATCTTCGTTATTCCGCAGCTCTGCGGCCGCACCATCCATGACGATACGACCACTCTCCATGATGTAACCGTAATCAGCATACTGCAGAGCCATATTGGTATTTTGCTCAGCCACCAAAAAAGTGACGCCTTCCTTTTGATTGAGATCTTTAATGATCTCAAACACTTCTTCAACAATTTGCGGTGCCAAGCCCATCGAGGGCTCATCCAAGAGCATGACACTAGGGTTTGACATGAGCGCACGACCAATCGCACACATTTGCTGTTCGCCGCCCGAGGTGTAGGCCGCCTGCGAAGTCCGTCGTGTCTTTAACCTGGGGAAATATGCATACACCTTTTCTAAGTTCGCACTGATCTGCGCTTGACTCTTTAAAATATAAGCGCCGGCTAGTAAATTTTCTTCGATCGTAAGGTGAGCAAAGCAGTGTCGGCCTTCCATGACCTGCACGACTCCGCGTTTCACAAGATCAGCAGGTGTCAGATTTTCGATTCGCTCTTCCCTCAAGGCGATGGAACCTTTGGTCACCTCACCACGCTCAGCACGTAAAAGATTAGAGATCGCACGCAAGGTCGTGGTCTTACCAGCACCGTTACCGCCCAGAAGGGCAACAATTTGGCCCTGAGCGACCTGCAGCGACACACCCTTCAAAACGAGAATCACGTGGTTGTAGATAACCTCGATGCCGTTTACATTCAAAACGATAGAGGGACTATTCATAGACAGCGTCTCTTCATGGTGTGTGGAATCTATCCCCGCTGGTCCGATGAGGACCAGCGGGATCCGCCTTACTGCTGGCAGTCCTCTTTAGAGCGACGGGTCATCTTCTTCTCTGCGGCATATTTTTCAGCCGACGCTTTGACCATCGGATCAATCAGACTCTTGTCTGCTTGAAGCCAATCGGACGCCCAAACAAACTTAGCACCATCCCAAGTGTGAACGCGAGCCCATGCCGACCCCATATGATCACTGCAAGTCGTCGCCACAGGACGCATCACACCTTTGAAACCTAATGCATCCAGATCCGCTTGAGTCAGGTTCAAGTTTTCATAACCCCAGCGAGCTTGCTCTGGCGTAACGGGCTTGCCTTTCCCAAACTTAGCCTGCGCGGCACGGGCACCCTCTACTGAAAGCATGGCACCCACAACGCCACGCATATAGAGCACTTGACCAACTTCGTTACGCGGCCCGACACCCTGGCCTTTGTCATACACCATGGATAGAATTTGCTTCACCACATCAGACTGTGGTTCGGCGCCGTGCTGCATCATGACTGCGCTGTAACCTTTAGCGGCCGCACCAACATCTTTTAAATCAGGCTCAGCACCAGACCACCAGGTGCCAAACATCTTCTCGCGAGGGTAACCCACCGCGATCGCTTCACGGATAGCTGTCGGTGTCATGACACCCCACGTTTGCAAAACGACATAGTCAGGTCTTTGTTGGCGCACTTGTAGCCAGATAGCCTTTTGCTCAACACCTGGTGCTGGGATTGGAAGCAATTGCAATTGAAAACCGTGTTTTTTTGCACGCTCTTCCATAATTGGTAACAGCTCTTTTCCAAACGGGCTATCGTGATAAGCCACGGCAATTTTTTTACCTTTCAGCTTGTCCCAACCACCTTCCTTGTTGGCGATGTGCTGCAACACAGTGTCGCCCGCAACCCAATAATGTCCGATCAAAGGGAAGTTCCACTTGAAGATATCTCCATCGGCCGAATCGCTACGACCATAGCCGGAGGTGATCATTGGAATCTTGTCAGCAGGAATCTTCTCAGTTAACGCA
>CAJBTJ010000131.1 GCA_903958565.1 uncultured beta proteobacterium
AAACGCGGCGACCTGCGGGACCGCCAGAGTCGCGTGAATGCGCTCAGGGCGGTCAGAAGGCAGTTCAGTCATATCAGGCGAAGGTACGCCACCAAATGCCCCTGGAGCACGCCCCACCGTCTTGAGTAATTCGAAGTCAGCGGCAAGTGCGGCAGGCGCGTCAAACTCATGAATGTCGAGCATCGACCCCAACGTATCCTGCAGCTCGAGTACCAGCTTTCCTTCAACCAGGGCGCGCCCCTTGTAGGTAATCGACTCCGCGTCACAGGATTCAATGTCGACAATCAGCTCAAGGGTATCGCCTGGCCTGGGCAGGCTGTGCATCCGCGTATCGCCCGCCAGCGCAGCGACCGGCCTGTGTGTAAACCCAACCGCTGACATGGCGACCCAGGCAGCGAGTTGTCCAATAGCCTCGGCGACCAAACTAACCGGGAAGTGTGAAACCGTGCGGGGGATGGTGTAGAGGCCGCTCACCCGCGCGACCCCTTCAATCTTGGTAATACGATCGACAAACGAAAAAGCTGCAAACCGACCGCTTGGCGAGGCCTTATCGGCACTCGCCCCACCGAGAACCATCAGCCAGCAGCTGGCGATGCACGCTGAGCGCGAATCACGAGCTTGCAGAACGTTTCTGGTGTGTAGAGGCGTGCGATTTGATCAACGCGCATTGGAGTTTTGAAGCGTGAAGCGTCGATTTCGGACAAATATTCGCGAAGACGAGCCACACCTTTTTCAGTCAGGATGCCGTTTTCTTCGAAATCGGCTACCGACATGTCGCCGCGGACGTCTTCAATGATCTTGCCACGAGGCACTTTGATTTTAAAGGCGCGTTCGAGGCGAAACACCATATCAAGGAAGTCGATCGACTCGGCATCCAGCCCTTCGATCAGTGAGACGTCGAGTTTGATGTCCTCGATATCGCAGCCTAGTGCATCGGCCATCGTTTTTTGGACGGTTGGGAAAACCGCCATGATTTCTTCTTTCGAGATGACTGCTTCAGCCATGATTTACTCCAAATGTGTGTCTGCGCGCGCTATTTTAACCCAAGTATCAGGGAAACCCCGCCCCAAAAAGCCTGCATCCTGAGTCGGACACGAGCCGTCTACCCCATTTTAAAGCCGCCATCTACGTACAGGACCTGTCCCGTCACGTAGCTCGCAAGATCGGAGACTAAAAAACCGACTGCATTCGCGATATCTTGTGCCTGCCCGTAGCGTTTGAGCAGAATGTTGCGCTTAACTTCATCTTCCGCCAGATCACGCACTTGCTGAGACATTTCGGTTTCAATCACCCCGGGCGCCACCGCATTCACCAAAATTTTGCGCGGTGCCAGCTCGACCGCCAGAGCACGCGTCAAGGCATCAACCGCCCCTTTACTCGCCGCATAATTAGCCTGCCCCCGACCCGCTTTATTGCCGGCCACCGAGGACAAATTCACAATACGGCCAGCCCGCTGAGACATCATGTACGGAATAACTGGGCGCGTCACATTAAAGACCCCACCAACGTTGGTGTTGAGCACGTCAGAAATCTCGTCGTCCTCCATGGCGGCCATCAAGTTGTCACGCACGATCCCAGCATTGTTGACCAGGATGTCAATCCGCTCGCAGCGCTCGGCCACGGCCTCAACCGCCGCCGCGCATGCTGCAGAGTCGCTGACGTCAACCTGCATGGCAGTGACTTGCCCGCCCGCCCCGTGTACGGCGGCGACAACCTCGTCGGCAGCTGCTTGATTACCCCGGTAGAAGAACGTCACGTTTGCGCCCTGGCCGGCTAACAGTTCGACAATCGCGCGACCAATACCACGCGAGCCACCGGTGACGATTGCCACCTTGCCAGAAAGTCCTGATTCAAATGCCATCGTAATTAGCCCGAAATCGCAAAGCCGCCATCCACCACCAGGGTGTGGCCATTAACCCAAGCAGCCTCGGGCAAACACAACAGGTACACCGCGTCGGCAACGTTCGTTGGCAATAGGCTTGGTCCGGCTGGCGTACGTGCGGCGAACTCAGATAAGACCTGGTCGCGGTTAGGAAAGTGACTCAGTGCGTCAGTATCCACAACGCCCGCCGACACCGTATTGACTCGAATACCGCGAGGACCAAGCTCTTGGGCAAGCGTGCGCACCAACGACTCGAGCGCCGCTTTGGATGCGCCAATAAAACCGTAATGCGGCATTGCCCGCTGCGCACCCAAACTGGACATGGCGATGATGCGTCCACCGTCTTTCATAAGCGGGACCGCATGCTGGGCGAGCAAGTTGACTGCGAACGCATTGGTCTCTAGGCACCAGCGAAAGTGCTTCAGTGTCATATCCATCGCCGGCTTCAACACCCCTGAGGCCGCATTGCTGATCACGATATCCAAGCAACCAAACTCTTTGGTGATGATTTCAAACATCTCAGTCACGCTATCTGGGACACCCACGCTGGCCTGAACGGCGATGGCACGGCGGCCCATGGCGCGGGCCTCCGCGCACACCGCTTCGGCCTCATCTGAGCTGTTGTAGTAGTTGGCGATGATGTCACAGCCAGCCGATGCTAACTTTAAGGCACACGCGCGACCAATGCCGCGAGCAGCTCCGGTGACTAAGGCAACTTTGCCAGAAAGGGGCAGACTCATAATGGGGGATCGCTCCAAGGGAAAGATGAAGTTTAACCAAGATCGAGGTCAGCGAACAATTCCTCAGGAAATTCTCGATTCGAGACCCCTCTGCCGTCTTACAATGGGATTTGTGATTATTTCTACTTATCGTGCCCTTCAAAGGATTTAGCATGTCCAAGCAACCCCCAATGCCCAACATCCCTTCCGTGGCTTCACACTGGATTCACGGCAAGTCTGTCGCAGTTGCACAGGCGCGTACCCAAGAGGTCTTTAACCCCGCCACGGGCCAAGCGTCACGCAAGGTAGAACTCGCCTCCGCCGAGACCGTTGCAACCGCCGTCGCGAGCGCAAAGAGCGCGTTTGCAGCCTGGGGGGACACGCCACCTTTGCGTCGCTCCCGAATCATGAACAACTTCTTGGCCCTGCTCAACGCGCGCAAGGACGAGCTGGCGTCGATCATCACCCAAGAGCATGGCAAGGTCTTTACCGACGCACAAGGCGAAGTCATGCGCGGCATTGATATCGTTGAGTTTGCGTGTGGCATCCCTCAGCTCCTTAAAGGTGATTTCACCGATCAAGTCTCGACCGGCATCGACAACTGGACACTGCGTCAACCCTTGGGCGTCGTGGCGGGCATCACCCCCTTTAACTTTCCTTGCATGGTGCCTTGCTGGATGTTCCCCGTTGCGATTGCGGCTGGCAATTGCTTCATCTTGAAGCCAAGCGAGCGTGATCCCTCTGCATCGATCTTCATGGCCCAACTTCTAAAAGAAGCGGGCTTACCTGATGGTGTCTTCAACGTAGTCCAGGGCGACAAGGTCGCAGTCGATGGTCTACTCGAGCACCCCGACGTCAAAGCAATTAGCTTTGTCGGTTCAACGCCGATTGCACAATATATTTATCAGCGCGGAGCCGACCTCGGCAAACGCGTGCAAGCGCTTGGCGGCGCCAAGAACCACATGGTCGTGATGCCTGACGCAGATATCGAACAGGCGGTCGATGGCTTGATCGGTGCGGCCTATGGCTCCGCTGGCGAACGCTGCATGGCAATCTCAGTTGCAGTCTTAGTGGGGGATGTGGCGGACAAAATCGTACCGTTACTCGCTGAGCGGGCCAAAACGTTAAAGATTAAAAATGGTCTTGAGCTCGATGCAGAAATGGGTCCGATCGTGACGCGTCAAGCACTTGAGCGCATCGAAGGCTATATCGATATCGGCATCAAAGAAGGCGCAAAGCTCTTGGTGGATGGCCGCGGCCTCAAAGTACCCGGACACGAGCAGGGCTTTTTTACCGGCGGCTCGTTGTTTGATCACGTCACCCCAGAAATGCGTATCTACAAAGAAGAAATTTTCGGGCCCGTGCTGTCATGCGTGCGCGTGAAAGACTTTGGTCAGGCGGTCGAACTCATCAACGCACACGAATTTGGTAATGGTGTGTCCTGCTATACGCGCGATGGCAACGTCGCACGCGAGTTCGGGCGTCGCATTCAAGTCGGGATGGTCGGGATTAACGTTCCGATTCCTGTTCCCATGGCTTGGCATGGTTTTGGCGGCTGGAAGAAGAGCCTGTTTGGCGATATGCACGCCTATGGCGAGGAAGGGGTGCGCTTCTATACCAAGCAAAAATCAATCATGCAACGCTGGCCAGAAACGATTGGCAAAGGCGCCGAGTTTGTCATGCCGACCTCCAAATAACAGACGGGTCACGCATGCAGAAACGAGCGGTTTGTTTACTCAGCGGTGGGCTAGATTCAACCACGGCTCTTGCGATTGCTCAGAACGAAGGCTTTGAGGTCTACGCCTTGAGCTTTCGTTACGGCCAACGTCATTCGATCGAATTGGAAAAAGCCGCCGCCTTTGCAACGCTGCGTGGTGTCGCGCGTCACGTAGTCTTAGATATCGATCTTCGCAGCTTTGGTGGATCAGCACTGACCGCCGATATTCCCGTACCCAAAGGGCATAGCGTTGAAGATATCGCCGAGGGCATACCGATCACGTACGTGCCCGCACGCAATACGATTTTTTTAAGTTTTGCGTTAGGTTGGGCTGAAGTACTTGGTGCGCAAGATATCTTCGTGGGCGTGAACGCAATGGATTACAGTGGTTACCCAGACTGCCGCCCAGAGTACATTGCCGCGTTTGAACACCTTGGCAACCTCGCGACCCAAGCAGGCGTAGAGGGGCACCAACGCTTAAACATTCGTGCACCATTGGTGAAGATGACCAAAGCGGACATTATCCGCAAAGGACTCGCGCTCGGCGTAGACTTTTCTGAGACCACAAGCTGCTACGACCCTGGGCCTGATGGGTCGCCTTGCAAACAGTGCGACTCGTGTCTGCTACGCGCCAAGGGCTTTAGCGAAGTTGGCATCGCAGACCCTCTGAATGCCAAGTTCCGCTAGTGAGTCTTAAACGTTCAGGTTAACGCGGCTTGTAGACTTACTGGAAGGCAAGTGAGAAGCCGGGGACATAGGTCACCAACATCAGCACCACCAGCATGATTCCGACGAAAGGCCAAATCTTGCTCGCGACATCGCCTAGTTTTAGGCCACTGATTGCCATCCCTACGAATAGGCAATAACCAATCGGCGGCGCCGCCATCCCAATCGCAACGTTGGTGACGATAATCGTACCAAAGTGAATCGGATCAATCTGGAAACTGTTCGCAATCGCAATCAACAAGGGGCCTAGCACCACCATGATGGCGATCTCATCCATCACCGCAGCGAGCAAGAAGAAGGCGATGTTCAAGACCAGCAACATGATCCATTTTTGTTCAATATTCGCCGAGAGCCAGGCTGCAAGCTTGGGCGCAAGCTGCTCTTGCGCAACAAGAATGCCGAACCCCGTCGAGAACATAATGATCGCCATGACGATCGAGGTAATTTTCAAAGAGCGCCAGACAATGGGGCCAATGTCAGCAATTTTTAGACGCTTCTCGATGAACATGCCAACCAGGATCGCATAGACGCAACTGACCACTGCAGCTTCCGTAGGCGTAAACACACCGCCATAAATCCCTCCGAGCACGATCGCAGGAGCCAGAAGCGCCCAGATCCCATCACGCAAGGCCGCACGTATCTCGCTAAGCGATGCACGCTTCTGCACAGGAATCTTGTTGCGACGAGCATGTATCCAACACACGACAGACAATCCGAATGCCATGATCAACCCGGGAATGATCCCGGCACTAAACAAGCGCGAAATAGATTGCTCGGCGATCACACCCCAAATCACAAACGCAATCGACGGCGGAATAAGCGGAGCCAGAATTCCAGCGCTCACGGCCAGTGCCGTCGCAAAACCTTTGTCGTAACCGCGCGCTGCCATCGCGGGAATCATGATGGCTCCGATCGCTGCCGTGGTCGCAGGTGCAGAGCCAGAGATCGCCGCAAACACTGTGGCAGCCACAACTGTCACGTGACCCAAGCCACCCGTCAGATGGCGAACAAATACGTCGGCAACCTTCACTAGCCTTGCCGACAAACCGCCGGCGGTCATGAGCTCGCCCGCCAGCATAAAAAACGGGATCGCCAATAACGAAAACGATTGCGTGCCAGCCACCATACTCTGAGGCATCAACATGGGCTCAATACCCGAGACCAACAGGGCTACGGCGACAACGATCCCGATACCAAATGCAAACGGTACGCCCAGGAGCATTAGCACGCCAAATCCTGCAGATAACAACCAGGCAGTGCTACTCATTGAGAGACTCCGCATGAGGCAGTAGACGCTCAAACGAAAATAGAGCCAACAGCACTCCAAAGACTGGCGCTAACGCATAAAGAAACTCAATCGGAAAACCAATCGCCGCCGACGTGGCACCACGCGTCTCTATCATGTAGCTCCACCCTGAGACTGCGAGAAACAGGCCGAGGGCAAACAGCATCAATGAAACAACGCGCTCTAGTATCCATTGAAGCGATGGCGGCAAGACATTAAGCAATAAATCCATCCGTGCGTGCGTCAT
>CAJBTJ010000132.1 GCA_903958565.1 uncultured beta proteobacterium
CGTAGTTCTGCTAAAAAGTCGTAGACTTCTGAGCTAAAGGGTTGATTGATTTCAAGCGCGCTGGGTGACGGCAAGCGCGGCGTGCTCATGGCAAACGGCCTGGAGTCGTCTTTAACCTGATACAGCAATGCGCTTTGAGTGTCTGGCCGATGCACCCCTTTCGCGTATAGCAGAGCCTCGAAAACTTTGATATCCGGCGAGCCCGCGAGCGAGTAAGTTAATTCGACATAGCCTTTGATGCTTTCTGGCGCTTCCTGATAGAACTTTTCAATGCTAAAGCCATCTGCATCTTTCATTAACAGACGCAAAGCACCACGCAAGTCCGATCCAAACTGAATCATCTCCGTTAGTTCTTGTTTTGATGTGGAGATAAGTTCTGTGACCTCTTGGGCGCGTGATATTGGGAGGTCAACAAAAGGACCTCCGCGCAGTTTGGGATTGTTGCAAGCTGCTACGTGAGCGCTTGGCGCCGAGACGAACGATTCCAACACGGGCAAATAGCGGTACGCGATGTTTAGGCAGGCCGTCGCTGGCGACACCATATGAGACCAAGCGTACCAACGAGAAATCAGTGGTTCGACAATGACGTCGGGCCTAAGAAAATAGTGACAAGCAGTCATAATCGCAAATTAATTAAAAGTGAAATGGAATAGGTTGTGCGATTGAGTTTAGCTCCTTGCTTGCTGTGGCGTACATGATTTCCTTTGGCGAGGTTGCTCCCTTAAGTAATCAAGGCAACCTAGGCGGTACTTTTTTGTGATCAATCGATTTTGCTCTTCAAAATGTATTGAAAAGAGACGGCTTTTTTGCATTGAAAAGCGTAGAGGAGGAGATGCTTTATTAATACCCTTCGAACGGAGGGTGTTGCCATAAGCCGAGCCAAGTTAGTTACGCAAACAATACGCCCCACTTGTGTGATAACCACTCGGACAACTCCCCGACTTAATGACAGCGGGTTTGGCGGAGTTGCTACTCGCCAGGCAATAGTTTCCGCTAGTGTGATAGCCCGAAGGACAGGGCCCCACTTTGGTAATTGCTGGTTTTGTGCTGGCCGAGGAGGGGGTGCAGTAGTTTCCGCTTGTGTGATAACCGCTTGGACAGGATCCCACTTTGTTCACGGGTTGCTGTGCATGCCCTTTCGAATGCAAACCAGCGAGTATCAAGGTTGTGAGGGATACCGCGAGGACGGTGCGACTAAAGATACGAGTAGATAAACAGGGCATACAACCTCTTCTACAAGATTTGCTTAGCTCATTGTAAGGGGAGTTATTTCTTAGGCAAGTTCTGTCATAGGTTAACTAACGTGCGGTAAAAATACATCAATGCCAACAAACCAAGTTGTAGTGAAGAAATGCACACATTTAGACAGGGAATGGGTTCGTGACGATACTCCACGATGCTACCATTACAGGTTATCGAGTTTTAATCCTGTCACCATTTTGAAACATTGACATGAATCCTTCACTGAATGCTCCTGAATACGTCCGTCATCAAGGTTTGAAAGATTGGGTTGCGGCGATTGCCGCCAAAGTTAAGCCCGCCAACGTAGTGTGGTGTGACGGATCCCAAGAGGAATATGACCGCTTGTGTGCGGAGATGGTGCAGACTGGGATGCTTCTTAAGCTCAACCCCGCCAAGCGCCCCAATTCGTTTTTGGCGCGCTCGTCGCCAGATGATGTGGCGCGCGTAGAAGACCGTACGTTCATATGCAGCCAGGATAAAAACGCCGCAGGCCCAACGAATAACTGGATTGCGCCTGCCGAGATGCGCACCAAGCTTGACGAGCTCTTCGAAGGTGCCATGCAGGGACGCACCTTGTATGTCATTCCTTTCTCGATGGGGCCTTTGGGCTCCCCGATCGCTCAGATTGGCATCGAGCTGTCCGATTCCCCTTATGTTGTCGTGAACATGCGCATGATGACGCGCATGGGCAAGAAGGTCTATGACGTTCTAGGCACAGACGGGGAGTTCGTCCCTTGTGTCCATACCGTTGGCGCACCCTTGGCGGCAGGGCAGAAAGACGTGGTTTGGCCCTGTAACGAAACAAAATACATTGTGCATTTCCCTGAAACGCGCGAAATCTGGTCATATGGCTCGGGCTATGGCGGGAACGCCTTGCTGGGCAAGAAGTGTTTCGCCTTGCGCATTGCGTCCACAATGGGACGCAGTGAGGCCAATGAACAATCGGTGGGCTGGCTGGCTGAACACATGTTGATACTGGGTGTGCAAGCGCCTTGGGGTAAAAAATACCATGTTGCCGCGGCTTTCCCATCTGCATGTGGAAAAACAAACTTTGCCATGCTGATTCCACCTGTCGGGCTTGCTCAGCAGGGATGGAGGATTACGACAATTGGTGATGACATTGCTTGGATTAAGCCTGACGCCCAGGGCAATCTCAGGGCCATTAATCCTGAGGCGGGTTACTTCGGTGTGGCGCCTGGCACAAACGAGCAGTCGAACTTCAACTGCATGGCGACGTTGAAGAAAGACACAATTTTTACAAACGTCGCGTTGACTGACGATGGCGATGTATGGTGGGAAGGGATGACAAAGGTACCTCCTGCTCACTGCATTGATTGGCAGGGTCGCGACTGGACCCCCGAATCTGCGAAAGAGAAAGGCGTCAAGGCAGCTCATCCCAATGCTCGCTTTACGGTCTCTGCGACACAGAACCCGGTTCTGGATTCCGAGTGGGATAACCCCGCGGGTGTTGTGATCGATGCGTTTATCTTTGGTGGTCGTCGCTCGACGACTGTGCCGCTTGTCACTGAGGCGCGTGACTGGGCCGAAGGGGTTTACATGGCCGCCACCATGGGTTCAGAAACGACAGCGGCGGCGGTTGGGCAGCAGGGTGTTGTGCGTCGTGATCCGTTTGCGATGCTACCGTTCTGTGGTTACAACATGGCTGAGTACTTTGAACACTGGCTGTCCTTGGGTAACCGACTGCAAAGCACAGGTACGAAGTTGCCAAAGATTTTTTGTGTGAACTGGTTCCGTACTGATGAGAACGGTAAGTTTGTGTGGCCTGGGTTTAGCGACAATACGCGCGTCCTGAAGTGGATGTTGGGTCGTATCGAAGGCGATGCGCAGGGCAGCGAACACGTC
>CAJBTJ010000133.1 GCA_903958565.1 uncultured beta proteobacterium
AAGATCACGCCATCAGCTTGGCCGTAACCAACACCCAAATTAATCATTCCAGTCGGTTTTTCAGCCACGACCACGCTGACATCGATTTGATCAGGCGCGCCCGGCACAGGTTCGGTCGACACTTTGACATCTTTAAAATAACCAAGTCGATCTAGCCGATCTCGCGACAACTTGATTTTGCCTGAGTCATACCAAGCAGCTTCGACTTGACGGATTTCTCTACGCACCACTTCGTCTTTGGTGCGATGGTTACCACTGACCTGAATGCGTCGCACATAAACCCGACGACTCGGATCAATATAAAACGTGACTTCGGCCGTACTTTGTTCACGATCCAGTACGGGATTAGGGTTCACGTTGGCAAAAGCATAACCTAGGCCACCCAGATAATCCGTAATCGCTTTGGCGGTGGCATTTGTCCTCTCACCGGAAAATAACGCGCCTTCCTTAAGCTGCACGAGCTGGTTAATTTCCGCATCGAGCCCGAGTAACTCGCCTGCGAGTTTGACGCTTGTGACCTTATAAGGCTTGCCTTCGTTGATAGTGAGCGTGATGAAAATGTCTTTGCGATCGGCAGATATCGTAACTTGTGGTGGCTCTACCTTGAACTCTAGGTAGCCCCGATTCAGGTAGAAAGACTTCAGCTCTTCCAAGTCTCTTTCAAGCTTCTCGCGTGAATACTTATCCGCATCGGTATACCAAGTTAACCAACCTGGCGTTCTCAATGAAAACAGGCCTCGCAATCTACTTTCGGAAAAATCCTTATTGCCTACGAACACTATCTCTTTGATTCGCGCGACGCTACCTTCAAATAAATCAAAATTAATTCCGACACGATTACGTGGTAGCGGTGTCACGGTGGGAGAGATTTCTACCGCGTACTTGCCTTTGGCCAAATATTGTTGTTTAAGCTCAAATTGGGCTTGGTCCAACATTGCTTGGTCAAACACTCGCCCATCACCAAAACCGACTTGTTTGAAGCTATCAATCATGGCCTTGGGCTCGAACTCTCGCATCCCAGTGAAGGAAATCGACGCGATGGTGGGTCGCTCCTGCACCTGTACAATCACCACTCGCCCGGTTGTCTGGATGCGCACATCAGAATACAGCCCGGTCTCGTACAACTTACGGACGGACTCCGTTGCGAGTTCCTCAGTGAAGCGCTGCCCCACTTTAAACGGTAGGCGCGCGAACACCGAGCCCGGCTCCGTCCGCTGCATCCCGTCGACGCGTATGTCACTCACGACAAACGGATCAAACGCGTGGGCGAATTGAGATACAGCAAGCATGCCCACTGCCAATACCATCCCAACGAGTCCTCGGCGCATGGACGTTGCAACGCAATCAGCGCACCGACCCAACAAACACAGCAAGCTAGCGGACATCCTGACTAATCCTTGAAATTCAGTTCATCTCTGACACGATTACCACGCACGCTTCATGGCGAAAGCCACTGCGACACGTACCTCATCGAGTCGTTAAACAACGCAAGCATCATGAGCGCCGACAATAGGCCAAACCCTATTTTCTGCCCCCACTCCATAAAACGCTCGGGGAGCGGGCTTCCACGTACTATCTCTATGAGATAGTACAGCAGATGCCCGCCGTCTAGCATTGGTATTGGCAGCAGGTTCAGCACACCCAGGCTGACACTCACCAACGCCAGATAGCCCACGAAGGCAACCCAGCCGATTTTTGCAGATTGTCCAGCATAGTCTGCGATTGTGACGGGGCCACTGATGTTCTTAACGGAGACTTCCCCGATGATCATTTTGCCCATCATACGCAAGGAAAACCAAGCTGTATCGAAGGTTTTGACGACACCATTAATCATGCTGTCTATCGGGCCATAGCTGACCGTGACCATCTCCGGGTCTCCCCCAAGTTGGACACCAATTCGCCCGATTACCTGACCATCAGTCTGTGTTGTTGGCGTCGGAACTAAAGTAATACTTAATTTACGAGACTCCCGCTCGAGTTCCAATTGCACAGGTTTGTCGGGGTGCTGCTGTATGAACTGAATCAGTTGCCCCACATCAAGATCTGGGTGTTGTTGCACCCCTAAAATGCGATCCCCTACCCTCAGACCACCAGCCGCGCCGACACTTTCCGGGACGACGCCACGAATGATAGGGACACCGGTGGCCAACCGCAGACCTAGCAACCGAAGTGGATCGACTGCAGCAGGGTCTGCGAGCTTGGGCATCTGCAGCGTGCGGCTCAAGGTTGCGCCGCGTTGTTCAATGGTTAGATCGATTGCCCCACCCTCGCCAATCTTTTGTAACAGCGCCCAGCGCAACTCCGACCAAGACCTGATGGATCGGTCGTCGACACCTAATATACGGTCGCCAGGCTGCAGGCCTGCGACAGCAGCTGCCGATTGAGGCGTGGGCGTCGCGAGCACGGCGGCAGGCTCTTGCGTACCAAAAAAATTAAGTAAAGCGTAAAGCAGGGCCGCCAACAGTAAGTTAAAAACGGGGCCCGCTGCAACGATCGCAAACCGACGTGAGACCGGTTGCGCATCGAAACTCTCGCTCGGGCGTAACTTGTCTGTGTTGGAAACGTGCCCTCCATTCCAGGCACTGGTCTCATCTAGCATTTTTACGTAGCCGCCCAAAGGAATGGCCGACAACGCCCACTCTGTGCCATGTCGGTCAACCCGTTTTATCAAAACGCGACCAAAGCCAATCGAAAACCGGAGTACACGCACGCCGCACCAGCGCGCGACCCAATAATGACCCAGCTCATGAAAAGTGATCAATACGCCTAGCGTGACGAGAAAAGCTAAAACAGTAACAAGCATGATTTAAACCAGAAAAAACTTCAATGCGAATGCAGAAAAACGATTTGTTGCGCGAGTCGTCTAGCCTCAAGATCAAACTCAAGCACCTGATCAATGTCATCGATCTTTACACCTTGAACCGCATGCATCTGCTCTATGACACCCTCTATCACTGATGGTATACGAGTATAGGAGAGCTTGTGAGACAAAAATGCGTCCACCGCGATCTCATTCGCTGCATTTAAAGCGATACACGCAACTTGCCCACTGCGTAGCGCCTGAAACGACAAACGCAAACAGGGTAACTGTTCTAAATCCGGCTCAGAAAAATCGAGACGACCAGCCAGCGCAAGATCCAACATGCCTACGCCGGATACTATTCGCTCCGGAAAACCAAGTCCGTATGCGATCGGCGTGCGCATATCGGGCTGTCCTAACTGTGCCACCACCGAACCATCCACATACTCAACCATGGAATGCACCACGCTTTGCGGATGGATCACAACACTAATTTGCTCAGGGGGCATCGCAAACAACCAATGCGCCTCGATCACCTCGAGTCCTTTGTTGAGCATCGTCGCCGAATCAACGGAAATCTTTCTTCCCATGCTCCAGTTAGGGTGCGCGCAAGCTTCGTCTGGAGTGACTGCATGCAAGTCTTTCCAGAGCTTTGACCGGAACGGGCCTCCAGACGCCGTCAGAATTAATCTGCGTACGCCGGGCGCAGGCTGCGTGGGCGCACTCGCACGCCCGTGGTGGGGTAAGCATTGAAAGATTGCATTGTGCTCGCTATCGATGGGTAACAACTCAGCGCCGTTTGCCTCGACGGCCGCCATAAACAAAGAGCCCGCTGCCACGAGCGCTTCTTTGTTAGCTAGCAATACCCTCTTGCCTGCTTGCGCAGCAGCCAAGACTGCTGGCAAACCCGCCGCCCCGACAATGGCAGCCATCACGGTTTGGCTCTGATCATCACCTGCCGTTTCTACTAAGGCTCTTGCTCCCACTCTGAGCTCGGGGGACGGCGCACCCGCGCCCCACAGGCGACGAAACTCTTGAGCCGCGGCATCCGTAGGTACAACGACGACGCGTGCGGCAGTCGAGCGGGCTTGCGCCACCAACAGTTCTATCCGTGAGTAGGCAGACAACGCATGAACCGCAAACTTATCGGGGTGCCTAGCCAGCACATCGAGCGTGTTCTGCCCAATTGAGCCAGTCGAGCCCAAAACCGTTACATACGCTACCACGGAAGATTTCCAAGCAAGAGAAACGCCAAAGGCACGACCGCAACGACCGCATCAATTCGATCGTACACACCCCCGTGGCCGGGAAGTAGATTGCTAGAATCCTTCATCAATGCCCGTCTCTTGAGAAGCGACTCGAACAAGTCCCCACAAATCGAAAAAACAGCCAATAGAACCGCCAACATCGCAGCCCCTCCCAAGCCCCAACGCTGCGCGAGCTCAAAGCCAAAACTCTTGGGTAAATATAAAGCCGTTCCAATCACCCAGGCCACAACTCCAAGGACGCCGGCCAATGCACCTTCAATAGTTTTTCCTGGACTAATGCGAGGCGCTAATTTGCGACGGCCCAACGCGCGGCCGGCAAAGTACGCAGCGATATCTGCTATCCAGATGACCGCCAGCATGGTGAGAATGAACTGCGCGCCTTGATGCAAAAAAAGCCAGGCTAAACATCCCCATGTGGAAAACAGTGTCGTTGCAGCGAATAGACTCCAGAGCAGCGCGGCCTGGCGCACTTGGGTTTGACCTCGAAACAATGCGGTACCCACGCAGACAAACCAGGCACCCACACTGAACAGAGTGGACCACAACAGCCAGCGTTGGTCCTCAGAGCCCAAGCGTGTCCAAGCCCATGCTTGCACGACCGTCGCAACTAACAGCAACACCCCCATAAGCACCGGAATCCTGGTGCCCCGTCCAAAGAGCAAACGATTCCATTCCCATGCAGCAAGCGCGCACGTCAACGACAGAAAAATAAGGAAAGGCCAAACAGAAGGGATGCGCAATAACACCGCAATGAGGCAAAGCAGCACAACAGCAGTCATGACACGTTGTCCGAGCATGGCCTAGGTCTTCGCTAAACCGTGCACCTGCGCACTCGTACGGCCAAAACGCCTTTCACGGGTGCTGTACCATTCGAAGGCTTGGTGTAATTCAGCACTACCAAAATCGGGCCAATAGCATTCCGTAAAAAACAGTTCGGTATACGCCAATTGCCAAATCAAAAAATTAGAAATTCGTTGCTCTCCGCCTGTTCGAATAAACAAGTCAGGCTCGGGAGCCCATGACATCGACAGATAGCTAGAAAGTTGTTGCTCATCTAATTGGTCCGGGTGGGCAGCCAACTCTGGATGAGCCACCAACATACGGCGAGTTGCCTGCAGGATATCCCAGCGTCCACCATAGTTTGCAGCGATCGTGAGGTGTAGCGCATCATTCTGGGAGGTACTGTCCTGCGCCTGCAGAATCAGCTCTTGCAACTTAGGCTCAAAGGGGCTGAGATCGCCTACCACGCGCAGTCGCACCCCTTGATCTTGCAACCGAGAGACCTCCCGCTCAAGAGCCTGTACAAACAAGCGCATCAATAACGACACTTCATCGGCAGGTCGCCGCCAATTTTCAGAGCTAAACGCAAAAAGGGTTAAATAGCGCACCCCAGCATTGCCACAGGTCTCAACTGCACTACGAACCGATTGGACGCCCTTTGCATGTCCGGCTGTGCGAGGAAGAAACCGTTGAGAAGCCCAACGCCCGTTGCCGTCCATGATGATAGCCACGTGCTCTGGAATCGCGGAGGTACTCGGGATGACTTTAGTTGAGCTGATCGCCATAAGTAAGACGGATTAAACCGTCATGATCTCAGCTTCTTTTTGCGCAACCAGCTTGTCAATTTCCGTGACGCAGCGGTCCGTCAGTTTTTGCACGATATCTTGCGCACGGCGCTCTTCGTCCTCAGAAATGCCCTTATCTTTTACAAGCTTCTTGAAGCTATCATTGGCATCGCGACGTAAGTTACGCACAGCGATCTTAGCGTCTTCACCCTCAGATTTCACGACTTTATTGAGATCGCGTCTACGCTCTTCGGTTAGCGCAGGCATCGGGACACGGATGCTGTCACCCATCCCGATGGGGTTTAACCCCAGATCGGAATCACGGATGGCCTTTTCAACCGTCCCACCAAGGTTCTTCTCCCAAACCTGCACGTTAATCGTACGTGCATCAAGCAGCGTGACGTTTGCAACCTGCGAAATGGGCACAGGCGAGCCGTAGTACTCAACTTGGATGTGATCCAAAATCCCTGTATGCGCACGGCCTGTACGAATTTTCGCAAGATTGCTTTTCAGCGTCTCAAGTGACTTGCTCATCCGGGCTTCAGCGGATTGTTGTATGTCAGCTGCACTCATCATCTTTCCTTCTAGACGTGGACGAGAGTACCCTCGTCCTCACCGCTCACGGCGCGTTTAAGCGCGCCTGGCTTATTAATTGAAAACACTTTAATCGGCAATTTTTGATCTCGGCACAACGCGAAAGCTGTGGCATCCATCACTTCTAGACGACGCATAATAGCCTCATCAAAACTAATGCGTGCATAACGCGTTGCAGCCGGATCTTTCTTTGGATCTGCTGTATAAATGCCATCGACTTTCGTCGCTTTGAGAACAATTTCAGCACCGATTTCCGCCCCGCGCAATGCCGCAGCGGTATCGGTTGTAAAAAATGGATTTCCAGTGCCTGCGGCAAAAATAACGACCTTTCCTTCTTCGAGATAGCGAAGAGCCTTAGGACGGATGTAAGGTTCTACAACCTGTTCGATATTCAGGGCGGACTGCACACGAGCATCCACGCCACGGTGTTTCAAAGCATCTTGTAAGGCTAACGCGTTCATGACCGTCGCCATCATGCCCATGTAATCGGCCGTCGCACGATCCATTCCCTGCGCGCCGGGTGCCACGCCGCGGAATATATTGCCCCCACCAATCACAATCGCCAACTGCACACCCATCGCGACGACTTCAGCTACCTCATCAGTCATCCGCAGAATCGTGGCACGGTTGATCCCAAAGGGATCGTCACCCATAAGCGCTTCGCCAGACAGTTTGAGGAGGACTCGTTTATGCATTCTGCTGGTCATATGCGCTATTTCCCGGGGATTTGATCACGAACAAAAGTGTAAACGAAAGCCGGGCGGGCATTGCTGCGCCGCCCGGCCTCAAGTACAAAATTATGCGTTTCCGGCAGCAGCAGCGGCAACTTCAGCTGCAAAGTCGCTGGTTTTCTTCTCAATACCTTCACCAACCACAAACAATGAGAATCCGGCGATCGATGCATTTTTTTCTTTCAACATCTGCGCCACGGACTGTTTGTCATTTTTTACGAAAGGCTGGGAGAGCAAC
>CAJBTJ010000134.1 GCA_903958565.1 uncultured beta proteobacterium
ACTCAGTTCTCATCACGCGATCAAGATCAAATCTGATCAAATTGGGTGACGTATCTTTCGTTGCGAACATCATTTCTTTTGGCGAGGACGCAATGGCAGCGCCATACACCCGAATATCGCCATGCTCTCTAACTAACCCGACTTCAATAGTGAACCAATAAGCCGCAGCAATCTTTTTAACTAAATCTTCACGCCCCAATTTGATCGCTTTCAATATGGCGCGTGCACTAGACTGAAGTAGGTCAGAGACTTCGGGGTAGATGAGCAAAGGAGTGTGCCCATAAATGTCGTGAAACAGATCCGGGAATTCTTGAAATTGCGAACCATCCAGGGATCTAATCTCGCA
The DNA here is from genome assembly GCA_903958565.1 of uncultured beta proteobacterium. GTDB lineage: Bacteria > Pseudomonadota > Gammaproteobacteria > Burkholderiales > Burkholderiaceae_B > Zwartia. Next base: position 347 of record CAJBTJ010000134.1, read on the forward strand.
CGCCATCGGAAATCTTTTATTGGCGAGATGTATAAAGTACTCTTCGTTCGGAATAAATCCGTTCGCACCGACAATTTCCCACCCAGTTGACGCTGATAGCCGTTTAGTAAGATCTTCGAATTTAGGGATGCGCTGAGTATCTAGCCCAATGACCTCTTGGCCACGAAGAAGCTTTGAGCAAGAGGCTTTATCTGACAAGGGCTGTAGTGAATTTAAAAGACTCGCCCACGTTGCATGCGACGTCTCACTGTACCGCCGAGCCCAATCTTGAGCCACCAGAAAGCCTGCAGAGCCAAGGCTCGGCTCCTCTAATCCTAGGTTCGCCATATCAGCCTTGAGGTTTTAAATCGGTTTGGCTGATGAGTGTTTGATTTGGTTATCCATCTCTCGCCTGAGGCTCGCCGGTCGCATGTCGGTCCAGTGCTCATCGATATAGGCGGATACTTCGGGTTTCGATCCGCTGAAGCCGACATCTTTCCAACCGGGCGGAATTTCTTTTTGCGCCGGCCAAATTGAATACTGCTCTTCGTCGTTAATCAGTGCGATGAACAGATCGCCATCGATCGTGTACGCATTCACGCGCGTTTTTTGAGTATCGCTCACTTATTTATCCTTAGATTCGCGGGGCAATTGAATTTTGTGAAAGTGACAAATAGTATATTATGAAAATACAGTCATACGGATTTAAGTCGGATTGATAGTATCTCAAAGCCTCACACTAGGCAGTCGCTGAGGGTGCGAGTACGCCTGCGTCACCTTCTAGCTTTGATTCAGGCTCTCGCCCACGCACTGGGAGTAATCCATTGAGCTGTGCCACTTCGCTTGAGGGTGCAAAAAACTGAGCGTGCGTGCGCTTGGAAGTCTGTTGTAGCTGGCAAGCCAAGTCTAGACTATATAAACTGACATAAACGGCAACTTACAAAGAATCTGGCAACTGCTTTTTTTCGGGGTACCATCATCGGAAGATTATGAAACTCTATTCCGTTGGCGAAGTTCAAAAATCGTGCTTTTGAGAGGTTTGAAAGCAGACGTCTCCTCTGAAAGCCTCGCCAGCTATAGATACCGTCTCAAGACTTAGTTTGCAAAACTCTGGACTTGGATTGCCAACGACACTAAGTTTTCTCAAGCGGGGCTTGAAATCCTACAAAGAGGCCTTATAATTAGCACTCGACTTCAATGAGTGCTAACAATATTGTTTGCTACTCAGCGAAGTGTTTCTCACAACCATTATTTTTGTAACAGGAGTTCTACATGGCCCTGCGTCCCCTGCACGATCGCGTGATCGTCAAACGCCTGGACAACGAGCGCAAAACTGCCTCGGGCATCGTTATCCCTGAAAGCGCCGCTGAAAAGCCGGATCAGGGTGAGGTGCTAGCCGTTGGTCCCGGTAAACAAACCGAAGACGGCAAAGTGTTGAAGATGGATGTCAAAGTCGGCGACAAAGTTCTGTTCGGCAAGTATGCCGGCCAGACCGTTAAAGTCGATGGCGAAGAAGTCCTCGTCATTCGCGAGGAAGAAATCCTCGCTGTGGTCCAGTAATTCACAGAACACGGAAGGAAATCTAAATGGCTGCCAAGCAAGTCCTATTCGGCGATGACGCACGTGTGCGTATCGTCCGTGGCGTGAACATCCTCGCCAACGCAGTAAAAACCACTCTCGGTCCTAAGGGCCGCAACGTCGTGCTCGAGCGTTCTTTCGGCGCACCAACCGTCACCAAAGACGGCGTGTCGGTTGCTAAAGAAATCGAACTCAAAGACAAATTCGAAAACATCGGCGCTCAGCTGGTCAAGGAAGTTGCTTCCAAGACGTCTGATAACGCAGGTGACGGCACCACCACGGCAACCGTGTTGGCTCAGTCGATCGTTGTCGAAGGCCTGAAGTACGTGGCTGCCGGCATCAATCCAATGGATCTCAAGCGCGGCATCGATAAAGCTGTCGCCGTTGCGGTTGAAGAGCTCAAAAAGCTCTCCAAGCCATGCACCACCACCAAAGAAATCGCTCAGGTCGGTTCGATCTCGGCTAACAGCGACTTCTCGATCGGCCAGATCATTGCTGACGCAATGGACAAAGTTGGCAAAGAAGGCGTCATCACCGTTGAAGACGGTAAGTCGCTTGAAAACGAGCTCGATGTGGTCGAGGGTATGCAATTTGACCGCGGCTATTTGTCGCCTTACTTCATCAATAACCCAGACAAGCAAGTCTCGGCGCTGGAAGATCCTTACGTTCTGATCTATGACAAGAAAGTCAGCAACATCCGTGATCTGCTGCCTATACTTGAGCAAGTTGCTAAGTCGAGCCGTCCACTGCTGATCGTGGCAGAAGACGTCGAAGGCGAAGCCTTGGCAACTCTGGTTGTGAACAACATTCGCGGCATCCTCAAGACCACCGCTGTGAAAGCGCCTGGTTTTGGTGATCGTCGTAAAGCAATGCTTGAAGACATCGCCATCCTCACCGGCGGTACCGTTATTTCTGAAGAAACCGGCATGTCGCTTGAAAAAGCCACGTTGGCTGAACTCGGTCAAGCAAAGCGTATCGAAGTCGGTAAAGAAAACACCACAATCATCGACGGTCATGGCGATGCCAAGTCGATCGAGGCACGCGTCAAACAGATCCGTGTTCAGATCGAAGAAGCCACCTCTGACTACGATCGCGAAAAACTGCAAGAGCGTGTGGCCAAGTTGGCCGGCGGTGTTGCTGTCATCCGCGTGGGTGCTGCAACCGAAGTCGAAATGAAAGAAAAGAAGGCACGTGTCGAAGACGCATTGCACGCAACCCGTGCAGCTGTGGAAGAAGGCATTGTTCCTGGCGGTGGCGTTGCACTGATCCGCACGCGCGCTGTGGTCTCCAAGGTCAAGGGCGACAATGCTGACCAAGACGCTGGTATCAAGCTTGTCTTGCGTGCCATCGAAGAGCCTCTGCGCACCATCGTTGCAAACGCTGGCAGCGAGCCAAGCGTTGTGGTCAATAACGTTGCAAACGGCAAAGGTAACTACGGCTTCAACGCCGCCACCGGCGAGTACGGTGACCTAGTCGAGCAAGGCGTTTTGGATCCAACTAAAGTCACACGTACAGCTCTGCAAAACGCAGCTTCTGTTGCCAGCCTGTTGCTGACGACCGAAGTCGCAGTTTGCGAACTCGCCGAAGACAAACCAGCCGGCGGCGGCGGTATGCCTGGTGGCGATATGGGCGGCATGGGTGGTATGGGCGGCATGGGCTTCTAAGCTCAGGTCTTTCAGACACCAGCCCCGATTTATCGGGGTATGCACGAAACCCCCGGGTCATTTACCGGGGGTTTTTTTATGCGCGGCGTCTTTGCGTACAATCTGCGCCCATGACGGCAAGCTCGCTCGCGGGTATGCTTTGGCTCACACAGGTAATAAGGCGGTTGCAGATGACCCAAAATGCACAGGTACAAACGGTATGGTCCGAGGCCGAGCTATCGACTTTAGCGGTCAAGGCTTTCCAAGGTCTTGGTTTAACTCAGGTCGACGCCAAAGATGTTGTGCAAGTACTTGTTATGGCCGATCTCTTTGGTCTAAGTACGCATGGACTGTCACGCGTCGAGTCTTACGGCGACCGTTTGCTTGTACAGGGCATTCGCGCCCAGCCCAAGATCACTGTGCAGACGCCAGCGCCCGCCCTACGCCTCGTAGATGGTGATAACGGCGTCGGGCCGCTGGTTGGTATGCACGCACTGCGTGCGGCGATGGATGCCGCCAAGCAATGTGGGATTGGGCTGGCGTTTGCACGTGGCAGTAATCATTTTGGACCGATCTCCCCCTACTCACTGATTGCGGCCCAGCAAGGTTTTGCAAGCATCATCGGCAGTAACGCGACCACCACCATTGCTCCGTGGGGCGGCAGTGATGCGCGTCTAGGCAATAGCCCACTCGGTTTCGGCGTGCCAAACCCAGGCGGCGATCCCTTCCTGCTGGACATGGCCATGAGCGTCGTGGCACGCGCCAAAATCCGTAACGCATTCAAGCGTGGCGAGGCAATCCCAGATACTTGGGCAACCGATGACAAAGGCCGAGCAACGACAGACCCGAAGGCTGCACTCGATGGATTTTTGCAGCCGATTGGGGGTCACAAAGGTTATGGACTGGCCCTGCTGGTTGATTTGTTTGCGGGGCTACTCTCTAACGCAGCCTATTTAACCCACGTGAAATCTTGGGTCGATGCGCCTGATGAGCCACAGAACTTAGGCCATTTCTTTATATTGATCAATACGCAGATGCTTGGATCGACGCAGTGGCTCACCGAACGCATGACCGATTTTGCATCGATCTTGCACGACAGCCCCGCCGCTGTTGAGGGGCGCCCTGTTATTGTGCCGGGCGAAATCGAGTTGCAGAAAATGAAGCAACAGCGTGCACAGGGCATCACACTTGATGCCGCGACCGTTACGTTGCTGCGTCAACACGCAGCGCGCGCAAAGTAATGACCTCTAATTTAATCGAGCTGTTTCTTTTCTAGACAGGTAACCCAAGATGACAGAGCATGAGTGGACGTGGTTATGGATACCCGCTTCAATTTTTGCAGCGGCTGCGCAGGCCGGCCGCAATGCCATACAGCGAAGTCTCACTGAGCAGCTTGGTACCTTAGGTGCGACGCAGGTTCGTTTTTTATACGGATTTCCTTTCGCACTCTTGTTCACAGTCATCGCCATCTTTGTAACGGGCTCTGTCTTGCCCTCGATGAATGTGAACTTCGCCTTGTTTGTGCTGGCGGGGGCATTGTCGCAAATCGCCGCGACGGCTTTGATGTTAGCGGCCATGCGGCAACGTGCATTCGTTGTGGTGACGGCATGGACAAAGACTGAGCCTGTTCAGGTTGCGCTGTTTGGCCTCATTGTGTTGGGCGATCAAATTTCTTTGTTGGCGATGGGTGCGATTATTATCGCGACCGTGGGCGTCACCATCATGGCGTCTAAGCCAGCGGCTGACGGTGAGGCAGGACCTTCCTGGCAGCCTGTCGTATTGGGGTTGCTGGCCGCCGCATGTTTTGCGATTGCTGCCGTGTCTTTCCGAGGCGGTATCTTGGCCTTAGGTGAGGCGCATTTTTTCGTACGCGCCTCGTGGACCTTGACTTGTGGACTGGGTTTGCAGACCGTCTTATTGGCAGCCTGGATGATGACGTTTCATTACGAGGCGTGGGTGCGCTGTCTGAAAGCGTGGCGTATTTCAATCTGGGGTGGTTTGCTTGGCGCTTCGGCGTCACAAGGATGGTTTCTTGGTTTTGCCCTGACAGCGGCGGCGAATGTCCGCACACTTGGTTTGGTTGAGGTGTTGTTCGCACAGTTGCTTTCCTGGCGCGTATTCTTGAGCAAGAGCACGCGACGGGAAACGCTCGGCATCGTACTGATCGTTGCCGGCGTCGCCTGTCTCTTATTGACGATGCCTTGATTCAGGTGCTGCGCAAGCCCACGCTTGCGCGCCTAACAACAGGACTACTGTAAAAGCGGTAGACGCTTTGCTGCGGTGTCCGCGGCGGGCGTTCCCTTGTAGTCTTTGACAATGCGTTGCAGCGTCACCTTGGCACCCGGACGATTATTGAGTTCAATCTGGCAGGCGGCAACCATTAACAAGGCGTCTGGAGCACGTTGCTGTGTTGGGAATTTTTGAACCATCGCTTGCAAAGTCGTCATCGCACCCTTGAAGTCTTTGAGCGCGTATCGGCTGCTGCCGAGATAAAACTGCGCGGTGGGCGTGAGCGTACTGTCAGGGTATAGCGTCATGAACGCTGTGAGATTTTGAATCGTTTCTTTGTACTGGCCTTTGCGAAACGTTTCCATCGACTGATCAAAGGCAGACTGCTCTCTCGGGTCTTGCGATTGCGCGTCTGGCGCACGTCCGCCGCCTGCAGCACTTGAGGCACCACCTGCGCCGCCTGGCCGCGTCAATTGTTCCATATTACCGCGTAGACGCATCACCTCCTGCTCCAAGGCCTCGATTTGGTCGGCAAGCTGTATGCGTGCGCGTTGATTTGCTTCTGTCAACGTTCGAATTTGTTGACGTAAGTCTACGATGGCTTTGCGTGCGTCGTCGTCAGCGAAGGCAAATGCGGCGTGGCTAAGAAGAACGCCGCCGGAAATCGTGAGCCCAAGCACAACTTGGCGAATAATCGATGATTTAAAAATCATAGGTGATTCCTTTCGAAAGTAACAGGGCGGCCTATCAGCCGCCCCGCACAGGTCTAACTTAAGCGCGATAAATTAACGCTTGTAGTTGAAATCCGCACGACGGTTTTCAGCGTAGTCTGCATCGCTATCACCCAGTGCTTTTGGTTTTTCTTTACCGAAGCTGATGGTTTCAACTTGGGTATCAGAGACACCAATCAAGGTCAGCATGCGGCGAACGGCTTCTGCACGACGTTGGCCGAGCGCCAGGTTGTATTCCGAGCCGCCACGCGCATCGGTGTTGCCTTCAATCACCACACGCTGCTGGGGCTTGCTTGCTAGATATTTACCGTGGGTTTCAACGAGGCTACGGTACTGTTCGCTGACCGTGTAGCCATTGAAATCAAAGTAAACAGAGCGCTGCTTAGCCAAAATACTTTGCGGGTTGAATGGATCAAGAATGCCCGAGCCGTCCGCACCGGCGCCAGCGCCTGCCTGGTCATCCAGAGATACTGAACTACACGCAGCAAGACTCGCGGCAACTGCCGCAATAGTTAACGCTTTGGCGATACGAGCTTTCATTACATTTCCTTTGCTAGGAGATTCGACTATTTGGAAAACGGGCCCCAGGTGGGTTCGCGTATTTCACCGTTCAAGATTGAGAGTGTTTGGCGTACGCGACCATCGCTGGACACACCCGCCAAGACACTCCGACCACCTTGCACGGAGGCATACAACACTTGCATGCCATTGGGCGCGAAACTGGGCGACTGATCATCTCGTCCAGCCGTGAGGAAGGACTCGGTGTTGTTCGTCAGATTCAACGAAACGATACGGTATGCCCCGTCTCGGCGCGTCACGGTGAGCAACGTTTTGCCATCTGGAGAAATTCTAGGTGAGATATTGTAACCGCCGTTGAAGGTTATGCGGCGAGGCTCTCCGCCATCAAGGCCAGCCTGATAGATCTGGGGGCTGCCACTGCGGTCGCTCGTGAAGTAGATGGAGCGTCCGTCCGGGCTGAAGACAGGTTCGGTGTCGATGAGTGGCGAGCGCGTGATTCGACGCAAGTTCGAGCCATCGGCAGCGCTCACGGTATAAATCTGCGATAAACCATCACGCGTGAGTACGACTGCCAGCTGGCTACCATCTGGCGACCAGGCGGGCGCGGAGTTATTGCCCTTGAAGTTTGCGACCGGAAAGCGCTTGCTGGTGGCGAGTTGATGCACATAGACTACCGGTTTGCCGGATTCAAAACTGACGTAGGCCAAGTGCGAGCCATCGGGTGACCACGCGGGTGAAATAACGGGTTCGCGCGAGCGCAGGGCAACCTGGGGGTTTTGACCGTCTGCGTCCGCAATTTGCAACTCGTAAGTGTTGCCTTGTTTAAGAACGTAAGCGATGCGGGTGGCAAACACGCCTCGGATGCCTGTGATTTTCTCGTAGATACGATCCGAGATTTGATGGGCCAGGCGCCGAAGCTCTTTTTCGGTGCCAGAGAAGGCCACGCCATCGAGGGGACCGCGTTTGACGGTGTCGCCCAAGCGGTATTTGACCTCGAAGCGCCCATCGGGCGTACGCACGACGGTGCCGTGCGCGATGAAGTCCGCGCCCCGCGTGCGCCACTCATCGAAGGCAATAGGGGTGTCGACTGTCAGATTGGATCCGGACGTCGAAACAAGCCGGAATTGTCCCGAGCGTGTCAGGTCGGCACGAATAATTTCAGCAATTTGTGCACCAGCGGCATCGCCGCTGAAGTCTGCAATCGCGACGGGGTATTGCTGCGCGCCCGTGCCCGAGATGTCGACCCGCAGCTGTGCGTGCGCGGGTAGACCGGCAAGGAGGCCGAGCATTGCGAAACACAGGGCAAACCAAATGCGGGCACTCGGTAAAAAGCTGCGGGCAGATTGTCGGTTGCCATACAAATGGGGGGACATCATATTTTTACGGGCTCCTATCAGTCGTACATATTGTAATTGACGTCGATGTAACCTGGGTAGCTGCCCGAAGGAGGTTTTGGGAACGGTGAGCAGCGCCTAATGCCGGTTTCTACTGCCCGATCAAAGTTCGGATTACCTGAGCCCCGTGTCAGTTTGACATCAGCAATCGTGCCATCTGGGCGTAGTTGGACGCGATAAACGGCCGCAGGATTTGTGGCGCCGCTACGTGGAGGCGTTGGGAATGCCACGCCAGGCTGTACGCAGGCCCGCACTTGGGCGCCGTAGCCATCATTACGCCCACCGCCCGCCTGGTTGCGGTCTGCTGTCCCGCCAGGAATTCCCGCAGCGCCCATGGCGTCGTTACGGAACGCATCGCGCAGCGCCTGCTCACGTTTGGCGGCTGCAGCCGCGGCTTCCTTGGCTTTTTGATCCGCCAGCGCCCGCTCTTTTGCTTTTTGGTCAGCCTCGGCTTTTTCTTTGGCGATCTTGTCGGTTTCTTCTTTTTTCTTCTTTTCTAGTGCAGCTTTAGCTGCCGCTTCTTCCTTGGCACGCTTCTCGGCTTCAAGACGCTCGGCTTTCTCGCGTTGTTGCTCTAAGCGCTCGCGCTCTCTCTTGGCAGCGAGTTCACGTTCCCGCTTGATCCGTTCCTCTTCCTTTTTGACCTCTTCTCGCTCAAGACGCTCTTGTTCCTCTCGCTTCTTGCGCTCTTCATCGAGCGCGATCTCTGGGTCGACTTCAGCCTTCGGCGAAGGAGCCGACGTGGAGGGCGTGGGTGGGGGAGGCGGGGGAGGCGGGGGAGGTGGCGCCGGTGCCAGATCGGAAGAGCACACGTCTGAACTCCAGTCACTCCGCGAAATCTCGTATGCCGTCTTCTGCTTGAAAA
>CAJBTJ010000135.1 GCA_903958565.1 uncultured beta proteobacterium
CAATCGCCAGGCATATTTGACTTCTCATTTGAGGTGAAAAATAAGGGCGTGCCCAAATGTTTCCAAAACAAAATTCGTGGGTGAGATCATTAAAAACATTCTCGAATGCATCACACTTTTCCAAGGAAATGTCGATGGACTGCGAACCAAATAAACGTCGGCGTATTTCAAGGCCATCCGCGATACGCTCGTCGGCGGCTGAGGTTACCGGTTGAAAATTTTCAACTTTCTTTTGTTTCTCTGAGAGCTTGCCATTCGCTTCAAGCTCTTTAAAGGTTTGTGCGGCAATCTTAAAGGACGCGAGGCAAGGATAAACGCCGCTATAACAATAGAGTTGTACTAACAACTCGGCAATGTCTGTGCGGCCGAGACCCGCTTCTGCGCACTGAACCACATGATTGCTCACGTAATCTAGCTGCAGGTTGGCGGACACCATGGCGAGGGTTAATAACGAGCGAGTTGACTCCTCCATGTCGAGGTTCTGTTGTCTAACCAGTGCATGCAAGTTTTGGTCAAGCTTGTTTGATTCGACTAAAAAAAATTCCTCATCTTGTTTCATTCATGCACTCGCTTTAAGGTGTATTGCCAGAGAGAATAGTCACTCTAATCGTCTCTCGTGACCAGAGGTCATGCAAATTTAAGTGGCTTAAGAGAAAAAACAGCTGCGACTTAAGTTTTAGTTAACACGGTGGCGTCCCACTTCCCTTCCTTGACGAGCCGTTTGACCACGTCTATGAGTACGGTTTTTGCCACACAAGCGGTAGGTGATAGTTCTTTCTCGGGAAGGCTCACGAGAAAATTCTGTAACTGAGCTTCGGGATCGATGAGTCGGCTGACCCGCAGCCCCATCGCGAGTGCCCGAGAAGTCACGGCGCTCTGCTGCACTGAGACGCCATGCCCCGTTCGCACCAGATCGAGCAGGAATGAAAGTGAATCAACTTCGGTGATCGTCGAGGGCGCTAGGCCTTTTTGTGCGAACCGGGCCTCTAAAACCCGTCGGAACCCGTGTCGCCTGCTTGGCAGCACTAAGGGTAGGTTAACGACCTGCTGCAAGCTTAAACCGCTGGGCGGGGCTGCAATTTCAAAATAGGGTGAGTAGATCGCAAAGAGGCCCTCGGACAAGAGTGGAGTGATTTCCCAAGAATGTGCAGCTTCGATTTCGAAGAGCACGGCCAGGTCGAGCTGTCTGAGATTAAGCATATTCGAGAGATAGCCTGAAAATGACTCGACAATATGTACCTCCACCTCCGGATAGCTCGCCTTCATGGTCTCAAAAAAGGGCATCGCCAATGCCGAAATCGTTGCGGGTGTTAACCCTATGCTGACGCGTCCAGTAATTTGCATTCTTTGCGCAATGCTTACCGCATCATCGGCATGGCGCAGCACCAGTTGTGCGCTGCGGTAAAAGACGGCGCCGGCTTCGGTTAACTTGGCGCCCGATGAGCTTCGGTGCAACAAGGTGACGCCCAGCTCACCCTCGAGCTTGCTGATCTGCTGGCTGAGTGCTGCGGTTGCGATATCCAGCTCAACAGCGGCTTTACCCATACTGCCCAGGTCAACGATTCGCAAAAAGTAGCGCAGTTGTCGCAGTTCCAAGTTGGTCTCCCGTGTCACCCCTACTATAGAGGTCATTCGCGCAGAACCGCAATGTTTTAAAAAGCGAAGCTAGGGTTCCAAATAGTGGTCTCATCAAATATTCC
>CAJBTJ010000136.1 GCA_903958565.1 uncultured beta proteobacterium
TCGACTGCTTCCACGTTCACGATGAATACAGGATCAACCTATCAGCAAGACATCGCTGGTACGACACAAGCCAGCAGCACCTCGCCAGTTGGTGCGGCGGGCTATTACTCGTTTTTAAATGTGACGAGTGGTCAGTTTGTGATTCAGACAGGTGCAACGCTTACACCGCGACTGTCCGATCTGTTTACGGTGGATCAGTCTGGCTATGGCAGTGCGACCTATGTACCCGTACTGGGTGATCGTCTCCGCATGGCAACCGCTCAGAGCGGGATCTTAGGTAGGTTCTCAACTTTTACACAACCTGCAGAACTCGCGGCGGGAACGCAGCTGCTGCCGTTTTACAACATGATGGGGAGCAACAGCCTTGATCTGGCGGTCATTCCCTCTTCGTATGTCAATACAATCACGGCAGCCTCAGGTAATGTGAATGCTCAGTCTGTCGGCGGCGTATTAGAGCAAAGCGCGCAAAATAGCTTGATGGGCACAGCGACTGAAGCACAGGAGCAGTTACTCTATTCAATCTCTCGGTTGACGAGCGCTCAGAGCATTGTCCGTCTGGCACAAAGTCTTGCGGGTGAAGTGTATGCAGCGACGATCGCGGTTATCGCGCCAACTACTCAACGCGTGCAGCAAACCGTTTTGAGCCGGCTTGGCGATTCAGCTGGATCCGGGCTGAATATGCCTACGGCCAATCTCAACTCAGCCCTCAGCCTTGGGGGTGTCCCGAGCGCAGCAGTCAGCTCCAATCCAAACGTCAATCCCAATGCAGAAGTCAAAGCAATCTCAAACGGTAACGTATGGGGCGATCTCGCCTACCAGCGCGGCAATCGTGCGAGTGACAACCAATCCGGTGGTTGGAATAGCAACCTCTATCAGCTGACATTTGGTTCTGATTTTTATTCTTCTAATGGTACGACGCTGGGTGGCGGCTTTGCGCTCTCGAGTACGACGATCAATCCTGTATATGGTACGGCCACCGTTCAGCAAGGCTCACTCTTTGCCTACGGCAAAATGCCCGTCGATACCTTTGTGGTGGATGCGATGGCGAGTATTGGTTTGAGCTCTAGTGACATCACGCGTGGGGACATGACTGGTCTGAGTAACGGCTTCAAGAATAAAACAGTGATGGGTAACGATGCGCTGATCAGTTTAGGCCTGAGCCGTCCGATGGATCTGGAAAGTGTACGAGTGACACCCTATGCACGTGTGACCTGGCAAATTGCAACACAGTCGGCCGTGAATGAAGGCGGAGCCGCTTCAGCACTGAACGTCGATCGCTACACTGGGAATGGTGTACGTGGTGTGATTGGTGTGGCAGCTGGGTCGCTAAATAAAGACCCACTTAAAGAGGGCTACACCTATCGTGCGAACATCGGAGTGGGTGCAGATACAGCGAACTTATTGAATCCAACTGTGAACACCACTTTAGGCGGCTACACGATTAACGTTACGACACCGAATGCAGGCGCTGCGTTTGTGCAGGCGGGGTTGTATGGCACGGCAAAGATTGCTGACAATGCATTTGCTTACGCAGGCGTGTCGGCAGAGGCGAGATCGGGACAGACGCTTTACGGTGGGAGTGTAGGCTTGCGGGTGGCGTTTTGATTTAAGAACTATCTGATTTTTTAGATGACTGGTTGAGTCGATATTGATGATCTGAAATATTTTTTTCTAAAGATCACTGCACTTTTTTCGTAGCAGTCCCAACACGCAGTTGTTCGATCAAAAAATCAGAGGCCCTCAGGCTCAGTGCCGCGATGGTTAACGTTGGGTTGGCACTTCCGCTTGTCGGAAAAACGCTCGATCCAACAATCATCAAATTTTTGTGATCATGACTGACAAGGTTGGCATCAACGACAGAGGATTTTGCATCGTGGCCCATGCGAGTCGTTCCGATGATATGACCCGCACCTTCGTACTCTTGCTTGTGCTGAATCTCAGTGGCCCGAATGTGGCCAAAAATATCCGTGTGCGCCGTTTGTGCGGCGTTCAAGCCTTTTTTTACGTAGTCATCGATACGGTAATGTATTTTTGGTCTAGGTACCCCGTAAATATCCGACACATGCGGATCGAGCGAGACTCGATTTTCGGGGTCAGGTAATTGCTCTATGAGCGAGCCTAGACGAATGTGGCGCGAGGTCTGATTGGCGATGGCCTGATCTAAAACCTCGCCACGTAAACCGGCTCGGGCAAACTGTTGAGCAGTCGATGTTGGCGCACCAGTGGGCCATCCCCATCCATCATTGCCGATTTCGATCCGAAACGCTGCTCGATTTTTTCGGAACGCGCCGTCGCGCATATTTTCGATGCCAGAGGTTGCCTGAGGCCCTCTGTATGGGTAGACAGGCGCTCGCGACAGCGCCCAGGAGAGTTGCACGGGGTGATCCATGAGATTGCGACCGACTTGATCAGAGCGATTAGCCAGCCCCTTTGGGTACATGCTTGATTTCGAGGCCATCAACAGTCGTGGGGTTTCAATCGCATGGCATGCCAAGATAAACCGTTTAGCCTTGATGAAGCCTTCTGACTGATCCCAACGCTTGAATCTGACGGCTTCGATTTGTTGGTCTTTGCCTACAAGCAATTGAACAGCCGTTGATTCAGTCATCAACGTGGCACCGGCAGCTAGGGCTTTTTTAATATGAACCGTGGCATCGTATTTCGCTTGAATCGGGCAGACAGGAATGCAACTACTACTGCCACAGCAGGGGGGGCGGTTGTTATGTGCAACCGAGTTGCGTGCCTGTGGCGTGGGGGTGACCTCGTAGGGTGTTTGGGCTAATGCTTTGATGTATGCTTGATCACAGTAGGATTGTCCGATCGCGGGCATGGGATAGGCGCTCTGACGAGGAGACCCTTGATCTTGCTTTGCATCACCTGAGACCCCAAGCTCATTTTCGGCTTCGGTGTAATAAGGCTCTAGGTCACTGTAGTTGATGGGCCAATCAACCCCTCGACCGAACAGTGTTTGAGTATTAAAGTCGCTGGGGATGAGACGTATTGCCGTTCCTAGCCAATGCCAGGTGGTTCCACCCAGCACTTTCAGATAAGTACTTTTAAAAATATCAGGACCCGCTTGTACGTACCACTGATGAGGTTGGTCGGTACGTGGGAACATCGCCTGCGGGGTTTGGGTGTAGGCAGATTCTGGAACCTTGACAAGAGCATTTTCGAACGTACTGACGGCTTGGGCTCGCTCAACGGTCTTGCCTGCCTCGAGTATCAAAACTTTGATGCCTTGCTTAGCCAAGCGGTGAGCCAATAAAGCACCCGACACGCCAGAGCCGATGATGACAACATCTGTCGTGACAGCGTTCTCCAAAGTAAAAGTCCTTAAGATGAGGGTGACAATGTCCAGTAATTGGTGAGGCCGCCACAGTTGCCTGGCGGATGTAAAAAGGGAGCTGCACTCCACATCAGAGCATTGTTGTAAGTGATGACCTGAGGACCCTGCAGGGTTTCTGCAATACCGCTGTACCAGGAAGCTACAATTTCGTTGCCGAGCTCTAGGTCAGACTCGGGGTTGGCTAATAAAGTCTGCAGGCGATGTGTAAACCCTCTTTGCGCGTAAGCTTCCAGCATCTTTTGAGCGATGGCGGGCAAAAAGAGGTTAGGCGACTTTTGGGTGAGTTTTGCTGATAGCAAGATCATCTCAGTGACAGAAAATCCGCTCGCCGAGCACCAAGTCGGCACCGACAGGGCAGGGGCAGCGATTGCCGCTGAGATGATTTGGCGGCGACTGATGGAGTGATTGCTTTTTAATCTATCGTTCATCGTTCTGACACAAAAGGTTAAGGGCAGCTTAGAAATAACTTTAGGCTCTAGACAACACTAGAATTTATAACCTCAACCCACCCAAAAGCTATAAGCATTGACGTTTGGATTAGAGGACTGGCTGTGCGCTTACGATCTACTAAAAAACTGACTTCACTTGATCAAGACGGAGGGCCAGGCGCCACAAATTCCGCGCGTTTTAAATCACATAAAAATCACTCGCGGAGAGCGAGTCCGTCAGCCCCGTTAGTTGAGCGAATTGCATCGCTACAGCTCCACCCAATCCATCGGCATCATAGAGCAGCGCGCCAGTTTGCGTGTTGTAGATAATCCGGTCGTCGCTTTGGGTCGCGCCACTGCCGAAGTTAAATGCCTCGTCAGTAATCCTGCCGCTTGCCGCAAATGCCTTGAAGATATTCTTGTCTAGCCAGATGGTGTCATCAACTGCGCTGAAATTGACAATCTGATCGATGTTGGTCGAACTGATTTTTCCGTTGAACACCAATATATCTAGGCCAGCCCCACCATTTAGGATGTCGTTGCCTAGACCGCCGTACAGTAAGTCATTGCCGTTACCACCGAGGAGGGTGTCATTGCCCGCAAAGCCCGTGAGCGTATTATTTTCAGCGTTGCCGGTCAAGGTGTTGTGTTCAGCATTGCCGGTCGCATAGAGAGCCGTCAGGCTATTGAGGAGCGTGAGGTTTTCGACATGCCGCAAGAGCACGTAGGACACTGCTGCCAACACCGTATCAGTTCCCGCTGCGCTCAGTTCGGCAATTAGGTCTGCCGTGTGGTCCACGTAATAGGTGTCGTTGCCGCTGCCGCCTACCATGGTGTCGGCACCTGTGCCGCCATCGAGAATATTGTTCGCAGCATTGCCGGTGAGTGTGTTCTGCAGGTCATTGCCAGTGGCGTTCATCGCCAGCGATCCGCTGAGCGTCAACTTTTCAACATTGGCGGTCAATACATAAGACGAGGCAGCAACCACGGTATCGATCCCGGCTGCCGTGTCTTCGATGACCTGATCTTCCGTATTATCCACGTTGTAGGTGTCGTTGCCCGTTCCGCCGATCAGGATGTCGGCGCCGAGTCCGCCGTCAAGATTATCGTTTCCGGCTAAACCACTCAATTGGTCGGCCCCAGCCCCGCCTACCAGTACGTCATTTCTGCTGCTGCCGACCAGCACCAACGAACCAATTTCAGCCGTCATGTTCAGCGCATAGCTACCGACGCTGCTGGAGTAACCCTGCGCGCTTACAAAATAGGTCTCTGTGGTGTTGGCAGTGAATGACAATCTTGAGTTTAGACCGACAGCATCATCGTTAATTAAGAGCTCAGTGCCGCGGCCATCCATCAGGCGCAGATAGGTGTCGAGTCCCGAACCGGCAGCCGCATCCAGTGCAAAATCGTAGCGATAGCCCCTGACCAATTCGACTTTGAACCAGTCCTGGTCGCCGGCCACAGCGATAATGGATGTCTGCGGCGCGTTGGTGGTCAGTGTGACGGTGGTGGCGGTTGTGTCAGCAATGTCGACCACCACAGGCGGCGGTGACGGTAGCAGACCCATCAGGGTCCCGATATCAAGTCGACCTCCGCTGGCTGTCACCGACGTCAGGCTAGTGGTGGGGGCCGCACTCGCCAGCAACGCTTGCTGGATTTGAGCTGCGCTTGCCGTTGGATGCAGAGCGGCGTACAGGGCCGCCGCACCGGTAACGTGCGGTGTGGCCATAGACGTTCCACTATAGCTGCCATAAGTGCCACCGGGAAGTGTCGAATAAATCGACGAGCCCGGCGCAGCCAGATCGACCGTAGTCGCGCCGAAATTCGAAAACGAAGACAAACGACCCGAAGCGGTCAATGACGCGACGGCTATCACGGCCTCATAACCTGCGGTCGTCGTGGTCGAGATATTCGACGGATAGTTGGCATTCACATCGTTGTTCGTGGCCTCGTTGCCAGCTGCGGCAATAAAAAGGATATCCTGGCGCGCTGCGCGCGTTATAGCATCCGTCAACCCTTGCGAGGCGCCACCGCCGCCCCACGAATTATTGGTGGCAACAAAGTTTTCACCTGCGCTTGCCTGAGTAGCCGCATAGGTAAAATAGTCGAGTGCTAGGATCGCGTCTGAGGTGGCGCCAGAGCCAGTCGCCGATAAGAACTTCAGCCCCACCATCTGCACGGCCCAGTTGACCCCAACGAAGA
>CAJBTJ010000137.1 GCA_903958565.1 uncultured beta proteobacterium
AATTTGAGGGTGAGGATCGGACTCGGGTAACTCTTGCACTTTCGGATATAGACCTTATAGTGTCTGAGGGACGATTTGTCGCGATCGTAGGGCCGAGTGGCTGCGGAAAAACAACTTTGTTTAATATCATCGCTGGCCTGCTAGCACCTACGTGGGGCAGCATTCTTAAGGACGGCGAAGACATGACGGCTAAACCAGGTGTCGTCGGCTACCAGTTACAGCGAGACCTACTGTTGCCTTGGCGCACGATCATCGATAACATTATTTTGGGCCTCGAGATCCATGGCATGCCGAAACCGGAAGCTCGTATCAAGGTGCTGCCGCTGATGAAGCGCTACGGCCTTGGCGGCTTTGAAGGCCATTACCCGTCCCAGCTCTCCGGCGGGATGCGCCAGCGCGCAGCACTTTTGCGGACCCTACTATATGAGCGCGACATCGTGCTATTCGATGAGCCGTTTGGTGCTCTAGATTCGCAGACGCGCGCAAAGATGCAGGAGTGGTTGTTGGACACTTGGGGCGAATTCCACAAGACTATTCTCTTTGTTACGCACGATATTGAAGAAGCCGTATTCCTGAGCGACGAAATCCATGTCCTCAGCCGACGTCCCGGCCGATTGGTGGCTAAGGTGGATGTGGATCTTCCTAGACCGCGACAGCGTAGTTTGATGCTGACAAACGAATTCCTGGAAATCCGTCGAAAAGTGGCTTCTTACATAGACGACATGACTGAAAACGACGAACAGGGATTGCATGTATGAGGACCACTGCCTCGACAGATAAGACGCAGCCTGTGCTGACTAGGCGCCCCCGACCCAAGAATTATTTTTGGCTCAAAGTATGGCTGCTGCGATTCGTTATGACAGTCATTTTTTTCGGAGGCTGGGAGCTGATAGTACGCTTAAATCTAGTCAATGGTTTTTTCTTTGGACAGCCGAGCCGCATCCTTGCAGAGTTCAACTCCTCGCTGGCGGACATGTCCCTGCTGCGACATAGCTGGGTGACTATGAGCGAGACGCTCATCGCCTTTGTTTCCGGTGTACTTTTTGGCACGGTGTGTGGTTTGCTCATGTGGTTTTCACGTGTATTTGCAGTGGCCTTCTATCCAGTTCTGTTGATGTTTAATGCCACGCCCAAGATCGCATTAGGTCCAATGTTCATTATCTGGATTGGCATCGGCTTTTGGATGAAGGTGGCGCTAGGTTTCTCTCTAGTCTTTGTTATTGCTTGGGTTATTGCGTACGATGCCACGCGGGAACTCGACAAGGATCTTGAGCGACTGCTTAAATCACTCGGCGCAACCCGATGGCAAGTCTTTATGAAGTTTGTGGTGCCAGGAACCCTTCCATGGATAATTTCCGCATTTCGTTTGTGCATTGGCTTGGCCCTTACGGGCACAGTAGTAGGTGAATTTATTACCGCTAACGAAGGTCTTGGGTTTTTAATTTCGTATGCCAGCGGTTCGTATGCACTGAACCTTGTCTGGATGGCTGTATTCACCTTGATGATCATGTCGACATTTCTGAGCATGGCCGTAGGCTGGCTCGAAAGTAAGCTGCTTCGCCGCTAGGCGCAATTACATAACTACGCTTTTTACTAAATTGATCCACTCCATAAGAAAGCTCCCAATGAAACTTATCTCCTCGCGTATCAAGTCCTTTTTAAAGACCGCACTGATCGCCACCTCCTTCGCAACTGCAGGAGTGACATCAGCCCAGACCAATCATGAACTTACCGTGGCAGAAGCCATCCGATGGATTGGTTTTTTACCGATGTACGTCGCCCAAGAGAAGGGTCAATTTAGTTCACAAGGCCTTACCGTCAAACTGGTTACGGCGGGCGGACGGGCGCTGGCGGTTCAGACGGTTATTTCAGGGCAAGCTGACATTTCGGCCCAGGATCCCGCAGGGGCTACCCAAGCCCTCAAGCAAGGCGCCGATATTCGGTTGTTCATGCCTCTTCTTAATCGAAACTTGATATATATGGTAGGCCCCAAGACCGCGCAAGAAGGTGACAAACTGGATGTTCGTGGTATGCGGATAGCTGTTGCGACACCGCCTTCATCTCCCCACAACGTATTAACGAACTATCTTCGCAGCAAGGGCTATGAGGAAGTAGATCGCTCGACATGGCGTCCCAAGGGCGTGAACGACACTAAGCAATATGTGCGTTTATTGTTTGTTGGCTTTTTCCAGGAACTCCCCCCAGTTGCTGCGGGACAGGCCGATGCAGCAGTAGTGCTAACGCCTTATGAGTCGCTGGGTGTGCAAGACATGGGACTGAAGGTTACCTATTCTTGGGCACAGGCGACAGGACCTTTCCTCCTCACCGCGTTCAGCGCCAGTAGTGAACGCATGCGTACAAAGGCTCCAGCATTCCAGGCCTTTTCTCAAGCAATGGCTCAAACCTACACGTGGATGTATCAAAACCCCAAAGAAGTCGGCGACATTGCTGTGAAGTGGTTCCCCAAGATGAACCCTCAGGTGGTTCGCGAGGCTGCCGCGCGCATGCTGAGCGAAGGTGCTATCCCAAAGAGCGTCCAGATCGGCGAGGCGGAGTACCGAGCCAATATTTTTGATCTCGCTGCCAAAGCCGGCGACCCTGGCGCGAACGTACCGTTTGCTGACGCAGTTAGCAACAGTTTTTCCGGGCAGGGTGCAGCTAAATGAATCGTCACTACCCTGAGGCGTATATGGACGTCGCACACACCGCGTTGCTGTTGATTGATATTCAAAACGATTTTTGCCATCCGAATGGTGTAGCGGGTCTTCACGGAAAGAGCATGGCAATGATGGATGGCATGCTTTCTCATTCCAGTCGGCTGCTGCAGGCAGCGCGTAAAGCTGGGGTCCTGGTTGTTCACGTTCAGCACACCGTGTTACCCATTGGGGGCAGCGACGCGCCAGCATGGCGCTATTTTCTGTCTCCATTGTCGCCAGACGGCGCAATTGTGGTGCATGGCACTTGGGGTCATGGCTTTATGGATGCGGTGAAGCCACTGCCAGGAGAGAATATTCTGACAAAGCATCGGTCGAGTGCCTTTTTCAACACACAGTTAGATACCTTGCTTCGGGCACGGCAAATCAGAACAATTGCGATCTGCGGCGTCCTTGCTGAAGGCTGCGTTGAGTCGACGCTGCGTGACTCATTCCACCGTGACTACTATCCTGTGCTAGTTCCAGACGCGACGGCCAGTTACAGTCAAGAAATCCATTCAGCGTACGTGATGGTGGCCTCGGCCCGGCACGACGCCATGGCCACAGATGATTTGATGGCCGTATGGGGGCAGCAGGTTGAACCTCGGGTTGCAGATTTGCGCGTAGCTTGAACGTGCCAGATCGAAAACCGGTGGTCGGCTCAGGTCTGCAGACTCTTGACCGTGCGATAAATGTCTTGCGGGCGTTGTCTACAGGGGGTGAGGCGGGCTTGCGAATGGCCGATGTCATGACTCTCACCGGCTTGCCCAAGCCCACCGTACACCGGCTGCTT
Organism: uncultured beta proteobacterium; assembly: GCA_903958565.1. GTDB lineage: Bacteria > Pseudomonadota > Gammaproteobacteria > Burkholderiales > Burkholderiaceae_B > Zwartia. The sequence goes on from CAJBTJ010000137.1 coordinate 3,487, forward strand.
CTGGCAATGATCAAATACGGGCTTATCAGCCGCGATCAGAACGCGCCGCGTTATCGGCTGGGGCAAGAATTAATCGTTTTGGGATGGTCGGCCATAAACCACGAGCCCAACCTTTTCTCTGAAGCGGCCCATTCAGCAGTGTTGCTGGCGCGTGAAACTGGCGACACGGTCTTTCTGCTTGCACGTTCTGGGTTTGATGCTGTGTGCATTGGTTGCGAGTTCGGTCAGTATCCAATTAAGGCCGTGACCATGGCGGTCGGTGACCGTCGGCCACTAGGTTTCGGTGTAAGTAGCCTATCGATCCTGGGGGGCATGCAACCCGCGGAGAGTGATGCAGCGTTAAGCTACAACCTCGATGCCCTAAAGCGCAAGGGCATTTCAGGAAAAAAACTTAAACTTGTTCGACAAGAAGTGGAGCGCGCTCGTGCGCAGGGTTATGCTCACGCGGTCAGTCTGTTCCACGAGTCCGTATCGGCAGTCTCTAAGGCGATTTACAACACGCGCGGTTCCCCACAGTTGTCCATTGTTATTGCGGCTATTGATGCGCGATTCCCTCCGAACCGAATCAAGATGCTTGTCGCTATGCTGGAGCGAGAGTGCAATCGAATCGAACAGGTGCTAGCGTGTAATCCAACTAGACCAGTTTGTTGAATTCGATCAAACTGGCATTCCCCCATATCGGTAAACAACTACTGAAGTCTGGGATGGAAAGTACGTCTTGCTGATTGACTTTTACCGCTTTCTTTTAGACATCGACCGGGTACAAAAAGTGCCATGAATGATAAAAAAATAGGCATGCACGTTGACCTAATTTGATTCTGTGAACCCCTGATTTAACAGAAAAAAGTTTCTTCAAGCTATGCTTGTTTTATGCGGTTTACAAGCCATAAAACTTTGATGTGCAATAAACTGTGTAATTGAATCTTCCCTGAT
>CAJBTJ010000138.1 GCA_903958565.1 uncultured beta proteobacterium
CCACACTGGCTCACTCCACCGCCTGCCACCGCTCGGCACATCGCCGCTTGATCGCTGTTGTTGATGAAGCCGCATTGGCTTGTGCTGCGTTGGGCGATGGCCCTGCACATTGCTGCTTGATCACTATTGTTGATGAAGCCGCATTGACTACTGTTTTGAGCAAGTACGCTGTTGCTCATTAGGAGTAACAGGACGAGCAGAAGTTTTTTCATTTTGGCGTGTGCTTGCGAAGAAAGGTGCGAGCATGTTCAACCGCAATTGGTACACGATCTTTTGGCTCTTTCCAGGGGTAGATACTGACCTCTGAGTTAGGGGCTAAGTTCGCGACTTCCATTGCAACGGCGTAAGGGTGAGGGTCTGAGTCGTCGGGCATGACGAGCGTTGGAGTCTGGCAATTTTTAACAAAGTCTCGCGATACAGAGAATACAAAATCTGGATTAGCGCGATACATTTTTGTTAAAAATGCATCAATCATATCCATCGTTAAATCGGGACGACTCGCCACCAGTTTAGGTCCCCAGTTCGCCATGTTGTTGCTATGAAACAAGTCGGGGATGGACGCGCGAAATCCACTGGGCTGCGCATGTACGGCAGCGACAATGCGGTTGGGCGCTCGCTTGAGCATATTCCAGATAAAGGGGCCGCCAATACAAAAGCCCATGACTAAAAATTTATCAATGCCTAGATGATCCATCAACCCTAGGTGATCGTCGGAGTAGGCGTCCCAGGGGCGATCTACTTCTAAAGGCCCCGTCGATTGTCCCGTGTTGGCGTTCCTGCAGTCCAGCGTGATGCACCGATACTCGCTTTTGAACTCTTCCATCGCGTCGAAAGGCGAGTTGGTTGTGAAGAATTTTATCGTCGAGTTCAAACCGCCACCGGGGAGAATCAGAAGCGGGAAGCCTGAGCCGCGCTCTTCGTAGTGAATACGGACGTTACCTTTGGTGTAGAACGGCATGATGCGTTGACTCCGTTGAGAGCGAATATGGTTTGTGTAGGGCCTTAAACGTTGCGCTATTTTAGCGAAGCGCCGGAGACGCGAATGATCTCAGCCCACCTAGCCGATTCCGCTGCGATGAATCGCTGAAACTCTTCGGGGGTGTTGGATACCGGCACCAAGCCTAAGCCGCTAAACCGTGCTTGCACTTCGTCTGAACGTAGAGCTTTGATCAAGGCGACATTCAGTTTGTTGACGATGGCCTGGGGCGTGCCTGCTGCCACCACGACGCCATACCAGTTATTCACGTCATAATTTTTGACGCCCGCCTCAGTGATTGTTGGAATGTTCGGGAACAGTGGATAGCGTTGCTTGTCCAGAATGGCCAGAGGCCGGATACGTCCAGATTGAATATGCCCGATGCTAGCCGGTATCGTCATGAATTGCATTTGCGTACGCCCCGCCACTAAATCTGCCAACGCTGGCGCCCCACCCTTGTAGGGCACGTGGGTGATTTGCGCACCGGTGCGCATTTTGAAAAGTTCCCCAGCCAGATGGTCTGCGCCTCCGTTGCCGGATGAACCAAAAAACAGGGCGGTTGGATTCGCCTTGGCGTAGGCCACCAGTTCATCGACCGTCGTGACCGGAATGGACGGATGCACTCCTAAGATCTGCGGGGCTTGTGCAAGCAAGGTGACTGGCGCGAAATCTTGTTGCGGCTTAAAGGGAAGGGAGTCGTACAGCGATGGATTAATCGCCATAGGACCGGTATAAGCCAGCAGCATCGTATAGCCATCTGGCGTGGACTTAGCCACATAGTCTGTTCCGATGTTGCCGCCTGCGCCGGCTTTGTTCTCAACAATCACAGGTTGACCGAGTATTGCGGTGAGTTCTTTAGACACGAGTCGCGCAGTTGTGTCGGTCGCGCCACCGGCGGCGTAGGGGACAATGAATTTAATAGGTTTATTTGGAAAGGCATCGGAGGCCTGCACAATATTGAATGAGGCCGTCACCGCAGTGATGATGCCAGCTGTCAGGGTAGCAATCAATTGAGCAGAAATGGGTAAAGAACCTTTTGAATGTGGCTTCATCGTCGTCTCCTATCTATCGATTAGATTTTTTTTCGGCAATCAGCTGAACTTCTATTAGAAAACCGTAATGCAACTCTGGCACCGGAACCACCGCTCGTGCTGGTTTGTGATCACCCATGATTTCAGCATAGATTGCGTTGAACTCTGGCCAGCGGTCTACCCCGACCAGATAGGCGGTGCACTGAACCACGTCACTCAACTCACACCCTGCAGCGTTAAGAATATTGGTGCACTGCGCAAAGCTGGCGCGTACTTGTCGTTCGAAGGAGTCTTTCTCACCTTCTGGTGGTTTGCCGGGTAGCACCCCAGAAACGAACACGAGCCCGGCAGCCTCGACCGCCTGGCTATAGTGACCCGCAGGGGCCGGAACTTTCGGGGATTGAATGAATTTCATATCGAGCAGTTGTTCCGAGTGAGATTTATCGCATAATCTTAGTGAACAGATCGGATTACTTGTAGCAGAGTTTTTAGTTCAAACCAAGAGCTTGATAGGAAACAGAATGACAATTTTCAACGGCCGTATGTTTCGCAGTTTGTTCTGTGTGTCTGCGTTTGCACTTGGAGCCGACACGGCAAGCGCTCAACCGTATCCAGAGCAACAGCAGGGCGTATGGATCGCCAAGAATTTTCAGTTCCATACCGGTGAAGTATTCCCAGAGCTCAAGCTCGGCTACACCACGCTCGGGAAACCAACAGGGATCCCCGTCCTGGTTTTACACGGGACTGCGGGCACCGGCACTGGCATGATCACGAATAAGAATTTCTCGGGCGAGTTGTTTGGCCCCGGACAGCCCTTGGATGCAAACAAGTACTACATCATTTTGCCAGACGCGCTTGGAGTGGGGCGATCCAGTAAGCCCTCAGACGGGTTGCGCGCTAAATTCCCTAAGTACAACTATGACGATATGGTGACTGCGCAGCATCGCCTAGTGACCGAAGGGCTCGGCGTCAAGCATCTGCGTCTCGTCATTGGAAATTCTATGGGTGGGATGCAAACTTGGCTTTGGGGCATTAAGTATCCCGACTTCATGGACACATTAGTTCCTATGGCAGCTACACCTTCCGCAATGTCTGGCCGTAACTGGATGATGCGTCGACTCATTATCGACCTGATTCGGCGCGATCCAGAATGGATGGATGGCAACTACACCACGCAGCCTAAAAGCCTTCAGTTTGCCACCGTGTTTTTTAACGTAGGCACGAGTGGAGGCGATCAGGCTTTGTACCGCTTAGCACCAACGCGCAAACAAGCGGACGAGCTCCTAGATAGACGGTTGACGGCTGAATTCAAGGCTGATGCGAACGACAACCTCTATCAATGGGAATCCTCTGGCGACTTCGATCCCGCACCACATGTAGAAAAAATCAAGGCCCGCGTACTCGCTATTAATGCAGAGGACGATGAGCGCAACCCGCCGTCGCTAGGGTTAATGAACAAAATCCTACCTCGTATTCCAGACGCGAAGCTTTATCTCATCCCAGCGAGTCCGCAAACGTCTGGGCATGGGACTACGGCGCAGGCAAAGTGGTGGAAAGATCAGCTCGCTGCACTCCTCAAGGATGCTCCAACGAAGTAGTCGACCCTACTGCGCGAGAACTGGAGTCATGGCGAGCGCGCAGTGCAGTCTCATGATTGGCGAGGAGAATGACATTGAAAGTGCGTAGATTTGTACAGTGCGATGTGTTTAGCCCTGTTCCTACTCAAGGAAACGGTCTAGCGGTTGTGGTCGATGCCGATGGGCTGAGCGATGAGCAGATGCAAAAGTTTGCGGCTTGGACGAATCTTGCAGAGACAACATTTTTACTGCCTCCTGCAGATCCGACTGCAGATTACCGAGTCAGAATTTTTACGCCTATTCGTGAAATGTTATTTGCGGGTCATCCCACACTTGGAAGCTGTGCGACGTGGTTGCATAGCGGTGGTGTGCCAAAGAAAGTGGGTCTTGTGCGTCAAGAGTGTGGGATCGGTATCGTCGACGTGGATATCTCTCAAGTGGGTGTCCTCGCATTTGCTGCACCACCCACTACGATCAAGGAAATGTCTCCAGCAAAGCGAGAGGCAATTATTGCGGCGCTGACTATCCCGCCGGATGCGATTCGCCACACAGCAGAGCTCTGCAACGGCCCAACGTGGCAATTCTTTGAGTTGACAACGGCTGAGCAAGTTCTGGCGCTTGATGCGTCAAAAGTGAGATGGCCGGAATTTTTGGGAATAGGGTTTATTGCGCCGCATCCACCGGGCAGCGAATGTGATTACGAGGTTCGTATGTTGGCGCCTTCTAGTGGGATGAGTGAGGATCCCATCACGGGATCGCTTAATGCAGCAATCGCGAAGTGGATGCAGTCCCAGGGACGTTTGGCATCGCCGTATCTGGCTGCGCAAGGCACATCGATTGGGCGTGTTGGCCGTGTGACGGTGCGCCCCGATGCCAGCGGTACTGCTTGGATAGGTGGACAGGTCCATATCCTGATTGATGGCCAACTGAACCTTTAATTTGTATTGATTTATCCCGATGTCTCGTGAAATGCAAGCGAAGGACTTAACCCCGAAGCCAAAGCACTAATAAAAACGGCTCGACAGCAATGTTGTCGAGCCGTTGAGGTCGCGCACCAATTTAAATCTTGATGTTGTTGTTCTTAATCACTTCGGTAAACTGAGTACGAATAGAGGCCAAGTACTTGACCGTCTCGGCTTGTGAGCGGAAGTCGATGTCTACCGAAATACGGCTAAACACTTCAACCATATTTGGATCTTGCATCACCTGTCGCACCGCCTTGCTTAATGTTTCAACAAGCTCGGGTGGCAATTTACCGGGGGCGACTAAACCAATCCATGCACCCAAGTTGAAGCCCGGGATATTAGCGACTGTCGCGAGTGGTGGAATGCCAGGTGCGGACGGAGCTCCTTTTTCGATAGACACACCGAGCGCCTTCAGACGACCGTTGCGGATGAAAGGCATTGTTGCCGCAGCGGTTTCAATACAGTACGAGACACGGCCAGCGATGACGTCAGTCAGTGCGGGCGATGAGCCTTTGTAAGGCACATGAATCGCTTTGATACCAACTGCCGCATTGAACGCTTCAGCAACTAAGTGCGCGGTCGCACCCGTGCCGGATGACGAAAACGAGTACTTGTCTGGATTTGCTTTGAGCAACTTAATGAATTCACCTGCTGTATTCGCGGGGAAGCTTGGCTCAGTCACTAGGATGTAGGACGAAAGTCCACACATACCAATAGGTGTCAAGTCTTTGACTGGGTCGTAGGGTACTTGCTGAAGCAGTGGGCTAATTGAAATCGGACCGGCCGAACCAGCCAAGAGTGTGTAGCCATCTGGAGCTGCTTTCGCAACGTAGTCCGTCCCAATCACACCGCCTGCGCCAGCTTTGTTATCCGGCACGACGTTTTGACCAAGCACTTGTGACAGGCCTTGTGCGAGCGCACGGCCAACCAGGTCTGTTGCTTGTCCTGGAGGCCATGGAATTACTAGTTTGATTGGTTTATTCGGATACTTGGCTTGAGCCAGGCCGACTGAAGGTAATGACAGTCCGCCAGCTAAGGCGAAACCAGTCGCACCTAAGATAGAACGACGGGTAGTGTTTGGCGAGAC
>CAJBTJ010000139.1 GCA_903958565.1 uncultured beta proteobacterium
ACGGAATAATCTGCACAATCACCGTATAGACGACGACCGACGTAAAAAAGAAGGCTTGGGCCAAAGCCCAAAAACCTGTTGTCTTGATCGCATCGCGCAAGGGCGACGCTGAGAGTGATGTCGAGAGAGGCGGCACAACGGAATCAGTCGGCTTCACAGCAGCCTCTGATCCAACCCGTCGCCCGGCCCTAATGACCTTCCAGGGTAACGCCAAGACCAGGGGTAACAGCCCAATCAAAATCCCCCCTAAGGTGTAATACGCGTTACGCCAACCAATCACCTCGTTCAAATACTGGGCGAAAGGCACAATGACGAGCGTCCCGGCACCAAAGCCGGCGTACGCAATTCCAATTGCAGTGCTCGTGTTGTGAGGAAACCAGCGACTAATCAAACTCGCTGAAGGGACCATCCCTAACGCACCCACCCCAATTCCACCCGCGATACCAACGCACAGATGAAACTGCCAAAGCTGCGTCAAGTTGCCGGCGAGCAGATACCCGATCCCTAGGCAGAGCAAGCCCAGCAAATAGACAAAACGCGGGCCACGGCGATCAAACAACATGCCAATGAAGGGTGCGGACAATCCATTGGCAATCATGTAGATGGAGTAGACACTGGCAAGCTCAGAGCGCGTCCAGCCAAAATCTTTCTCAAGCGGGAGTAGAAAGGTGACATACGCGTCACCTACTCCGCGACCAAGCATGTTGAATAAGAAACAAATCAACAGCACGATCACTGCCATCCGGGCATCGGATGGGCGTTGCTGAATCATGCGGGTTGGCACTTCATCAAGCCGGACCGACGACAGATACAAACGATTTCATCGCGCTGATTGATGCCACGGTGCTCGAACTCCACAATCCCTGCGTCACCACGGGATTTACTCAAGCGCTTGGATACGATGGTGGTCTCCACGCGAATCGTGTCGCCATAAAAGACCGGGTGCGGAAAGCGTGTATCCGCCATTCCTAGGTTCGCTATGGTCGTACCGAGCGTGGTCTCACCCACCGTGATGCCGATCACTAGGCCAAGCGTGAATAAACTGTTGACTAAGATCTGACCAAACTCTGTCTTCGAGGCGAACTCTTTATCTAAGTGCAAGGGCTGGGGGTTCATGGTGAGGGTCGAGAACAGAACATTGTCCATCTCTGTGACCGTGCGAGTCATGGAATGCTTAAGCAGCTGACCCACCTCAAACTCTTCGAAATACAGACCGGCCATAGAATTCTCCTAATAAGACTTGGGCAAGCCAAGCACGCGCTCGGCGATATAGCACAACACCAACTGTGGACTGACGGGTGCGATACGAGTAATCAACACTTCACGCAAATAGCGCTCAACGTGATATTCCTTGGCGTAGCCGAAGCCACCGTGGGTCATCACCGCGGTCTGGCAGGCATTAAACCCCGCCTCGCCCGCCAAGTATTTGGCAGCGTTCGCTTGGGCACCGCACGCCTCTCCCTTATCGAAGAGCGTTGCCGCCAGCATCACCATGAGATTAGCTGCCTCGAGCTCCATCCAGCAGGCTGCCAGCGGGTGTTGGATACCTTGATTTTGTCCAATTGGGCGGTCAAACACCACGCGCTCTTTTGCGTAGTTTGTGGCGCGCTTGAGTGCCACTTTCCCCAAACCAACGCCTTCGGCAGCGATCAAGATACGCTCGGCATTCATGCCATGCATGATGTAATGAAAGCCTTTGCCCTCCTCGCCAATGCGATCCGCTACGGGGACTTTTAAGCCGTCGATAAATAGTTCGTTTGAATCAACGGCCTTACGACCCATTTTTTCAATCTCATGGACTTTAATAAAATTGCGATCAAAGTCCGTATAAAACAGACTCAATCCATCGGTATGTTTTTTGACTTCCTCGAGTGGCGTCGTACGCGCGAGGATCAACATCTTCTCTGCAACCTGCGCTGTTGAAATCCAAACCTTTGTTCCGCTCAACACATAGTGATCACCGGCACGCTCAGCTTTGACCTTTAACTGCGTGGTGTTCAAGCCAGTATTGGGTTCAGTGACCGCAAAACACGCGCGCTCTGTGCCTGCTACCAGAGGCGGCAACATACGTTTCTTTTGCTCTTCGGACCCAAACTGCACGACAGGATTCAAACCAAAGATATTCATGTGCACTGCCGAGGCGCCGCTCATGCCTGCACCAGACTCACTGATTGTCTGCATCATGATGGCGGCTTCGGTGATACCAAGCCCTGAACCACCATAGACCTCAGGAATACAAATCCCTAACCAACCGTCCTTGGCGAGTGCTTGATGAAAATCCGCTGGAAAACCGCCGTGCTTGTCTTTCTCAAGCCAATACTGATCATCGAAGCGCTCGCATATCTTTGCGATCGCCTCACGGATAGTTTCTTGCTCTTGCGATAATGAAAAGTCCATCACTACACCTCAATATCAATGCGCTATTCAACTGCTATTTTTAGTCCGGTATGAGCGTGACGCCCAGACGCACCAGGTCGGCGATTTTTTGTTCTGAATATCCAAGCTCACGGAGCACTTCAATACTATGTTCGCCTAAGCGTGGTGCGTGACGTCCATGTTCGGGCTGACTCTCCGTCCAAGTCGTCGGCACGTCCACCATGCGAATACGACCTTCAGTCGGATGTTCCTTCCATTTAAAAAACTCAATGGCATTCAAATGAGGATCATCAAAAATCGTCTCAAGCGTGTGCAAAGGCATCGTGGGGATGTCCGCGACCTCCAAGAGCTTGAGCCACTCTTCGGTCGTGCGCTCCACAAAGATCTTGGCAACCAGTCCCTGTAAATCATTGATATGCTGCGTACGGACGCTCAAATTCTTGAATCTTGCATCCGTTTCAAAAATCTCGGACTTTCCGATCGCCTTAAAAAAAGATGCCCATTGCTTATCGTTATAAATCACCGCGCACACGTAGCCGTCAGCCGTTTTGTAGGGGCGCCGCTCTGAGGCCAGCAAGCGTGGGTAACCAGGCGGACCATTGGGCGGATCAAAAGTTTGTCCTCCAATGTGGTCACTCAGCAGATGGCTAATCATCGTCTCAAACATCGGGATGTCGATCCGCTGGCCCACACCCGTCTTTTCACGGTGATAGAGCGCGGCACACAATGACGTTGCGGCATACAAACCAACCGTGCGATCCACCAAATTAGATGGAACATAGCGCGGCACATCAGAACCTGCCTGTTTAATGAGCGACGGTAAACCAATCGCCCCCTGAATCAAATCATCGAAGGCCGGCTTATGCCCGTAAGGGCCGTCTTGACCGAAACCGAAGGTACCGGCATACAAGATACGTGGATTAATTTTTTTGACTTCGTCGTAACCGAGTCCCAGCCGTGCCATCGCTTGTGGACGCACGTTATAGAGCAGGATATCCGCCGTCGCGATGAGCTTTTTAATTGCTTCTAGCCCGTCCGCTTGCTTGACATCCAACACCATGCCGCGCTTGCTGCGGTTGACATGCAAGTACAGCGACCCCATCCGAGGATGCTGCATCGGTCCGACGTCCCGAACCATATCGCCTGAAGGCGACTCAACTTTAATAACATCCGCCCCCATATCACCCAATAGCTGAGCCGCGTAAGGGCCCATCAATATCGCGGTCATATCAACGACGCGTATACCTTTCAGTGGCCCGCTCATTATTTAATAACCTCTTGAACTGTCATCATGTCCCTTACGCCAGTTGTGCTGCCGCGATAATTTTTTTAGCTAATCGCAGATGCGGCATATCTAACATTTTTCCGTCTAACGTCGCCACACCCACCTTGCCACTGCTTGCGAACGCGGCCACTACTTTTTGCGCCCAATCCTGCGTGGCTGCATCAGGTGTCATCGCCTGATTAATCACCGGCACTTGGCCGGGATGAATTGCAGCCTTGGCAGAGAAGCCATCACGGTAGGCGCGACGCGTTTCGCGTGTCAGCGCTTCGGCATCATTAATCACCGTCGGCACCGTGTCGATGGCAGGTACCCCGGCAGCCGTCGCAGCAAACAGACAAAGCGAGCGTACTAAATTAAAAGGGGAGGTCCATTCGCCCGAGCCATCCTCTTCCTTGTTTGTTAGTGCACCGATATCACCCGACAAATCTTCAGCACCCCACATCATGCCCGCTAGGCGCGGCGTCGCGTTCCGATATTCATTCAAGCCCGCCAGAGACTCGGCATTCTCTGTCACGATTGCGATGATTGAGGTCAACTCACTACCTTGTGGATGCAAGTGCTCGAACGTCTCAAGATACGCTGAGAGCAAGGCAAGGTCTTTGGCGCCACTCGCTTTAGGCAATACAACGCCGTCGGGCCGACAGGGCATAACCGCTGCGAGATCCGCAAGTGTCATGCCTGTACTTAGAGCATTGACCCGAACATATAGCTTTGGCGTTGCAATCTTGCTTTGCTTGGTGAGTGTCAAAAACTTAACCAGCTCCTCACGACCGTCTTGTTTGCGCGCCATCGAAACAGCGTCTTCAAGATCGAAGATCAACACATCTGCGCCGCTTTGCAAAGACTTCTCAAGCTTGCGCGAACTATCTGCAGGCACAAATAGAAGGGATCGCATCTCAATTCTCCGGTTTTCTAAGCAGAGACCTGAACCGTCTCTTTTTACACATGGGTTCGAGTATAGCTTGGGCAGATTGAGCGATAATCGAAGGACTTACTCCGAAGGATTCGCCTGCGCTATGAGCAAAGTCTTAACACTCACGATGAATCCAGCGCTCGATATTTCGACTTCGATCGACAAAGTCGTACACACCGACAAGTTACGCTGCGCAGCAGCAAAAATCCAGCCAGGTGGTGGCGGCATCAACGTCGCCCGAGTGCTCTCAGTGCTGAATCCAGATTTTCCCGACGCATGCACAGCGGTTTATCCCGTGGGCGGCGTGACCGGCCAGCTACTTATGCAAGCATTAAACACCGAAGGCATTCGCAGCCACGCCATCAAGACCTTGGGTGAGACTCGAGAAGCGTTTTCAGTCCACGAAACAACAACCGGTAAAGATTTTCGATTTATCTTGTCTGGACCCACACTGACTGAGCCAGAGTGGCAGTCCTGTCTCGACGCCGTCATTGCACTGACACAAACTGGAGATACAGTCGTTGCCAGTGGCAGTCTGCCGCACGGTGTGCCTGATCATTTTTTTGCAACGCTCGCTGCCGCCATAAAAAGTAAGGGCGCTCGCCTCGTACTCGATAGCTCGGGTGCTCCGCTTAAGCTTGCACTTGAGGCCGGCGTCTACCTCGTCAAACCAAGTTTGCGTGAACTAGAGGAATTAACAGGACAATCGCTCGAGACCGATGCACAATGGAGGGCGGCCGCACGCACGATTGTTCAGTCTGGACAGGCCGACATCGTAGCGCTCTCCCTGGGAGACGCTGGAGCGTTAGTCGTCACGTTGTCACAAACCTTGAGGGCACAGGCGATCCCAGTAGAAGTCGTCACAACCGTTGGGGCCGGAGATAACTTTGTTGGAGGCTTTGTTTGGGCCATGCACAAGGGTGAACCCCTTGACCGCTGCGTAGCGTATGGGCTCGCGAGCGCCGCGTCGGCCGTCATGAATCGCCACTCCAATGTCTGTGAACCAGACGTGATGCGCGCACTTTACCCAAAAGCGCACGTCATCAAAGAGGATTAGCGCTTGTCTGAACCTGTGTAATGCTGTGGCCACATCTGCTTAATGACGTGAGTATGGCTCGCGTAGGCGTAACAGCTATTAACCTTTAGCGGACGGCCATTTGCATCGACGGCGTCGGGGCGCGAACGAATGAAGGGCCACAATGCCTGGTAGGCAGCCGTGGCGATCGGTCCGAGCAATTCCATCATGTGCGTACACCCTGCGGCACCTTTCAGGTGACCACGAACGATCTTGTTCCAGCCCGCACCAATCCGCTCGCCTTTCAACTTCATCAGGGTTGCGGGCGCCTCTTTGCACACACCAAAAGGCGTGGCATCTGACGACGCCGCGACATCGTGAATGAGGAACTCATCATCAATCACCAAACGGACCCAAATATCATGAATGTGCTCACCGGCAGGCTTCTCAACTGTGGCAAGCGGTGCCATGAAGGGGACAGGCTTGGAGTCCTCAACGCGCCCCTCGATGTCATACAAACCATCTGCTCGGCGATAGGCACGCATCGTAATGTGCCTCGTATGGATTTCTTCACGTTCAACGGTAGGAGCTAAAGGCAAGACGGACCTCTCTGTTAGTTCTCGAGATTTTACGGGTTTCACCAATCGACCTGCGAACACTAAGCTCTGCTTTGTTCTTGAGGCTTATCAAAGAACCTCTCGCGCCTTGCAATGTAAGTCGGTAATATCGAATCGGTACTCATACACAACCACCACTCTGGCCGCCCAGGCTGTCGCATGACCTCACTCTTGCAAACCTTCACCAACGTACGCCGCGAGGAACTCTCCCGTACGCTCGTCGCTGGGCTGTTTTTCTTTTTTGTGCTCAGCGCCTTAATGGTCGTGCGGCCCGCACGCGAAGCTCTCGGCATGCAACGCGGAATCGAAGCGATTCGCTGGCTCTTCTTTGGCACTCTACTCGTCACCTTATTGGTCAACCCTATTTTTGGCTGGCTCGTGAGCCGTTTCAAACGTCAAGTGTTTATTTCCACCACTTATGTTTTTTTCGCCATCGGTCTGGTTGGATTTTATGTATTGCTGGTCTTTAGTCCTACCCACGTTGGTCAAATAAGCGGCCAAGTTTTTTATGTCTGGTTCAGTGTCTTCAATCTATTTGCGACCATGTTGTTTTGGGCACTGATGACCGACAGCTTCACCAAGGACCAAAGCGAACGGCTGTTTGGTGCGATTTCACTGGGTGGCACACTCGGTGCCATGTTCGGACCCTGGCTCGCCAGTCAGCTTGCCAAACCCTATGGCACCGCGACCCTACTGCTCGTGGCAGCCGGTTTTCTTGTTTTGGCGACGCTTTGTGCCTGGTGGATGTCAACGCTGTGCAGGTCTGTTCCTTTCAGCGATAAAGATGGGGAATCGGAAGCTTCGACCAAGCAAGAGGTAGAACAGCCTATCGGTGGTAATGCCTGGGCAGGTTTCGGCGCCGTGCTACGTTCCCCCTTCTTGCTTGGAATCTCGGCGTACGTATTGATTCTTGCAGTGGTCGCGACCCTGCTCTACTTTACGCGACTACAAATGGTGGCCGCCTTGGCGCTCGATACCGACACACGTACCGAAACCTTCGCCCGCATCGATTTCTATACCCAAGTGGCAACCTTTGTCTTGCAGGGCTTCCTGACCAGCCATCTAATCAAACGTTTTGGCATTGCCTTCACCATGGCACTCCTGCCTTTGACCGTGGCCTTTGGCTTTATTGGACTAGCGGTTGTTGGCTCGCTTGCCGCACTCATTGCCGCAGAGGCCAGCTTCAAAGCGGTACAGCGGGGTGTCATGCGCCCAGCACGTGAGACGCTGTTTACGCATGCCGCGAGAGAAGATCGCTACAAAGCGAAAGCGTTTATCGATACGTTTGTTTACCGCGGCGGCGACGCACTGGGTGCACAAACGGAAGGCTTATTAAAAGGCTTGGGTATGGGGCTTGCTGGATTGGCCTGGTTTGCCATACCGCTTGCTGCGCTTTGGATGGTGCTAGGCATATGGCTGGGAACCACGCCAAAAAATCGTTCACGATAAGTTTCATTTACAACACAGATCATTTTTTTATTTTGCGCAGGAGCTACACATGATGAACCGACGTACCTTGCTACAAACCGCTCTGGCTGCCGCTGGCACCGCCGTACTTCCTCACGCGTGGGCACAAAACCAGTCCGGCACGGGTCAACTGATCACGCGAGCCATCCCGACAAGCGGTGAACGCTTGCCCATCATCGGCCTAGGTAGCTCCGCCACCTTCGCGCAAGTTGCGCGCACAGAAGATCACGATGCCCTCAAAGCAGTGCTCGCCAAAATGACCGAGCTAGGCGGCAGACTATTTGACACAGCACCGAGCTATGGTGCATCCGAAGAAGTTGCCGGCAAAATCGCGCAAGAATTGGGTATCAACAAAAAACTATTCTGGGCGACCAAGTTAAATGTCGCAGCACGAGGTGGCAAAGCAGACGTCGACGCTGCACGCAAGCAACTTGAAGCCTCATTCAAACGGATTGATCGCCCTGTCATTGACCTCATCCAAGTCCATAATATGGGTGATATCGCCACCCAACTGCCAATCTTGCGTGAAGCTAAGCAACAAGGTCGTGTACGTTATATCGGCATCACTACAACTTTTGAAAATCAGTACGCTGAACTCATTGAAACCATGCGCACACAGCAAGTGGATTTCATCGGCACGAACTACGCGATTGATGACCTGTTCGCGGAAAAAACTATTTTGCCTCTTGCCAAAGAGCGCGGTATCGCCGTGCTCGTCTACGCCCCCTTCGGTCGGGCGCGCCTTTGGGCGCGTGTCAAAGGACAGCAAGTGCCTGAATGGGCAAAGGAATTTGACGCAACAACCTGGGCGCAGTTCTTTCTCAAATTCGTCGCGAGCCATCCGACGGTCACCTGCATCACTCCGGCCACAAGCCGTGTCGCAAATATGGCAGACAACATCGGCGGAGGGATTGGTAAGCTGCCGGACGAAGCCATGCGCAAACGCATGATCGAACATATTAATAAGTTACCGAATGCATAGACGACATAGCGGGTCAACGAGACACATTGTGCTAAATTCTCTTCGTTAGCTTGGCGTTCCTAGGCTAGCACCCGTTCTTGCTCTGACGCGCGAAGCCTAATGTCCTTATTCAAACGCTCTGTTGTCTCCGAAGTCACCAATCACACGAGTGTCGTGCTTTCGACCCTTATTGTGATCTGGCTGAGCGTCGTCCTAGTCAAGCTCTTAGGCGAAGCTGCCGCTGGGCGGATTGGTGCAGACGTTGTGATAGGACTCGCGGCCCTTACAACTATTGCCGCTTTGCCCATTATCTTGGCCGTTTCGCTCTTTATTGGCGTCCTCACCACAGTGACGCGTAACTACCGCGAATCTGAAATGGTGGTTTGGTTCTCGAGCGGCCTGTCTCTGCTTAACTGGATCAACCCCATATTACGAGTTGCGATACCTGTCGCTTGTCTGATTGCATCTTTAACGCTATACGGCACTCCATGGGCGAACCGTCAGATTGGCGAATACCGCGCCCGCTTCGAGCTACGATCAGACTTATCCAAAGTGACTCCAGGTCAGTTCCTAGAGACAGAGAAAGGATCGCGCGTATTTTTTGTCGAAGGCCCTACGACACCCGATGGTCCGTTGGGACAAGTCTTCATGCGACTGATCGACCCCGACTGGTTTAGTTTAATTACCTCAAACTCAGCAGATACCGTTCTAGAAGCGAACGGCGACAAGTTTCTTGTCTTAGGCGAGGGTCATCGCTATGACTTTAAGCTTGGGACCGCCGAGATACGACTCGCAGAATTCGATTCATTTGGCGCACGCATAGAAAGCAAGGACGGCGAGGCATCTCTGAAGAAAGCGCGCGAAAACACATTGAATAGTCGCCGCTCACGCCCAACCGCTTTGCTAATGAATGATCGCGTTCCGAACTCCTCCGGTCAGTTAATGTGGCGCCTCGCGTTACCGATAGCTGCATTGAATCTCGCCTTAATCGCCATTCCTTTAGGCGCCGTTAACCCGCGCATCGGGCGCTCTGGTGACTTACTCATCGCGGGCCTGGTAGCCATGCTTTACCTGAACCTGATTAACCTCACGCAGGGCTGGATCATCCATAGCAAACTCTCCTTCACTGTGGGGGTCTGGCTTGTACATGCCATCTTTGCTGCTTGCACGCTCTTGTTGCTGTGGCATCGCCTAAGAATCAAAACCCCTAAGCCACCAACCGTGGCACCCGCTTAACCATTTGAGTAGATAAAAAAGGAAAATCTCATGAGTGGACTTCAAAAAATCGACATCACCATCGGCGCCGGCGCCGAAGCGGCAACCGGTCAACACGTTTCCGTGCATTACACCGGATGGCTGCACGACACGACGGCAGCAGGTAACAAGGGCGCCAAGTTTGACAGCTCAGTAGATCGTGGCGATCCGTTTGATTTTCCGTTGGGCGCAGGCCATGTGATTAAAGGCTGGGACGAAGGCGTTGCCGGCATGAAGATCGGTGGCAAACGCACATTGATCATCCCCCCAGAAATGGGCTATGGTGCACGGGGTGCGGGCGGTGTGATTCCGCCTAACGCCACCCTGGTATTTGATGTAGAACTTCTTGCGATTGGCTAATTCGGAGAGCTTCATGAAAAAACATATCTTCTCAACAGTTCGTGCTGTGGGTGTAAGCAGTCTCGCAGTGTTGGCTTTGTTTGCAAGCTCGCACGCAAACGCACAAAGCGCTGCGAACTACCCCAACAAGCCCATCACCATCGTTGCGCCCTTTGCGCCCGGCACTCTAACCGACATCCTGACACGTACCATTGCAAACAAGCTTTCTATTGCACTGGGCCAGCCCGTCGTGGCAGAAAACAAAGCGGGTGCAGACGGTAATATCGGCGCAGCCTACGTTGCCTCGGCACCGGCAGATGGCTACACATTGTTAGTGGGCGCAACCAGCATCGGTTCAATTAACGTGTTGCTGCACAAGAACATCAAATACGATCCACAGCGCGATTACGTTGGCATTACCAACTTGATTAGCGTGCCGAACGTGCTCGTCGTTGGCTCGCATGTTCCGGCCAAGAACATCAAAGAGTTACTCGCCCTACAAAAGCAAAAGAGCTTTAATTACGGCTCAAGCGGTGCAGGGGGCAGCATGCACCTTGCAGGCGAGATCTATAAGAAGATGGCTGGCGTAGAGATGGTGCACATTCCTTACAAAGGAACAACACCGGTCATCAATGACATCATCGGTGGTCGCGTTGAAATGATGTTCTGTAACTTGCCGGTCTGTCTGTCATTAATCAAGTCAGGCAAGCTGACTGCACTTGGTGTCACGTCGGCTAAGCGTTCAGCACTTTTACCAGACGTTCCGACCCTAGCTGAATCCGGCTTACCTGGCTTTGACGTGAGTGGTTGGTTCGGCTTGTTCGCACCAAAAGGCACACCTCCAGACATCGTCGCCAAGCTCAATGCTGAAACGGTCAAAATCTTGAACGACCCGCAGTTCAAAGAAGAATTCTTGAGCAAGGGCGCCGTCACGATCGGCGATTCCTCAGCGGCCTTCACCAAGTACGCAGCAGACGAGCGCGTACGTTGGGCCAAGATCATCGAGGAAGCAAAGATTACGCTGGAGTAAGACCTTAGGCCGCCATGCCGCAATCTTTAGCCTGGCGTGCCTCAAACTGCTTACAGCGCTCGTCGTGCTTAAAACCACGAATTCCACCGCGGACCGTACCGGGTTCACAGCTTCGGTACAGATCTCGCCAAGACTCAGGCATCTGATCGCTATCTGGTGGCGCAATCCAAAGCCGGTATAGCAATCTTTTTTTAGCTGGATCTTCATGATCCACGAACTCAGTACGTGAGTGCAGCGTCACATGGCTGCTAATAATCTGCACATCACCTGGCTCAAGCCACATCTCGTACGCGACATCGGGTCGACGCATCACTTGATCGAACTGCTCCAGCGCGGCGAATTGCTCGGGCTTTAACTGTGGTGCCCCTTCAATTTTTTGCGCACTGCGCACGCGATTCCAGTTCCAGCGGCCAAACCACTTACCCTTGCACTCTGAAAAAATCGGCATCACCACATAAGGGCCTTCGTCGGGCGCTTGCTCACCTTGCCGACTGAACGCGATCGGTTCATACAACCATTTAACTTGCTCTGGATATTCACGAACCATCACGTCGTGTCCGGCCATCGAGCTACTGATAATGGTCTTGCCGCCCG
>CAJBTJ010000140.1 GCA_903958565.1 uncultured beta proteobacterium
AAATCGCATTTGCTAAGGATATTGGATTTACCAAACAGTATTCCGTCTGCATGGACAAGTCGGATGGGGTGACTAGCAATATGATTGATTGCATAATAGCCGAGACCAAACACCAAGACGCTCGCCTTAACAAAGTGTACAAAGCATTCATTACAGAGCTCTCTGCAGAGCGGAAGAAGCAACTCCAAACCGTACAGCGCGCATGGATCACCTACCGCGATGCAAACTGTAACTTCTATTTTGATCCGGACGGCGGAACAATAGCCAGAGTGAATTCAAATAGCTGTTTCATGTCGGAGACCGCCAATCGAGCTAAAGAGCTCGAAACTCTATCTGGCATTTCAACAGCATCAGCAACAAAGTAGTCAACCGCACCTGCAGGGAAAGCACAGGCACCAACCAGTTTTGGTGGCTTGTAACGGGACTCCTTATGATGTTGTGTATGCTAAGTAAACAAAACTAGCAGGAATAATAAATGCCCGCTCCAACTCATATTAGGTCTATAACAAACGCGGATTACGCACAGTGGCTACCTCTATGGGACGGCTACAACGCTTTCTATGGTCGGCAAGGAGACACCGCCCTCGACTCAAACATCACCGAAACAACATGGGCTCGTTTCTTAACTGACCACGAACCAGTACACGCTTTTGTTGCTGAGCAAGATGATCAGCTAGTCGGACTCGTGCATTTCATTTTTCATCGCAGTACCTCGCGGCTAAATGATGTCTGCTACTTACAAGATCTTTATGTCAAGAAAGACCTTCGCGGTGCGGGTATCGGTCGTCAATTAATCCAGGCGGTTTATGACGCAGCACTAATCGCTGAATCTACCCGTGTCTATTGGCAGACACAGGATTCCAACGTTGCTGGTCGAACGCTATATGGCAAAGTTGCTAAGCATTTGGGATTCATCGTCTATTCTCATGAACTCTAGCGGCAACGGGTCCAACATCCGCAGCCCCCGATCGATTCCGTCTTGTTCCTTTATTGGATAAAAGCAATCAATGAATATCAACGCTGATTACAGTAACAGGGTCGTGATCAATCACCATGACTTACCTTGGACCCCTAGTCCGGAATCAGGTATTGAGCGGCGAATACTGGAGCGTCTTGGTGATGAGGTAGCGAAAGCAACGTCAATTGTCCGATACCACCCTGGATCTAAATTTCAACGTCATGCCCATGAATATGGTGAGGAGATATTCGTTTTAGATGGGGTATTCAGTGATGAAGCAGGCGACTATCCTGCTGGCACATACATCATGAACCCTCCTGGCTCCTCTCATGCACCGCGTAGCGAAACAGGCTGCACCCTTTTTGTGAAGCTACGGCATCTTGGTTCGGAACAAGTTCACAGAGAAGTACTGAATACTGCAAACGCGAATTGGTATCAAGGTATGGTGCCAGGCCTGACGGTGATGCCGCTCATGCGACAGGGTGCTGCATCGACTTTAGTTCGGTGGGCGCCTCAAACGTATTTCAATCCACATAAACATTATGGCGGAGAAGAAATATTTGTCGTTGAGGGTGTTTTTGAAGACGAACATGGGCGCTACCCTGCGGGATCATGGATCAGAAGTCCTCACATGAGCATGCACCAACCATTCAGCAAAGAGGGCTGTACCATCTTCGTTAAGACTGGACACTTACTTGTCTGATTGAAAGAGCTAGCAACGGCGAGACGAATTTGTATTGTCACAACATCTCAAGGCTAAAGGGCTAACCAGCCGTTTTCCATAGGTAGTATGGCGCCATTCATCTGCCCCCCGGCAGCTGTGCACAAGAAGAGGGCCAGCTCTGCGAGGTGTTTGGCCGGAATTAACTTTCCGCCAGGTTGCTTGCCGTGCAAAAACTCTGCTGTCGCAAGATCCCAATCAATACTTTTTTCATGCATCAAGGCACGGATTCTGCTTTCTATATTCGGAGTGAGCACAGAGCCGGGACACAAGGCATTACAGGTAATGTTTTGACCCACAACCTCCGCGGCAATCGCACGCGTCAGACCGATTAGCGCGCTTTTTGTCGTGACATAGTCAATGCGATTGGGGGTACCTCGTTGACCATACACTGAGGTCATGTTGATCACGCGTCCCCAGCCCGACTTACGCATACCAGGCAAAAAGGCTTTCACGAAATGAAAAGGTGCACTGAGATTGACCGCGAGAGCCTGATCCCAACGATCCGTAGGAAATGTCTCGATCGCTGAAAAATGCCGAGTCACTGCATTATTGACCAAGATGTCAATACAGCCGAACTGCTCAAGAGCTATCGCCGCAATCTGCTCAATCTCTTTGGGATCTTGTAAATCCTTTTGAAGATACAGCGCAGTCACACCGAACGATCGCATCGTAGCGAGGTGCTCAGCGACGACACTCGGGTCCTCAAGTCCATGCAGCACGACATGACAGCCCGCTGACGCGAGTTCCTGTGCGATGGCCAAACCAATACCACCGCTCGAACCCGTGATGAGTGCCGCTTTACCTTTGAGCATGCTCAACTCCTAAAAAACAATACAACGAATACTTACTGTGCAGTCATGCCCGATTTTTTAACAAGATCCTTGGATGCTGTCAGATCTCGCTGGATTTGGTCTGCAAACTCCTTAGACGTACTTGGAGAGGCGTTGAGTCCCAACCCATCCAGACGCGCTTTGACCGCGGGATCATTTAAAGCTGCGACCAGATCCTTATTGAGGTCCTCAACAACCTTTGCGGGCGTACCAGCAGGTACTGCATACCCATACCACTCAGGCATTTTCCCTAGATCAGGAAAGCCCGCTTGCGCGGCAGTCGGCGTGTCGGGCAGCACCGACACACCATCGGGTCCGAACATCACCAGGCCGACGAGCTTACCCGCACGCACGTGAGGTGCGACTGATGTCGGGTTTGCGACAAACAAACCAATATGCCCAGCCAACACATCGACGATGCCAGGGCCAGCGCCCTTGTAGGCAACATGCATCATATCGACGCCCGTCACCGCTTTGAACATCTCGCCTGTCAGCTGAGGACCAGACGCACTGGAGCCGTAGGACAACTTACCAGGCTGCGTTTTTGCTAATGCGATAAATTCTTTTAGATTTTTAACATTCAAGTTTGGATTCGCCACCAACACAAACGGTTGCTGAGTCCCGCGTGTAATCGGGATGAAGTCCTTGATTGGATCAAACCCAGTCTCTTTATAAATATGTGGATTGACAGTAAACGCACCTTGATGCGCAAGCACAATCGTATAGCCATCAGGTGGGGCTTTGGCCGCATATGCAGTTCCAATGTTCCCTTGAGCGCCTGCACGGTTTTCAACGATGACTTGTTGTTTCCAGAGTTGCGTTAACTTTTCGGCAAGAATCCGTGACACGGCATCGGTGCCACCACCGGGTGGAAACGGCACAACGATCTTGACTGGCTTCGTAGGATTAAAAGCCGAATCTGCCCAAGCAGGCACAGAAACACCCAAGCACATCACAAGTAAAGCTAATACTTTTTTCATGTTCCGTCTCCAAAATTTAATCTGATATAGCTGACAAAAGTCAGGACTGCATTCCCCAACGACTGATCGTTTTCTTCTCAACTGTTTTGAAAATTAAATTTTCAACAAGCAAACCAAAAATAATGACTGTCAAAAGACCCGCAAAGACATTAGGAATATCCAACATGTTTTTATTTTGAAAAATATACCAGCCCAAACCTCCCGAGCCTGAGCTCGCGCCGAAGACCAACTCGGCCGCGATCAACGTGCGCCATGCAAACGCCCAGCCAATTTTCATGCCAGTCAAAATACTTGGAAACGCGCCCGGAATTAGAATCTTGGTGACATAGGCAATACTAGAAAGTCCATAGTTCTTGCCAACCATGCGCCAAGTGGGGCTTACCGCCTTAAATCCAGCATGGGTGTTGAGCGCAACAGCCCAGAGCACTGCATGAATCAACACAAAGATGATACTGCCCTCACCTAAGCCAAACCAGATCATTGCCAAGGGTAACAGGGCGATCGAAGGCAAGGGATTAAACATTGCAGTCAAGGTTTCCAAGATGTCTGAGCCAATTCTTGTGGCACTGGCAAATGCAGTAAAAAGTGCTGCAGTCGCAAGCCCCACTGCATAGCCCTGTAACAACACTTTAATGGACGACCATGTCGCCAGAACAATCTTGCCCGAAATCAAACCCGCGACAAATGCTTCTATCGTCGCCGAGAAAGTTGGAAACAACAGCGGGTTGTTGAGCCATAACGCATAAATTTCCCACACGCCGGCCAAAAACAACAATACAAGTGTCTTCCTCAGCAAACCGTTGGACATTAGACGTTCGCTAGTACTAAGTGGCTTTTCGATTACGCCAAAACCCGTTAATTCAATTTCATTAATTCTTTCGGGGCGGACACTCTGCTCGCATTCAGCTATGGGCTTATGCATGCGCAATCCTTTCATGGTCGTGAAATAGCAATTCTTCAATATGCTTTGCTAGAGGTTGTCCTGTAGGGCTGAGCGTATCAATCCCGTGACAATTCAACTCGGCGCGGACCTGACCGGGGTGCGGACTAAGCAACAAGATGCGACTACCAATACGAACAGCTTCAGGTATTGAGTGTGTCACAAATAGAACCGTAAACTTCGTGTCTTCCCAAAGTTGTAAAAGCTCCTCCTGCATCTTTCCACGCGTCAATGCATCGAGCGCTGCAAAAGGCTCGTCCATCAGCAAGATTTCAGGTTCCATCGCCATTCCTCGCGCAATGGCCACGCGCTGCTTCATCCCACCAGAAAGTGTGTGCGGCAGGCTATCTGCAAAGCCAGTCAAATTCACCTTCTCAATGTAATGCATCGCACGATCCTCGGCCTCCTTACGCCCGAGTTTTTCACTGGCGGTCAACGCAAAGACCACATTTTGCTTAACTGTTTTCCAGGGCAACAGTTGATCGAACTCTTGAAATACCATCACACGATCAGGACCGGGCTTCCGAACCTCTACATCATTCAGTTTTATTTGACCTTCGACAGGATTTAAAAACCCTCCCACGGCCTTAAGTAAAGTAGATTTACCGCAACCCGAAGGCCCCAGAATCACATATCGGTCAGACTTGAGCACATCAAAACTGACGCGATACGTTGCCGTGACGAGATGCTCTTTCGTCCGATAGCGCAGTGTGACACCCTGGACGGATAGCAACGGCGCTTGCATGGACTGCGACAATACCGACGAATCCATCCTTAATTTCCGTTGGCGACATCTGAGCCCGGAAAGAATAACTCATCAATCGATTTAGGATTATTTTTTAGTGAGCCGATCTGGTTCATGAAACTTGCATACTTCATAACGTTTTCAGGCTTAGTCGTGTATATGATTGATGGGTCATTGAGTTGTGCGATCATGTCATCTCGTGACCATTTACTCGATCCACCCATTGACGCGATCAAGATATCTGCGGCGGCTCCTTTATCTTTTGCAATCATCTCCTGCGCTTCCTTCAGTGCACTCACAAACGCTGCATAAACTTTAGGGTTCTTCTGCTGAAAATCCGATCGTGCGGAAATCATCGTGAAGGTTGTCGAACCTCCCATCACTTGATCCGAGTTCATGATCGAACGCACGCCAGGGGATTTTCTTTCAAGCTGGTCAAGCGGAGCGGATGCATAGTGCCCCGCAATCCCGCCACTCCCTGACAAGAGCGCAGCCGCTGCATCGCCATGATTCATCGAGACCGTGTAGGGATCAAAACGAAACGCTTGATCCTTTCCGTACTTTTGAACGGCGTACATTTGCATCACAATCGAAGGGATAGACGACTTCACTGATGTCACTGCAATCTTATCAGTAGGACGCAGATCGTCTATCGACTTGAGGTGTTCAGCTTTTGTATTGAGATTCATCGGCATCGAGCTCATTGCGGCAACGCCCTTCACGTTGGCATTACCCTTTGTTCGATCCCACAAAATCAAAAATGATGGCGGACCTGCAGCGATGAAGTGTGCAGAACCAGACAGCAACGCATCAATCATTGCAGATGGTCCGCCGATGTTGGACCAGTTTACTTTCACTGTATGGCCGAGCTTTTGCGAATGCTTTTCAATTAAGTTGTGCTCCTTCATGATGTGCAAGGGCAAAAATCCAAAGCCGCCTGCTCCGAGAGGCACCTTAAGTTCCGCAACGTCCGCCTTGACGGCCAAGGGCAACGTCATCAGCGCAGAGAGGGCGAATGCATGGAATACTTTTTTCATTATTGTCTCCTTAGGGAATCGTTTTTTTACTTTATAGAGTAATTACAAGAAATACGCGACAACCAATTGCCAAATCAAGACTCCGATTCTGGGATTTGCCAGCCTGCAAGCTGCTCACTGAGACGCGCCACCTCAGTATGATCAACATTCGGGCCTAATACTCCCTTGGCTCCAGACCATAAGTCTAAGCATAAATTACCAAAAGGTGCGGGTACGCCAAGATTTCGTGCAAGACCCATTGCAATAGCGATGTCCTTGACCATCATATGCAAGGGAAAACCAGAATCAAACTTACGGGAGAGCACATATTGTTTAAATTTTTTCTGAGTGCTGTTATTCATCCCTGTCGAACTATTCAACACATCAACCATCACGGTCGGATCTAATCCAAATTTAGAACCAATGATCAGCGCTTCGATTCCGATCAGATAGCCCGCGCATGAAACTAAATTATTGAGCGCCTTCATCGCATGCCCCGATCCTAGCGGACCGGTTCGTGTGACCGTCCCCATCCGTGACAGCAGCGGCTCCGCTCGGTCAACCGAAGCAGCTTCCCCACCCGTCATAATAGTAAGTGTGCCATTCTGCGCCCGAGGAACGGCACCAGAGACTGGTGCATCAATGAATAGAATATTCAAAGCCTTTAGTCTTTGGCCCATCGACAAGGTCATGTTCGGCTGCCCAGAGGTCATGTCGATAATCATCGCGTTCTTTTTTAAACGACTGACTAAGCCATTTTGTCCGAACAGCACTTCCTCAACCACGCCGCTATTAGGCAAGATCATCACAACATAGTCTGCCTCTGAGCCAAGTTGCTCTAAAGACAACTCGGTATGCTTACCATGTTGAGCGCTAAATGCCTCGACGCGTTGTGGGTTACTGTCAAATACGCGTACAACATGCCCTCCCTCAAGCAAGCGCTGGGCCATGGGGCCTCCCATCGCACCAACACCGATGAAGTGAACGACGGACGAGATTTTCTTATCGTGTGCTTGCATAGTCCCCTCTCCTGAACCCTAAGACCACAAATCAAACAGTCTTCGGTAGCATCAAAACTGGCTATTAATTTTGACATAACCTATAGGTGCATATAATCTCACACATCGGTTCACCGACAATCGACCAAAAATTTAAGCTGGAAAAATTCGGGAATTTTGGGCTTAAGATCAAAGTTAGATCCAAGCGTATTTGTTAATATTTCATACACTCATAACCGTTGGAGGGATAAATGAAATCGTTTGTTCAAAAGCTAGCCCTCGCAAGTTTTTACTTTGCTTTTTCTACCGCGTTCGCAGCCCCTCCTGTCGCGCCCTTTTATGAATCAGTCATGCAAATATCCCCGACTGGAAAATTGGGGCAAGTAATGAAGACAGAGCAGATTAAGACTTCATTGAAAGGCGCACAAGCCTGGAAGATTGCGTACATTTCTTCCGATGTACGTGAGCGTAAAACGATTTCTACCGCATTGGTGATTGCTCCCGTTGGCCCGGCTCCTAAAGAAGGCAGACCTATTTTGGCCTGGGCACATGGCACAACTGGCTCCGCCCAGAACTGCGGCCCTTCCCAAGTGATTGATCCAACACGCGCACTCAATCAGTATTTTCTAATGAATGGAAACGGTTCGACTGACTTCGGGATCCCGAACGGTCAAGAGTTCATTAACGAGGGTTATGTCGTCGTTGCGACGGATTATCAAGGTCTTGGCGGTGGTGGCAAGCATCAATATGCTGTGGCGGGAACGAATGCCAGAGACGTAATTAACTCTGCGCGAGCAGCCAGCTCCATGACTGAAGTCGGTGCAGGCAAAAAGACTGTTATTTACGGTTGGTCACA
Organism: uncultured beta proteobacterium; assembly: GCA_903958565.1. GTDB lineage: Bacteria > Pseudomonadota > Gammaproteobacteria > Burkholderiales > Burkholderiaceae_B > Zwartia. The sequence goes on from CAJBTJ010000140.1 coordinate 8,048, forward strand.
AGGTGGGGGTGCAACGATTGCCGCTGCAAGTTTGCCAGAGTACCTAGCTCAACAGGGCACTGCTGCAGACAACCTACAGTATCTTGGCTTTGTCGCCATGGCGCCAGAAGATTTGGCAGCCCTGCTTCCAAAAGTTCCGCTCGATGAAGCTAGTGCGACAAAAGTCATGAAGGAGTTTACTGCGGCGAATGTCCCGAACGTATTCTTATTCACCCACTTTATGATGGGCATCTGGGGCACTCAGGCTGCATACCCCGATCTTAAGCTAACTGATGTACTGACTGAGGAAGGTGCAAAGGTTGCGGATCAATTATCAAGCAATAAATGCGTTCATGTGATGGGTGATTCCTTTAACTATGCCTATGGAGACAACTATAAATCTCTAGTGAATCCCCTAGCCAGCAACGCCTCGGCATGGATTAAGGCGTTTGTTGATGGTAGCGTCAAACCCATAAAACCTGTCGCGCCAGTCGCGATTTACTGGGGCACAAAAGACACTGTCGTGCCTCCTGTTATGCATGAGCTCTATCAAAAGCAGATGTGCGCGATGGAAGCGAATGTAGCAAGAGTTCAGCTGCCAGGCGAGCAAACACACTTTTCAACTCCCGGTGTTTCTGCGCCAATGTATCTTGAGTGGGTAAAGAATCGCATT
>CAJBTJ010000141.1 GCA_903958565.1 uncultured beta proteobacterium
ACTAGGCGTGTCGCCCGTACATGCGCTGATTTAGCGGGTAGTGAGAGCATCTCTCGTGCTCATTTGTCTGAAGCCTATCGGTATCGGGTCACGAGCAACGTGCAATAACTCAAAATCTGTCATATAATCAAAGGCTTTCCCGCGTATCTGTATCTCGATTCAGCGCACCTCGATTCAGCGTGTATGGTTTTAGCGTGTATGGTTTTAACGCATCTCGATCCAGCGCATTTTGAAGCAGTATCGGGTTTAGAGGGAAGAAATTGTATCGAGTGAAGTAGTACCGGAAGTGAAGTAGTACCGAGAAGTGGCTCTAGGGTATCCAAGACTTGCGATCACTTGCTGAATCAAAGCGATGATTGAACAAGGCACCTTCAGAACACAATTTTAAGTAATAGGAATAGCAATGCCTAAGATGAAGACCAAAAAAAGCGCTGCGAAGCGCTTTCAGGTTCGCGGCAGCGGATCGATCAAGCGGGGCCAGGCGTTTAAGCGCCACATCCTCACCAAAAAAACCACCAAGAACAAGCGCCAATTGCGCGGTTCGGCAGCGGTAGATAAATCCAACGTGGCTTCAGTTAAAGCCATGATGCCTTTCGCTTGATAGGAGATACTAAATGCCTCGCGTAAAACGTGGTGTAACGGCAAGAGCCCGTCACAAAAAAGTTATTTCGGCAGCCAAAGGCTACCGTGGTCGTCGCGGTAATGTGTTTCGTATTGCCAAGCAAGCAGTTATGCGTGCTGGTCAATACGCGTACCGCGATCGTCGCAACAAAAAACGAACATTTCGTGCATTGTGGATCACACGTATCAACGCAGCAGTGCGTGAACACGGTGTGACATACAGCGTGTTTGTTGCCGGACTCAAGAAGGCTGCGATTGAGCTCGATCGTAAAGTCCTTGCCGATATGGCCGTGCATGACAAAGCTGGTTTTGCAGCTGTCGTCAATCAGGTCAAATCTGCGTTGGCTGCCTAAGCATCGTACGATCTATGTGTGGACGGGGCCTGTTGGGCTCCGTTTGCATTTTTAAGCTGTGTTTCCTGAAGGCTTTAATAAGATGACTGGATTAGCTACCGACCTGATTGAACAGGCGCGTGCGCAGTTTGAACAAGCTGTCGATGCCGCTGCTCTTGAAAATGCGAAAGCAAAGTTTCTCGGCAAGCAGGGTTCATTGACTGAAATGCTGAAAGGGCTTGCCAAACTAGATGCAGAGGCAAAGCGCACCGAGGGTGCGCGCATCAACCAGATCAAACAACAAATAGAAGGGCTTCTGAACGCGCGCCGCGCGCAGTTGGCCCAGGCCGAGCTCGATTCACGCTTAGCAAGCGAGACTATTGATGTCACCTTGCCAGGGCGTGGTCGCGGAAAAGGTGGAATTCATCCCGTTATCCGAACCTGGCAACGCGTGGAAGAAATTTTTAAGTCCATCGGATTTGACGTGGCTGATGGTCCCGAGATTGAGAATGATTGGACGAATTTCACGGCGCTGAATAATCCAGAGAACCATCCTGCTCGTTCCATGCAAGATACGTTTTATGTGGATATGAATGACGACAAAGGTCTACCACTGCTTTTGCGTACACACACGAGTCCGATGCAAGTTCGCTATGCGCGTATGAACAAGCCCCCCATTAAAGTGATTGCACCCGGTCGCACCTACAGGGTCGACAGTGACGCGACGCACTCGCCAATGTTTCATCAAGTCGAGGGCCTCTGGATCGATGAGAACATCTCATTTGCTGATTTGAAGGGTGTTTATACGAATTTTCTGCGTTGCTTTTTTGAAACGGATGATTTGGTCTTACGCTTTCGCCCATCTTTTTTTCCGTTTACAGAACCGTCTGCCGAGATTGACATGATGTTCACCTCTGGCCCAAACAAAGGTCGTTGGTTAGAAATATCTGGCTCAGGACAAGTACACCCGGATGTCGTGAGGAACTTTGGATTAGATCCAGAGCGCTACATCGGCTTTGCATTCGGCTCTGGACTCGAACGTTTGACGATGTTGCGTTACGGCGTGAACGATTTGCGTCAGTTTTTTGAAGGCGACCTGCGCTTTTTGCAGCAGTTCAACCATTAATTTGTCTTTGACCGATACGGTTCACCATGCAATTTTCTGAATCCTGGCTACGTACTTTAGTCAACCCAAGCCTCACCACTGAGGAACTCTCGCATCGGCTCACCATGGCGGGACTTGAGGTCGAAGAAGCCACACGCGTAGCACCTGCGTTTACGGGAGTCGTGGTCGCGCGCATCATCAGTGCTGAACCCCATCCTAACGCAGACAAGCTGCGCGTCTGCCAGGTGGATGCGGGAACGGGCACCCCACTGCAAATTGTATGCGGTGCTCCCAATGCGGCAGCCGGAATCAATGTTTCCCTTGCGACGGTTGGTGCGGTACTTCCTGGCGAACTGAAAATCGGTGTGGCCAAGATGCGTGGTGTGGAGTCCTCGGGCATGCTGTGCTCTGCGCGTGAGCTCGGATTGTCGCAAGATCATGCTGGATTGCTGGTGCTTGCGTCAAACTTGACACCCGGGATGGATGTTCGTCAAGCCCTCGATCTTGACGACACACTCTTCACGCTTAAACTCACTCCCAATCGCGCAGATTGCCTCTCGATTCTTGGCGTTGCCAGAGAAGTCTCGGCACTGACAGGCGCTACATTAAAAGCGCCAACAATCCCGGCTATTAAGCCGTCACTGACAGAGGTGATTCCCGTCAATGTTTCGGCACCGGAACTTTGCGGTCGTTTTGCGGGACGTATCGTGCGCGGGGTGAATGCTCGTGCCAAGTCACCTGCCTGGCTTGTTCAGCGGCTCGAACGGTC
>CAJBTJ010000142.1 GCA_903958565.1 uncultured beta proteobacterium
ATAAAGCCATCTGAAGTTGGGTACACGCCTGTTGCGGCCGTGGTCGGATGGTTATTGCCCGTTTGGCCTGGAATCTCTTTGTTCATCAGCCAACGCATGATCTGGAAATCCATCATCCACACCTGCGCTTGCAACAACGAGGACTGCACCCACTGGCCTTCACCCGATTCTTCGCGCTCGAGTAACGCAACCAACGTACCAATCGCACAGAACAAGCCTGAGGTCAGATCGGCAACCGGGATACCGGCGCGCATCGGCCCACGACCCGGCTCACCGGTTACAGACATGATGCCGCCGAGGCCCTGCGCGATTTGATCCAGACCAGGCCGATCAACATAAGGACCGTCCTGCCCGAAGCCCGATACGCTTGCCAAGATGATGCGCGGGTTCACTTTGCGCAGTGATTCGTAGTCGATCCCGAGCTTGAACTTGACGTTGGGGCGATAGTTTTCGATCACCACATCAGCTTGCTTGACCATTTCCATGAACAAAGCCTTGCCCTCGGGGTGCTTGAGATTCAAGGTCACGCTGCGCTTGTTGCGGTGAGTGTTTTGATAATCGGCGAACTGCGACGAGCCACCGGGTTTGTCGTCCGGCACGTCACCTGGCTCTTCAATCTTGATCACATTGGCGCCCCAATCGGCAAACTGACGCACCGCCGCCGGTCCAGAACGCACGCGCGTCAGGTCCAGTACCGTGAATCGGCTAAGGGGTAACTTAGGCATTTCCGTCTCCAAAGCAAAAAAGAACTCGGATTCCAGCTCATTCTTTTCCGGAATCCGAGAATATTCTTATGATGTAGGACATCTTACAAGAAAACGGCCAAACACAAAAACGGGGCCTAAGCCCCTGTTTTCGTCCTTTTATACCTAATTTTTGTAGGTATTTAGCAAGTTAGTGATGTTTGCCTAAGCGGTCGACTACTTCTTACCGTACGTCGCATCGTGATCAGGTTGAATCTTCATTACTCGCAAGAAATTGCCATCCCGATAAGCCACCCCTTTGACAGAGGCTGTGACACGAAAGGTATAAAACGCGTCAATATGCGGCGGCGCTGGAATGCTCTCTACCTTTTCCCATCGTAAACCTTTGGATTTATACAAATCAGCCCACGATAGTTTGTGGATTTTTTCAAAGGCAGCCCGAACCCTCTCGGCCTCGGCGGACTCTAAGGCAAACCAACTCTCAAGAAAAAACGGGTCATTTAAATCAAGCTGTACGTTCTTTGCGCTTCGCACTAATAGCCCTTGTTACATTCAATTCTGAAGGGTTGGACTCTTTGGGTGGGTTTTTTGCAGCCCATGCCAACGACTTTCCCATACTCTTTTTCACAGCAGGCTCGTGCAGCCATCGCTCGTTATCAGGAATGATCGTCGCGGTGCGAATTACCCAAACACCAGGCTCCGGGTTTTCAACCAATACCTTTCGGCCAGCGTGTTCTTTACCGAGCGAGATTTGTCCGCTCGTGCCGATAGATTTAACAACCTGATAATCCAAAGCCGCTGCGCCCATATCGTTCTCTCTCTTTGCTTGCTACAACTCAGTAGATTAAATTTTCATGCCGCATGAATGCACGAATTTATGACTGCATGACAGCATGAATAGAGGCTGCTCCTAGAAATAAAGCCGCAGAAACTTTTGTATTCATTCTTTACGCTGAATCTCCCAGAAATCGGCTGCCTTTTGCATTTGAAGCCAGCTTTCAGGAGAGCCTCGAAATACATTGACGATAGGAACCGCCAGCTCGACGGTCAACGAGCGCTTTTCATTCAAGATTTCACATAAGGTGGCCTCGCGCAGGCCGAGATCGCTCGCGAGCATAGAGTGGGGACGCCCCACTCGGGAAGAAGATCTTCCCTCAAGACGGCACCCGGGTGCGTAGGCTTACGATTAGGATTACGTAAAGACTTCATCAACTTGCATTCTCCAGCGAGATGCAAGCGTAGCGCTTTAAGCACAATCAAAGGTTTCAATCGCTGTTGCAGTTGTCACCGATTGTGGCCAGGCAAAAACGATTGAAAGCAGTTAACGCAACAACTAATCCGCCTTGGCACCTGACTCAGAAATCACCTTCTTCCACTTTGCTTGTTCGGTGGCGATCTGCTTTGCAAGGTCAGCGGGCGAACTGGTCTTAGGATCCATACCCGCATCGATCATGCGCTTATTCATGGCTGGGTCGTTCACCACGGCGAGAACCGCCTGATTCAGCTTGTTAATGATCGCAGGCGATGTGCCTTTCGGAACCGTGATGTAGTTCAACGCGCTTGCCTCAAAGCCTGGCAACTGTTCAGCGATCGTCGGGATATCTGAGGCGATGGGTGAACGCTCAAGACTGGCGACCCCGAGCGCACGCAACTTACCCGCGCGGATCTGGGGCAGGTAGACCGACAGACTATCAATCGCCATCTGCACGTTACCGGCAATCAAGTCCGTGACGAGTGGGCCCGAGCCTTTGTAAGGCACGTGTTCAATATCAATCCCGGCCATGCTTTTAAACAACTGACCCGCTAAATGACTACTGGCACCAATACCGGAACTTCCAAAGTTCACTTTGCCTGGGTTCTTTTTTGCGAACTCAATCAGTTCTTTTACGTTTTTGGCTGGCGAGTTCACCGGCACCACTAACACGTTCGCAAACGACGCCACCGACGACACGGGCAGCAAGTCACCTGGGTTGTAGTTCAGCTTGCTCATTAAAAACGGATTCGTAATTTGTGGGCCAGGCGTGGTGTACAAAATCGTATAACCGTCGGCAGGTGCCGTCGCGACAAAGGCCGCGCCAATCGTGGCACCGCCACCAGGTTTGTTCTCGACCACGATTGTCTGACCGAGTTGCTTAGCCATCGGCTCGCTAATCATGCGTGCAGTCGTATCTGCCGCGCCCCCCGGAGGAAACGGCACAATCATCCGGATCGGACGATTCGGATAATCGCCCCCAGCCCCCTGTGCCTGAGCAAAGGAAGTAGCACCCGCCAGCAGGACCAACCCAGCCAGCCCCAGAGCCGTCGTCATTGCTTTGTGCGCAGTCGTTTTGATGACTTGTTTCATTGTTGTCTCCCGTCGATATTGTTGGTCGGAGTCAAACGGCGGCGCAGTGCACTGCCTCAGTCAGATCCCGTATTTTTCTGTATTCTATCTGCGATTGGTGATTTATAGCGCCACAGAACCACCACAAAACGAAAACAACGGGGAAACACGCCATGCCAGACTTTACACAGCTCAAATACGAGGTCATCGGACACGTCGCCGTGCTGACCATGAACAATGCGCCGGTCAATGCGCTGTCGCGCGTGCTCGGTGATGAGATTACAGCGGCGATGGACTTCATTTCCGAAACCCCTGAGGTGCGCGCGGTGGTGCTCACGGGCGAAGGCAAAATTTTCTGCGCAGGTGCGGATCTCAAAGGTCGCTCATCCATCATCAAAGGGCCTGGCGACCTACCCGCGCACTCACGTCGCACACGCGAATGTTTTCATGCGATTCGCGAATGCACCAAGCCTGTCATCGTAGCCATTAACGGTCCCGCACTTGGCGCAGGGTTGGCCATTGCCGCCTCTGCCGATCTCATCATCACTTCTGAAAAAGGCAGCTTAGCGCTGCCAGAGATCGATGTTGGCCTGCTGGGTGGTGGCAGCCACGCTGCACGTTTATTTCCGCACACGACACTGCGCAAGATGATGTTCACCGGCTATCGCGTTCCGGCTGATGAGCTCTATCGCTTAGGTGTCGTGAACCAAGTGACGACACCCGAAGGCCTGATGCCTGCCGCGATGGAACTGGCCAATACGATCGCCTCAAAGAGTCCACTCTCCATCGGTCTGGCCAAGCAAACCCTCAACGCGATCGAGGACATGAGCCTGCGCGATGGTTATCGCTACGAGCAAGACATGACAGCTGCGATTGCCAAGACAGAAGACGCCAAAGAGGCACAGCGTGCGTTCCTAGAAAAACGCGCAGCGGTTTTTGTTGGTCGCTGAGGCGGATCACTAAGCTAAGTCACTAAGGTCGCTTAATTAGCTATTCAACACTTACCCGCCACGTTACGCGCGATGATTCCTCTGAACGAACTTTTGCTTTTCACCGGCGCCTGTTTTTTGCTGGTGATCACGCCTGGGCCAAACATGCTTTATCTGCTGTCACGTTCCGTCTGTCAGGGTCGCGCTGCAGGCATCGTTTCGCTGTTTGGTGTGTTACTCGGTTTTAGCGTGCATATGCTGGGCGCAGCGTTTGGACTTTCCGCCATCTTTCTCGCCATACCCGCCGCCTACGAAGCGTTGCGCTGGGCCGGTGTCATCTATCTGTTATGGCTCGCATGGGGCTCACTCAAGCCTGGCGCGCAATCGCCATTTGCGATGCGCGAACTGCCCGTCGATTCACGTCGCAAACTGTTTGTGATGGGGTTTGTAATCAATGCACTAAACCCGAAAGTCGCGATGTTTTGTATCGCGTTGTTTCCGCAGTTCATCAATCCTGCGTACGGCTCGGTGTTTTGGCAGAGCATGACACTAGGTGTGATTCAAGCGATGGTGAGCTTTACCGTCAACCTGTTGTTGGTATTGTCGGCCGCGAGCATTGCCGCCTGGTTTTCACGCAACCCCACATGGATGACGCTACAGCGTTATGTCATGGGTGGGGTGCTGGCTGCGCTCGCGATCCGAATCATGCTGGAACCGCGGCGCGAGTTGTAAAACGCGCTGTGCAACGCCCGGTTTAAGGTGCGCGTGCAGCGCACGCGCCCAAAACCTTAAGGCTTGATATCCGCCTCAACGATTACTTTCTGCCAACGCGTGAACTCAGACTGGATGTAGGCCGCGAACTGAGCAGGCGTATCACCCACTGCATTCACACCTAAACTCGCCAAGGTCTTTTGCACTTCTGGATCTTTCATTGCTTTCACAACGCTTTGGTTAATACGTGCGACACGGTCCGCAGGCGTTTTGGCCGGCATCGCCATGCCAAACCAGTTTGTGACATTGAAGTCTTTAATCGTTTCCGCAACTGTCGGGACATCCGGCAAGACATCCATACGCGTCGGGCTCATCGTTGCCAGCGCACGCAAACGGCCGGACTTCACATGCTGCAAGCCAACGGCCACAGCCTCAAATGTCAATTGCACTTGTCCCCCGATCACATCATTGATGCTGGGCACACTGCCCTTGTAAGGCACATGGGTCATCTTGATGCCTGCGGCCGACGCAAACATTTCACCAGCCATATGCGGCAAGCCACCATTGCCACTCGATGAGAAATTCACCTTGCCCGGATTCGCTTTGCCATAGGCAATTAAATCCGCCACCGTTTTGATCGGCAGATTGGGGTTGATGTAAATCACAAAGCCTGAAGACGCCACTTGCGTGACCGGCGCAAAATCTTTGCTCACGTTGTAGGGCAAGTCTTTCACGAGCGCAGGGGTGATGCTGAAGTTACCCATCGTGCCCATAAAAACGGTGTAGCCATCGGGCTCAGCGCGCGCGACTGACTGCATGCCAATCACACCACCCGCACCAGGCTTGTTTTCAATCACGACGGATTGACTTAAGTCAGCCGACATCTTGGGTGCCAACACCCTTGCAATCGTATCGATTGCACCACCAGGCGGGAAGCCAATCACGATATTCACTGACTTGTTTGGATAGGCCTGCGCTAGCGCATTCCCGGTCAAGCCCCAGCCGCTGACGAAGATCGCTGCACTCGCTAAGCCGAGCAGTGCGCGGCGTGCGAAATGGCGCGCAGGTTGGGGATTCGATTTTGTCGTCATTGTCTGCCTCGGTATATAGGGTGGTGTTTATATTTATCAGTCTTTCTTAAATAGTAGTAATATTTTTATCAAATTCCAAGCTAATGCTTTCCCTAGCTACGCTTTTTGTCCCGACACGGAGACGCGACATGACAACGCAGGTCGAAGTCTATGCAGGCACTGCAGGCCACTCCGCCTGGTTTAGTAACGACCATGGCCAGACCTGGGTGCATCCCAACAGCCATTCCGGTATGTATCTTGAGGCACGCGTCTGGCACTTCTGTTCCCACCCCAGCGATCCGCACCTGCTTTATGCAGGTACCGATATGGGGCTCTTTCGCTGGGATGAGCGCACCACACGCTGGACACATCTGCCCTCGCCCATGGAGGACATCTGGGCGCTCGCGCAAGACCCGGAGGATCCGAACACGATTTACGCCGGTACCCGCCCGGCGGCGTTCTACCGCTCGCGGGATGCAGGTGCAACGTGGGAAGAATTAAACGCCCCAGGCATACAGAAATTTTCTGACATCAACATGGGGCCCACACGCGTCACACAGATGCTGTTTGATCCCAAAGATCACGACACCCTATGGGCTGTGGTGGAGATCGGCGGCGTGTATCGCAGCCAAGATCGCGGCAACACCTGGGAGCTTAAAACCGAGGGACTGGTGTCAGCCGACATGCACGGCGTTGCCATCGTGCACGATAAACAAGGCAACAAAATCCTGTACGCGACCACCAACCGCGGCCTGCATCGCAGCTTGGACAACGGTGAGCACTGGTCTTTCATCACACTCGATGCGCCGTGGCAATACACGCGCGGCATCGTCGTCAGCCCTGACAACGATGCGGTCATTTTTCTGACAAATGGCAACGGCCCACCCGGCAACACAGGCAAGCTCTGGCGCAGCACCGATTATGGCTACACCTGGCAGACCCTCACGCTTCCTGGTGTGCTCAACAGTACGCCCTGGTCTGTGACGATGCACCCGCATGACCCCAAACTTCTGTTCACCTACACCAACCTCGGCCAACTGTTTCGCAGTACCGACGGCGGTGAGCGTTGGGAAAGACTGCCCCACGAGTTTGGTGAGCTGCGCGCCTTGCACTGGCGCCCGACCGTTTATCCAGCGGACCGCCCTGCGCATTCGATTACGGTGAGGCCCCCGGTCGCCATGGCGTAGGCTGGCTCGCTAGATCAACGAAATAGACAACGCAACACATCACGCAGCACACAGAACGCACCACACGATAGACACATCACGAATCGGAGACTACTTTGAGCACACCACCTAACACCACAGCGCTACGCTTCCCCGTCTTATCCGCAGAACAAATGTCTGCGCGTCAAAAAGAAGTGGCGGACGCCATTGCGGGCGGTCCACGTGGTGGCATTCGCGGACCTTTTCTCGCGCTCATTCACAACCCTGAGCTCGCTAACTGCGTGCAACAGCTCGGTGAGCATCTGCGTTACGGCGCTGCGATCGCGCCTGCGCATATTGAATTGATCGTACTCACCGTGGCCCGTCACTGGAACTGCCAGTACGAATGGTTTGCGCATGAGCGCATCGCACGCAACACAACGGATCTGGCCGACGACATCATCAAAGCCTTGGCGCGAGGCGAGACACCTGCGAGCTTGTCTGCCGAGCAACGCACTTTGCACATTCTCGCAAAAGAGTGCCTGACACAAGGCCACCCGAGCGACGTAATCTACGATCAAGCCGTCGCCGCCTTCGGACGCCCTGGCGTTCTCGATGCACTAGCACTCACCGGCTACTACAGCATGATCGCGATGGTGCTGAACACCGCACAGATCCCGCTGCCTGATGGCACCGAGCCACCGTTGAAGCCGTTGAAATAATCACTCACGATCACACAGAAACGGAAAGGATTTTTATGAGCACAGCAACCACTACAGCAACGACACACGGCCTCTCAGCCGGCGCGCGCTTAGCCGGCAAACCTATCCGCGTGGGTTTGATGGTCCCGATCAACAACACGACCATGGAAGGCGAACTACTTGGCTGGCTGCCCGAAGGCTCGACCGTACGCACGCTGCGCATCCCGCGCGGCAAAGGTCTGCTCACCGAGGAAACACTGCCCGCCTACAAAGAAGCGGCGGTTGAACTGGCCAAACAATTCAACGAATCGCCTGTCGATGTCATTGCCTATGGTTGTACAGCCGCCGGCTTTATCCTCGGTCCTAAAGGTGATGCCGAGATCGCCGAACGTTTGTCAGACACCACGGGCAAACCGGTTGTCACGACCGCACGCTCGATGGTGCAAGCCTTGCAAGCCATCGGTGCGCAAAACATTGCGCTGCTGACACCGTATCAAGATGACGTCAACATTCGTCTGCGTGCGTTTCTGCAGTCCGGTGACATTGAGGTGTCGCACTTTGATAGCTTTTACGCAGCAGATGTCGTGGCGCTGGGTCAGATTACAGAAAACCAAGTGGATGATCGCGCCAAGCCCTTATGCAAAGGCGATGTCGACGCTATGTTTATTGCGTGCTCACAATTACCGACATTAAATGTGGTGGATCCGCTGACCAAGCAATGGGGCAAGCCCGTGTTGTCATCGATTCAGGTGACTGCGCAATATGCGATGCAGGCGGTGGGTAAGAAATAGGGTAAAAAGTAGCGCGCAGACACTACCCTAACGCGCGGGCAGGCAGTGCAACGATGTCTTCATTTGAAGCAATCTGCGCACTCACTTCTTGCGCGGCTTGCATGACCACGGGCGCAAAGTCGCGAAACGACTCGCAGCGTAGCGTCTTGTTGGATGCTGCCAAGGCAAGGCTACCAAGCACCTCACCTTCCTGGTTAAACAGTGGTGCCGCAATCGACATGATGCCGGCGTTGTAATCTCCCACCGTCATGCAATAACCTTGCTGACGGATTTGCTTGAGCGAAGATTTAAACGCTTCCCAATCAGCTCCCAGCCCGACGGAGCCAATCGCTTCCGCGTGACGCGCATACAAAATCCGCAATTGATGCATCGGCAAATGCGCCAGAATGCTTTTAGCGGAAGCACCCGCCACCAAGGGACGACGCTGACCACGGGTAAATAAGCCCGCCGGTACATTACGTCCGCGCGCCTGCTGCACACACATCACTGAGTCGCTAAATAGGATACACAACAAAGAGCTATGCCCAGTGTCGTGGGTTAAGCGTTGTCCGACGGGTGAGCCCGCGATATAGACCGGATCGCTCTCGCGCGAGACGCGATCCAGTTCCATAATGCGCGGGCCCAGCACATACGAGCCATTCGCCACGCGAGCCAAATAACCCGAGGTATGCAACACCTTCAGATACCGGTAGCAAGTCGATGCGGGCGCGCCAGAATGCTGGATCAAGTCTTCCGACGACCAAATCGGGCGTTCTGTCGTGAAGACGCCCAGCAAACCCAGCATTTTTTCGAGGCTACTCATTGCGCACTGCGTGTCCTAACGTTTTTCACAAGTGATTGTAGGCGGGCATGACTTTGCGAAGATTTTATCGGATAATAGTTTCTTACGATATTAGAACTATTTTAAATTCGGAGACCTGCCATGCAATCAGCACACGCCTTCAAACGTCTTGTCCGCAACTTGTCGCTTACCGCCCTTACCGCTGCCGCAACACTTTCGGTCACGATGCACAGTGCGCATGCGCAAGCCGCCTGGCCTACCAAACCGATCCGCATAGTGGTGCCGTTCGCCCCCGGGTCCTTTACTGACACCGCAGCCCGCACAGTCGGTGCAGAACTCTCGGCCCAACTTGGCCAAACCGTTATTGTGGAAAACAAAGGCGGCGCTGGCAGCACACTCGGCACCGATACCGTGGCCAAAGCACCCGCTGACGGTTACACCTTTTTAGTCACCGACAATTCCTTCGCTGTCTCGGCTGCACTGTATAAAAAACTACCCTACAACCCTAAAGAAATCATTCAGGTTTCGCTGCTTGCGGATGGCCCAGCTGTCTTGGTCGCACGTCCCACTCTTGATACCAAGACACTGAAAGAAACCATCGATTTCGCGCGCGCAAATCCTGGCAAACTCAACTTTGGGTCTGGCGGGCAGGGCTCTTCCGCCCATCTCGCCATGGAAGCCTTTTTGATGCAAAACAAGGCTCAGCTCGTGCACATCCCCTTCAAAGGCATTGCAGCAGCGATGATTGACGTCGCCGCAGGCAGGGTGGATATTGCCATCGGCAGCACCGGGTCCACTTCAGCCTACATCAAAGACAATCGCCTGCTTGGTTTAGCTGTCAGCGGCGAGACCCGTCACCCCGCGATGCCTAACGTGCCCACGTTCGCTGAAGCGGGCTTTCCTCATTACAAGATGATGTATTGGTTTGGCATGATGGCCCCCGCCGGTACGCCACCCGCGATCATCGAGCGCATGCAAAAAGAAATCGCTAAAGCCGTTGCCACACCTAAAGTCATATCGGTCTTTACCGGCGCCGGTGTCCGTCCTATTTCCACCACCTCAGCGGTCTTTACCAAGATGGTTCAAGGCGAGATCACACTCTGGTCCGAAGTGATCGCGCGCGCCAACATTACGGTTGAGTAAGTACAACATCAGCGCAACACAGGAATCACCCAGATGGAAAACAAACTTAAACAACGACTCGCCGCAGGTGAAGTCTCCCTTTGTATGGGCCTGCGTCAGGCTCGCACCGTCGATATCGGCCCACTGGTCGGCGCTGCCGGCTTTGACTGTCTGTATGTCGATATGGAACACAGCCCCATCGGTTTTGAGGCAACCTCTGCGATTTGCATCACGGCCATTACCTACGGCGTGACACCTCTTGTACGCGTACCCGGTCATCTGGGTCAGGATATTTCGCGCGCGCTTGATGGTGGTGCGCAAGGTGTGATCCTGCCGCACGTCAATACGCCCGAGCAAGCGGCTGCAATCGTTTCGTATGCCAAGTATCCGCCGGTCGGACACCGTTCTGTCATGGGTGCTGGGCCTGCAACAGCTTATAAGGCCATGCCACTTGCACAAGTCAATGAGGCAGGCAATGCAGACAACATGGTCGTCATCATGCTCGAGACGCCTGAAGGCATTGCGAATGCGGATGCCATCGCGGCCGTCCCAGGTGTCGACATGCTGTTAATCGGCTCAAACGACTTGTGTACCGAGATGGGCATCCCTGGCCAATTGCGCCACCCCAAACTGCTCGAAGCCTATCAGACCGTTGCACAGGCCTGTAAAAAGCACGGCATTGCCATGGGTATCGGCGGGATTCGCGGTGACGCTGAACTACAAACCCAATTAATTGGCTTAGGCGCACGCTTTCTGATCGCTGGCAGCGACACCACCTACTTAGCTGCAGCAGCAAGTAAAGACGCTGCGGCTTTGCGTGCCCTCATTGGCGACATTAAAAAATAATTCTGTACGTACTCATTCACCACCCAAGTGATTCACCACCTAAGAAGCTGGAGTCTGTCTCGTGTCTTTTGATTTAAACGAAAAAGTTGCTTTCACCGCACCCGCAAACGCTTGCGACGCGCATTTTCATGTCTTTGGTTCGCCCGACAACTATCCGTTTGGTCCGGATCAGTTGCGCTATGCGCCTCCGCTAGCACCCTTGTCTGAATACCTGCAGCTCGCCAAGCACCTTGGTCTTACACGCTATGTGTTCGTGCAGCCCAGTGCCTACGGACGTGACAACAGCTGCATGCTCGACGCCATGAAAGAAGTTGGCACCGGTGCTTGTCGTGGCATCGTAGACATTGATGAAGATGCGCCTGATTCCTTGCTCGCAGAAATGGACAAGCTAGGGGTGCGTGGCGTGCGGATCAACTACAGCCCCATCCATCCAATGGAACCAGGCCTGTCGAAGAAGATGCAACCACGTATTGAAAAGATCGCCGCACGCTGCAAAGAGATCGGCTGGCATTTAGATTTCTTGTTGCCCGGTTGGCTCACCACCGAGATGATTCCCTTCATGAAGACCTTGAAGATTCCTTTCTCGATGGCGCACATGGGCATGAACCTAGCCAAAGACGGCGCGGATGCTCCGGGCTTCAAAGCCTTGCTCGAGCTCGTCAATCACGGCGACCGCCTCGCGCATGTGAAATTCACCGGCACATATCGCATGTCAAAAGTGCCAAACTTCACCGATGCGGACCCGATGGCCAAAGCACTAATCAAAGCCGCACCCGATCGTCTGATCTGGGGCAGCGACTACCCGCACTTGTCGTTCGGTGAGAACAGCTCGGTTGAACTCTTCAACCTGCTGGC
>CAJBTJ010000143.1 GCA_903958565.1 uncultured beta proteobacterium
CTTAGATCCCTACGAGCGTGCGGATCAAACATCCAATACTTACTACGATTGGTTGATTGACCATGCGTTCTTGTTTGTCCCTGCACAGGAAATGGTGGCGCAGTTTTACTCAACCTTTAAAGAGTTTCCACCACGCCAAAAAGCAGCAAGCTTCTCGATCGATCAAATCATGCAGCAGCTTGAGAAGCCTCCTGGTAACTAACTCGTACCCCAACGTGTCTCTGCATCAAACGGATACACGGGGCGGGTAAGCTTCTTGTACGGGAAGCGAGAGTAGTCTGCGCCGGTCACGCCGCCGCCATCGCACTCGACGAGTGCTTTGGCGATGGGCACAAACACCGGTCGACAATACATCCGAGATTTCAGCAGTACAAAGCGATGTTTGGTTGCGTCGATGCCAATATGGCTGAAGATGCCCAGATCCCAATGCTCTTGCGGGGTCTCGGTGACCATGATCTTAGCTTGTGGCGTGTCAAAGCATACGGTGCGGCCCATGTGGATGCGTTGTCCGGTGTAGGTGGGACCAGACACGACATATTGGCCGTCAGTGATTCTGGAGACCACTCCAGTCAAGGGGCGTGGCGGATTTGTGATGCCCAGTTGCGTAAGTGGGACTTTATCACCGATAGAAAGAGTGACTGTTGCGTTCAAGCCCGCTTTAATGAGCTGTTCAACGGCCTCTGGGTCGCAAATAGGGCCCACCACGATGTCTTGCAGCCCTTGCTTGAGGGCTTCGTGCAAGACATTCATATCGTCACAGGTGCCGCCAGACATACAGTTGTCGCCGTGATCGAGCAGTAGGACAGGGCCCGCACCTGGCTCGGTTGCGAGGTCTTTCGCACGCGCAATCGAATGTGCGAGAGGCTCGTTTTGGTAGATGAAGCCTTCGCGATTCTGCCAGATGTAATCGGCAATCTCATGTGCTGCGGCTTCGGCAGCTGCTTGATCATTATTGCTCACGACGACAACGCTAATACAGGGCGCTGCGATGTCTGCGAGTGCAAAGCCTGCCAGTACCGATGCGCCGAGCATACCCTTTTTTTCGGCCACTTGTGCAAGTTTGACGGCTTCATGCATCGGACCCTGATCTGTTCGGCTACACAGCGTATTTAAAATGAGTGGAAGACGGCGCCAGGCAATTGTTGGTTTGATTTTGTGATTGATCATGTCGACCAAGAGGCGGCCTGCATGGGCGCCGGTCTCGTACATATCGACGTGGGGATAGGTTTTAAAGCTAATGACGATATCGCTATTGTTGATGATCTTGTCGGTCATCTTGCCGTGCAGATCAAGCGCGACGGCAATCGGCGCATGCGGCAGGGCAGCGCGCACACGTTCGAGCAAATCGCCTTCACCATCGTCAGAATTTTCCGCCACCATCGCGCCGTGCAGGTCTAAGGCGACGGCATCACAGCCTTGCGCAGCGGCGACGATCGTGTCACTTAAGTGTGTGTAGGCTTTCGCACAAACTGTGCCGCTAGGATTTGCCGTGGCCGAGCAGGCTACAACGACTTCGTGACCTGCAGCTTCCAGCACATCGATGAATGCAGCAATCCCCGTTCGGGTATTTTTTGACGCGGCGTAGGCTTCTTTGCCATACAACGGACCGTCATCACCAAAGGACTTTAAAGGGGTGGCAATAGGCGAGAACGTGTTGGTCTCGTGGTTCATGCGGGCGACAAGGATTTTCATGGTGTGTGTTTTGAGTTGTCGTATTGGTTGACTGTGGATGCCCGACACTATCGCAGTATCCATATCCCGTGATTTTTAATTTCTTGATGCATTGCGTCTGGCGCGAGATCAAGACCGCCTGGCCAGGCCACTGCACCGGAATCGATGTGAGCTTTCCCGAAAAATGCAGGATCCTTCAGGGAGGCGAATACGCCTGTTAGGTGGGATGGTTCAAATTGAACGATTCCAGTTAAGCCATCGAAAAACGTCACCTTTAGCTTTAGGTGTTCAAGTAATTCGATATTTGTAATGTCCCAATACATAAAAGGCTCAAATTAATGGATCTATCGGTTTGGGTTGGCATTTTGACATGCAAAGATTCCAATCATCTAGTAGCTCTGCCTGATGCAGCTTTGCCCAATCGGAAACCAACTCCTGAGCTCTTCGAGGAAGCGTCCCGCATGAAACCTCTAAAGTAATAATGTTTATGGTCGCTTTAAATTCAGCATACTCAACATGAAAGTGGGGAGGTGAATGATCGTTAAAAAACATCCGAATCAGGATGCCATAAAAAGAACTAATGGTAGGCATAAATCAAATACATAAGATTGATGACTACGAATTCTCTACGTTCGCGACCTTACAAGTCTACATTTTAATTGTTTTAAATGGTAACTAACTATTTGGCCTGTTTGTCCACCAATGCCAGACTCTAATGCCCGCCACCCATTTTCTTATGCTCGAAACGGCTTAACAGGCGCACCAGCGGCCAGAGCAGGACGAGGTAGAAGATGGCTGCCAAGACGATAGGAGAGGGGTTGTAGACCAGTGATTGCGCGTCGCGTGCGACCCGCAAAAGTTCAGGCATTGCCACAGCGCTAGCAAGGGTAGTCAGTTTGATGACTTCAATCGTGTTGCTGATCAGGTCCGGCATGACGTTGCGGGTTGCCTGAGGAATTTGGATATAGAGAAGGGTTTGTGTTCTAGAGAGACCGGTTGAGCGAGCTGCTTCAATCTGACCGTTCGACACACTTTCGAGTCCGGCACGAAATATTTCGCCGTAGTACGAGGAGTTGTTCAGCATGAAGCCGATCACGATGGCCAAGAGCTTGGGTAGTTCTAACCCCAAAAATGGCGTGCCGTAATACACAAATATCAAGAGCACGAGTGGGGGAAGGGCGCGAAAGACATCGATATATAAAGCAAGTGCTCCGCGTGCCCAGCGATTTTTGAGGGTGATGGAAAGCACACCGACCAGCAACCCAGCGGCGAGTCCAAAGGGAATCACGAGCGCCGAGAGCAACAGGGTGTTGAGTAGACCTTGCAGCAGAAAAGGGGCGACCTGAATATAGATCGGGATATTGAAGAAATTATTAAGTATCGCGTCCATGAGTATCTCTATTGCTTCCAGCGGAAACGCGTTTCAGTCCAGCGACCTAAGATCACAACGGGTATAAAGATAATGAGACAGCCAATCGCACCCATCATGAGGGGCGTCGCATTGCCGGAATTGCTCATTGCAGATTGGGAATTGCTCAAGACTTCGCTCAACCCCACGACTGATCCCAGCGCAGTGCTCTTTGTGATTGCGATGACGCGATTGGTCAGCGGAGCAACGGTTAAACGAACCGCTTGGGGTAATACAACATAAAGCATGCTTTGAAGCCAGTTTAGGCCCGTAGAACGCGCTGCTTCAGATTGCCCTTTGGGTACTGAGACGATACCTGCCCAGCAAATTTCTTCGACAA
>CAJBTJ010000144.1 GCA_903958565.1 uncultured beta proteobacterium
TCCGTTAGCGTTCAAGCATGGAGACCGCATCGTATGGCTAGGTGACAGTATTACGGCGGCTTACACCTATGGACGCTATATCGAAACGTTTTTTCTATTGCGGCGCCCTGATTTAGATCTGACTTTTATCAATGCGGGGATCGGTGGACATTCGGCGTGGGACGGTCTTAATCGTTTAGATCGTGATGTTCTCGTGCATCGCCCCACGGTTGTCGTGATTAATTTTGGGATGAATGATGCCGCCTATCCTCCCAATAGTCCGCATGCCGCATTTGTTAAAAATATCCAAACGATAATCGCACGCTTACGAGAAGGTGGCGTCAAGCGCATTATTTGGGTTGAACCGAGTCCTGCTAACGTGGCCGGTGTGACGTCTCCCTCTAAATTGATTGATCGACAAAACCAACTCGAACGACTTGTTTCTGCCATGCAGGCGCAAGCGGTGGAGGCAGATGTTTTAAAGGTGCAATGGCAACAGCCACTCAAGAAGGCACTTGCACTGACGGCTGCCTCGCCTGATATTAAGTTGATTCCTGATCGTATTCATCCCAGTGCCTTAGGCCATGCCTTGATGGCGGTGGAGTTCCTTAGGCAGATTGGTGCGAACTTGGCACCTGCGGTTGTTCAGAGCACTGTATCGGACACCAACGTTGAATCCCAATTTTTTCCAGCGGGCTTGGGTGAAAAGAAATCGATCAAGTTCCAGACGACAGTGGGACGAGGAAAAAGTGTCACGGTCGATATTGGGATGGCATTACCGCCCGTTCCTTTCGTTCTCAGTCAGACCCAAATCAAGTCCGTTGCAAGTGCCGAGCTCGACGCTCTGCGCTCGCTTGTTTGGCGTGTGAGTGGTCTAGAAGAACAAGCACGCTTTAACCTGACGGTGGATGGGTTGTCTATTGGTCGTTTTTCTGGTGAGGAACTTGCGCGAGGCGTGGATGTGATGCGAGATGCAGAAGCGCGCCCGACCCTGAGTCCCCAAGCTCGAAAAGATCTTGAGGCGTGCTCTTTAAAGACAGGCTACTCCTTTGTGAATGATTACGAATGCCTATTTGACATGATTGTGAAGCGCGACCTGCTTCAAGCTGCCACGCGTGGGGACAGGCTTCGTGATTTACCTGATTTTGCTGCGATCGGTCATAGCGCGTATTTAACCTTCATGCAGTCCTGGATGGATTCGTCTAACGCGGCAATTGATGCTCGGGCGGTATTGATGCGCAAAACGCCGCATGTGTTCGCTATCACCCGCGCTCAGTAGAGTGCGCGCCAAGGTTCAGGCGAGACAAAAACCGATCAAAGGCGCTGTCCGCTGGGAATCGGCAGAAGAATAACTGTCCCAACCTTCAGGCGCTCTCCCCAGCGTTTCTGATTGATTTGTCGAATGCGTGCTGCATCTACCTTCCATGTTCGTGCGAGACTCTCGGGCGTTTCTGGGGTCTCTAGCAGGATGGACGTGAATTCTGAAAGGGGTTCTTTTCTCAGATTCAAATTCGCACGAAACTTTTTGGCTTGATCGATCGGCAATAAGATCGTTTGGGTAGGACTGCCCACAATCACGGGTTTGTTGTAGGCGGGATTGAGGTTGATGAAATCGTACATCGACATATCGGCGAGCTCAACGGCAACTTTTATGTCGATCGTTTGCGCAACAGGAACAATCTCGAAGTAGGGCGTATCGAGTATTTCTGGTAATGTTATTTGATAGGCCTCAGGACGCGCGATGATGTCGCGCAGGGCGAACAGTTTTGGAACAAAGACTTGCGTCTCCCTAGGCATGGCGAGCATGTCGTAGGTGCCAGCCACTTTGCGCCTTGCGTTACTGCTGATGGCTCGAGAAACATTGCCTGGCCCCCAGTTATAGGCGGCCAAGGCAAGATTCCAGTCGCCGAACTGCTTGTGGAGCTCTTGAAGTAGGTCTAACGCGGCCTGTGTCGAGCGGATGATGTCCCGACGTTCATCTTTGAACTCATCGCGCACGAGATCTAAGTGTTTTGCGGCGACGGGCATCAATCCCCAGAGTCCAGCAGGATTCAGACCGTTTTGTATGCGTGGCGAATAGCTACTCTCGATGATTGGTAAA
>CAJBTJ010000145.1 GCA_903958565.1 uncultured beta proteobacterium
ATCGAGCTGCCGATGTACGCTGCGCATGAACTCATGAAAATGCAAACGAGTCTTACGCGTGACAGGGACGGTTGCATAAAACGCATCCATCAAAAAACTTTTCCCACGTCCGACACCACCCCACAGATACACACCGCGAGGCACCTCGGGACGCTTGATCAAGCGCTTGAGCGCACTCGACCGATCGCTTTTGAAGGCAATCCAATCATCAAAGTATTTTTGCAGGCGCTCAGTCGCCGTGCGTTGCGCGTGGTCTGGCTGATAACCGCGTTCAGCCAGACTGCTCTCATAGTATTGAAGGACGTTCAAAAAAGCTTCAGAAATTAAGTGCGCGTTTATCAACAGCTAACGCAGCTTCTTTCATGGACTCCGACAAGGTGGGATGTGCATGACAGATCCGAGCGATATCTTCAGCTGCACCACGGAACTCCATAATGGTGACGGCCTCGGCAATCAACTCAGAAGCCATCGGGCCAATAATATGTACGCCCAGTACTTCATCGGTTGTCGCATCAGCCAAGATCTTCACAAAGCCGGTTGTATCACCCAAGGCACGCGCACGACCGTTGGCCAAGAACGGGAAACTACCCGCCTTGTACGCACGACCTGAGGCCTTGAGTTGCTGCTCGGTCTGACCAACCCAAGAAATCTCGGGCGAGGTGTAGATCACCCAAGGAATAGTGTTGAAGTTGACATGACCGTGTTGCCCGCCGATACGTTCAGCAACAGCGACGCCCTCTTCTTCTGCCTTGTGCGCGAGCATCGGGCCACGCACCACATCACCGACCGCCCAAACGTTGGTCAGGTTAGTTTTGCAATCACCATCCACGACGACGAAGCCACGCTCGTCTAGCTTGAGTCCCACCGCATCAGGATTCAGTCCGCCCGTGTAAGGCACGCGACCAATCGACACGATCAGCTTATCAACAACTAGTTTTTGCTCAGCGCCGGCGGCGTCGGTATACGGCACTGTGACTTGCTTGGCGGTCGCTTTTATTTCACCGAGCTTGACGCCCATATGAATCGACAAGCCTTGCTTGGTGAAAATTTTGTACGCCTCTTTTGCAACCTGCGTATCGACGGCCGCCAGAAACTCAGGCATGGCTTCGAGTACGGTCACTTCAGCACCGAGGCGACGCCACACACTGCCCATCTCCAGACCAATCACGCCCGCACCAATCACGCCAAGCTTCTTGGGTACGGCACCAATATTGAGTGCGCCGTCGTTGGACAGGATCTGTTGCTCATCGAATGGCAAGCCTGGTAGTTCGCGCGCCGAAGAACCCGTCGCGATCACAACATGCTTGCCCACGAGATCCGCCGTCGTGGTGCCGGACACTTTAATTGCCCAACCACCATCGACTTGGCCCGCAAAAGCACCTTTGCCGTGGAAGAAAGTGACTTTATTTTTTTTCAAAAGATACAAAATGCCGTCGTTGTTTTGCTTGACGACATCATTTTTACGACCGACCATTTTGTCGAGCTTCAGGGACACGCCCTTGACTTCAATGCCGTGCTCGGCAAAGTGGTGGTTCGCTTGTTCAAAATGCTCGGACGACTGCAACAACGCCTTGGAAGGAATACAGCCCACGTTGGTGCAGGTGCCACCAGGAGCGGGACCACCCTTACCGTTCTGCCATGCATCAATACACGCGACCGACATACCCAACTGTGCGGCGCGAATCGCGGCGATATAGCCACCTGGTCCTGCACCAATAACGACTACATCAAATTGATTTGAAGACATAAGTATCCCAAGCTTAGATTTCGAGCAGCAGACGCTGTGGGTCTTCGAGCGCTTCTTTCATTGCGACCAGACCCAACACCGCTTCGCGACCGTCGATGATGCGATGGTCATAAGACATTGCTAAATAGTTGATCGGGCGAATGACGATCTGACCCTTTTCAACAACCGCACGCTCTTTCGTCGCATGCACGCCCAAAATAGCGGACTGTGGTGGGTTGATAATTGGGGTCGACAACATCGAACCGAACACACCACCATTCGAAATTGAGAACGTACCGCCGGTCATTTCTTCAATCCCCAGCTTGCCTTCGCCTGCACGCTTACCGAAGTCAGCAATTGTCTTTTCAATATCGGCAATCGATAGTTGATCTGCATTACGCAGAATCGGCACGACCAAGCCACGTGGACTACCCACTGCGATACCGATATCGAAGTAGCCGTGATAGATGATGTCTTTACCATCAACAGAGGCGTTCAGTAAGGGGTAACGCTTGAGCGCTGCGACCGCAGCCTTCACAAAGAAGGACATGAAGCCGAGCTTCACACCGTGCTCTTTCTCGAACTTGTCTTTGTATAGATTACGCAGATCAATCACTGCCTGCATATTGACTTCGTTGAACGTCGTCAGAATCGCGTTGTCTTGTTGTGACTGCAACAAACGCTCGGCCACACGTGCGCGCAGACGGCTCATGGGCACACGCTGCTCTGGGCGACCATCGAGCGATTGTGTCATGGGCACGCTTGGGTTGGCCAAGGGCGCAGCTTTTGCCGCGGGAGCCACCGACGCAGTCGATGCATTCAGCGCATCGCCTTTTGTAATACGACCATCACGACCTGAGCCAGCGACCGAGGCCGCCGACACACCTTTGTCAGCGAGAATCTTCGAAGCGGCAGGCGATGCAATCGCGCCCGAGGCTCCAGTAGGCGCTGGCGCAGCTGCGGCGGCTACCGGAGCGGCTACCGCAGCAGCCGGCGCGGCAGTAGGTGCCGCTGCTTTGCCTTCTGTATCAATTCGAGCAAGGACTTCACCCGAAGTCACCATGCTGCCATTCGCTTTAACGATTTCAGACAGTACGCCTGAGGCTGGTGCAGGTACTTCGAGTACGACTTTGTCCGTCTCGACCTCGATCAAGATCTCGTCCGCTTCGACCGCTTGTCCTGGTTGTTTTTTCCAGGTGAGTAGTGTCGCTTCGGACACTGATTCGGATAACTGCGGAACAACGACGTTTGTGATTGCCATTATATTTTTTCCGTAATTGGATAGATTCGATTATTTGGATTACTTGGTCAGCATGAACGACTTGAACTTACCGAAAGCTTGTTCAACCAGCGCCTTCTGTTGTTCAAGATGCTTAGCCAAATAACCGACAGCAGGCGATGCCGAAGCAACACGTCCCGCATAACCGAGTTTTTGACCGCTCGACATATTCTGGTAGAGGTGGTGCTGCACATAGAACCAGGAGCCTTGGTTCTGCGGCTCATCCTGCACCCACACTACTTCGGTGGCTTTTGGGTACTTGCGTAATTCAGCCTCGAAGGTTTTATGTGCGAACGGATACAACTGCTCGGCACGAATGATGGCAACGGTGTTGTCCTTGCGCTCTTTACGACCATTGATCAAGTCGTAATAAACCTTACCCGAACAAACAAGCACCCGCTTGACCGAGGCCGCGTTGATCTTGTCATCGACCTCAGCAATGATCGGGCGGAAGCGACCACTCGACAAATCGGACATCGGCGAACCGGCGTCTTTATTGCGCAGCAATGATTTGGGGGTCAAGATTACCAAGGGCTTGCGGAACTGACGCACCATCTGACGACGCAACA
>CAJBTJ010000146.1 GCA_903958565.1 uncultured beta proteobacterium
CGCCTTAAGCTTACTCATGCTGCCTGTCGCAGCAGACCCGACCTGGAAAGGTGATGCACTGACAGATCCAAGTTGGGCAGTCTTTATTGTGCTCACGATCGCCGTTGGCGCGCCCTATCTGATGTTGTCCACAACCGGTCCGCTGATGCAAGCCTGGTACGCCTTAGCCTTCACAAAAACAGGCACAGAGATCAAGCCTTACCGGCTTTACGCTCTGTCAAACCTCGCCTCCATGCTGGCACTGCTCTCCTATCCCGTCGTGATTGAGCCCTTTTTTGGGGTTCAACATCAAGCCAATATGTGGTCTATCGGCTATGCCATATTCGCCCTGGGGGCGCTGTTAACTGGGCTCGTTGTCTGGAAAAGCCACGCCTCTAAACAAACCACAAAACAAGTAGATACGACTCCCGCTGCGCGCCCATCCTTTGGCGAATGCGTACTATGGATCGGCCTTGCTGCCACCGCATCGATTCTGCTCTTAACATTGACACAACAGTTGACAAACGATGTTGCGCCTGTGCCGTTCCTTTGGGTGTTGCCACTCAGCATCTACTTGCTGAGCTTCATCCTGTGCTTTGACGCGCCACGCTACTACGTCCGTTCAGCCTTTCTCATCGCGCTACCGATTGCGTTACTCACGGTGGACTTCGTGATGACCAACGGCCAGAGCGTTCCCGTTATGGTAGCGCTACTTTCTATTTCACTTTTTGTATTTTGTATGGTGTGTCACGGAGAACTCGTGCGTCGCAAGCCTCCGGTGCGACATCTCACCCTGTTCTATCTCATGCTCTCTGTCGGAGGTGCACTCGGCGGAACCTTTGTCGGGCTCATTGCACCCGTCATTTTCAATGCGTATTTTGAATTACCGATTGGGTTGTTTCTTTGCGCAGCCTTGACCACGATTGTAGTCTGGCGGGAAAGCCCAAAGGCATTACGCATCGCGATTGCGATCGCGTTAGTACTCTACAGCGCCCGACTGATTCACCTCTCGCTTGAGTACGTCACTGGCTATCGAGTGGTCATGCGCAATTTCTATAGCCAGTTACGTGTGGAAGATGTACCCACCGCGCATGGCATCAAACGCATCATGCGCCATGGGAATATTATTCACGGCGAACAATATCTCGATGACGCCTTACGCCGCAAACCGACCGCTTATTACTGTCCGCAATCTGGGGTCGGTCTCGCATTAAATAGTTTGAGTAGCGCGCAGTCACAGAAAATTGGAATCGTTGGTTTGGGTGTTGGTACGCTTGCCACCTACGGGCGCGCAGGCAATGAAATGCGCATGTACGAAATCAATGACCAGGTTGTAGATGTCGCGCGCAGCGAATTTACATACCTCAGCGACAGCCCTGCCAAAATGGTATCTGTTCTTGGTGATGGTCGTTTGATGTTAGAGCGCGAATCGCCCCAGAATTTTGACTTGCTCGCCATGGACGCGTTTTCTGGTGACTCGATCCCAACACATCTGCTAACGCTCGAGGCCATGAAGATCTATTTCGGTCACATGAAAGCGGACGGGATTCTAGCGGTGCACATCACCAATCAATACTTGGATCTGCAACCTGTCATGGCTGCTATAGGACAACATTACGACAAAGTCGCCCTGATGTATAACCTTGCGCGCAATCCGGCCGAACCCTTTTGCCGTCACACAATTTGGGTGTTGCTGATGTCACCCGAGCGTGCCGCAACGCTGCCGAAAGAACTGCAAGGTAGCGTGAAGTTGGAGCCGCGCCCAGGCTTTAAGGCGTGGACGGATGGGTTTTCAAACTTACTTGATATTCTTAAATAGCGTTGTGTTACTGCTTCGCTAATTTTTGCAATATTGCTTGGTTTAGTCGCGCGACGTTGCCGGTCACCGCACCACTCTTGGCTACATCCAGAGGCTTGGAACCTACCTGCAGTTTCGCTTGCGGGCTATTTCCAATCGTCAACGATGCGACTCGGTCGAGCTCGACATCGATTGACTGACCCGCCTGAAAGATGCGCTCATTACGGCGGCCATCTGTCGTGATGAGCGAGGCCCAACACTCGCCGACGAATACAATCCGCAGCGTTGTACTCTTCAAATTTTCAAATGGATTTGAGGTAGTGCCTGTGGCAGGCTGGTCGACGGCAACTGATGATGCCGGGGCAGCGGGCGTGGGGGCTGGCGTAGGAACTTGATTAGCGGCTGAAGCTAGGGCTGGGCTTGCCGTTGCTGCGGAGGGTTCAGGCACCTTACCCTCTGCACCGGTTGATGTCGCGGCAACGGTGGCTGCCTGCGCAGCTTGAGCGCTCGGCGACGCGGCTGACACCACGGCATCTTGTGATGCTGAGCCCGCCGTCGCCACGGTCTTATCCGAATCAGACACTAACGCTTGTTCAGCTTCAGAGTTCTCGGAACCACTCAGCCATCCACCGCCCACGATAAGCGCGAGCACGACAATCCCAAAGATCGCAGCAACAGTGCCTGCCACAATTAAGATACGCTGCTTTTGTGTCTTCGCGTCCACCGGTGCAGGCCCATGCCCGGCCTTGTACAAGCGCGCAACACCTGAGGCGGATGACGCAACGGCCTGCAGACTCGCAGTCTCGAGTAGCTGCAACTTGTCATTGATAATCAAATCGCGGCTGAGGCCCAGATAAAACAAGTAGCCTTTGAGCGCATGCACATAACGGCGCTCATGATGAAAAGAATCCATCGTGCCCGCCTCAAGGTTGAGCAGTTGACTCGGCGAGAGTATCAAGCGCTTGGCAACATCTCCGATCTCTTTTTGCTGCTTCAGTCGTGCTTGACGCAAAAGCATCCCCAGCTCGACGCGCATTGAAGCGCCGAGATCGAGTGCATCTATTTTTTGGTCAACAGTATCCACGTGGTTTACCTAAAATCAGATCCACATCATAATTCAAATTAAAGCGTTTTTAGGTCTCGGGCAACGAGTTTAGAGATGTAGCCTGCTGGGCTATCCATTTCATGCAAGACAGAATAATGGTTTAAACCAGGCAATTCATGCAGCCCGACACGACAGCCCATAGACTTTAAGTGCGCAGCCATCCGAGTTGACTCACCAATCCAGTCGCGAGGCTCCGCACCGCCCACCACAACTTCATAATCCACGTTCGCTGCAAAAGGGTGTCTCACAGGGCTCAAGGCAAGTACGTCGGCAGGTTTTAAATGGACCTCCTCGTTCACGCTGATTTCCAGCACGGGCTCGACATCGAACACGCCACTAATTAGGTAGGCCTTTTTGATCGCGTGTTGCTTTAACTGAAAATCAGCACCGGTCTGCGCCAGAGTCGCAGCAATAATATGTGCGCCCGCCGAGTGACCCGACACCAATATCTTATTGCCATCCACGCCCCAAGCAGCCGCCTGCTGAGCCACCCACTGCAGCCCACGACGCGTTTGATCAACAATCTGGGCAACCGTCACGGCTGGGCACAGGTCGTAGTTCATCACAACGACCGAGCAACCCAAGGGCAATACTCCGTTCACAACAAAGGAATAGTCCTTTTTATCGCGAGCTCGCCAATAACCCCCATGAAAGAAAACCATGACAGGTGCATTAGGCTGACCGCAATGAAAAAAATCAGCCGTCTCAAGCGGACCCGTCCCATAGCGTAAGTCATACACCCCTTTGAACCGCTCACGCGCTGCTTGACTCGACCGAGCACCGAGCTCTGTGTACGTAGCCAATTGCTCAGGCGTAATGGTCGTACGCGGGTTGTATTGTTTTTCTACTGCTTCATTCATGGGGCGATCCCTCGTCAATGATGATGAATTATCTTGATGCGCGATTATGGACTAACTGCCCAGCCGCCGCCAAGTGCCTTGAATAAATCGATTCCAGCCTGCAGCCGCAACGAGCGATTAATGACAAACGCCAAGTTCGCTTCGTTCGCAGCGCGCTGCGCTTCCAGGACGTTGAGGTAGTCTACATAACCCGCTTCATAGCGCAAGGCGGCCAACTCTTGCGCCTTGGTCGCGGCCTGCACTTGTTGCGTTAAAAACTGCTCGGTTTCAAGCGTTTGACTGACCGACACCAGGGCATCACTGACTTCACCAAAGGCTACCCGAATGGTCTTGACATAGTTACCCAAGACCTCTTGCTGCTGAGCGTTTGCAAAATCAAGTCTGGCCTGCAAGGCACCCCCAGTAAAAATAGGCTGCAACAGACCAATGCTCGCTGACCACACGGCACTGCGTCCCGACAAAAATGCGCTGAAATCAACACTTTGCGCGCTAAACACGCCAGTCAAAGAAAATGTTGGGAAGAAATTAGCTGTTGCCACACCTATCCGTGCGTTAGCCGCCGTCAATTCTTGTTCGACGCGATTAATGTCCGGACGACTCTCGAGAATAGTCGATGGCAACCCGGTTGGCGGTACAGGCGGAGCCGGCAACGACCTTAAGTCTAACGGCTCAAGCTTGAGATCTAATTTTCCAATCAATACACCCAATTGGTTTTGCGCTACCGCACGCTGACGTGTAAGTTCGGACAACGTCGCCTGTGAGGCCGATCGCGCAGCAAGCGCCTGATTCACATCAATCGGCGATACGAGCCCTCCGGCCAACTTTGCACGAGCGACACGCAACGTATCGGCTCGTGTCTGCACCGAGTGACTCACCACAATAATTTGCGCATCAAGGGAGCGCAGACGCATATAAGTATTACTCACCAGCGCTGAAACGGTTAGCGCGATACTGTCGCGATCATAGGCGCTTGCAGTCGCAAGTGAACTCGCCGATTCAATATTACGTCTTACCCTGCCCCACACATCCAGTTCGTAAGAGGTCACCAAGCCAAGTTGTGAGGTATTCGTTTGCAATCCAATGCCAGAGGGGCTTACCGATGTTCCCGTCGCCGCCCGTGTACTAGAACCCGTCATATTCAAGCTTGGATACTGTGCAGCCCCCGCTTGGCGCGCTAAGGCTTCGGCTTGGGCCAAGCGACCCAACGCGATTTGAAGATCCGCGTTTTCAGTGCGTGCCCTGTCGACCAGTTGATTTAAGGTCTGGTCCCCAAACTGGGTCCACCAGTCTTGCTTGACCGTCACACTCGCCATTGCAGTTGACGATAAGAGGGGCGTGACAACATCACCGGTATTAAATGCTTTGGGCAACTCAATCTCTGGGCGTTTGTAGTCCGGTCCTAGTAGACAACCGCTCAAGCCAAACAGAACCAGAGCAGCGCACAGCGCACGGTTCGGACTCATGGTTTATTTCCTGCGTCAGTATCCGATCCCGCAGCACTGCGCTCAGCTGACTGTATCTCTGCAGTCTTTTGCTTACGCGATAACCAGGTATAGAACATCGGCACAAAGATCGTCGCAATGAAGGTCGAGGCTAACATCCCACCAAATACGCCCGTCCCCATTGATTTGCGAGCTGCCGCACCGGCGCCGCTTGAAATCACCAAGGGGAAAACACCCAGAATAAAAGCCAACGACGTCATCACAATAGGTCGAAACCGCTGCTTGGCGGCAAGCATGGCGGCATCAATGCTATTGAGACCTTGCTCCCGCTTCTGGGCTGCAAACTCCACAATCAAAATCGCATTCTTGGCAGACAAGCCCACCAACACAATCAAACCAATTTGAAAGTAAATGTCATTGGGCATCGAGCGCACCAGCACAGCAAGCAGCGCGCCAAACACAGCAAACGGCACTGCCAAAAGCACTGCGATTGGCAAAGACCATCGTTCGTACTGGGCAGCCAAAATCAAGAACACCATAATGATGCCAAAGGCGAACGCTAGCCCAGAGGCGGTGCCTGTTCGGATCTGCTGATACGCTTGGCCCGCCCAAGCCAACTCGTAGCCGCTAGGCAAGGTTGCTTGTGCCACGTCCTGCACCACCTTGATTGCTTCGCCAGAGCTCACGCCAAGCGTCGCGCTGCCAAGAACCTTCGCGGCGAGAAAGCCATTGAAGCGCTCAAGTTGCTCCGGACCGACAAGAGTCGACACCGTGATCAAGGCAGAGATCGGCACCATGCTGCCATTATCGGCACGCACATAGAGTTGGCCTAAATCGGTCGGCGTTGCACGGTACTGGGAATCGGCC
>CAJBTJ010000147.1 GCA_903958565.1 uncultured beta proteobacterium
ACTGCGCTGCTTGATCGGCTAACCCATCACTGCCACATCGTGGAGACAGGAAATGAAAGCTATCGATTTAAGAACAGTTCAACTCAAGCTAAAAAGGAGAGAAAAAAGACCGTTACGGTGACAAATTGACTTAGAATTTTGAAAATTGGGTGGGTCAAAATTAGATGCAAATCCTGGGTCAGGATTCAGCGCAAATTAACACCATGCGCTTAAAAAATGTCATGCACATATTATTTACTTTGGGGCGACAGACCCTTCCGGGCAAGATACGCCCTCAGAAGATTTGTCTGACTGGCAGCCCTACACGGACCAAGCTGTGCGTCGTTATGAGCTTCTAGTGGCTCACACCCAAATGCTCTGGAAGCCTGTTTCTTACAAATTTATTGCCAGTAAAGTGCACGAAATCATGGTCACTAGTACGTAAATAGCTTGTATGATCGTCCGAAACGGACTAATTGGAGCCATGCGTATGACATTGCACTTCAAACCCCTGCATCCAAGCTTCATGGCTGAAGTCAGCCCTGTAGATTTAAGAACCTTGACCGATCAAGGGACGCTTGCGTCTATCAGAGCAGCCATGACAGAGTTTGGAGTCTTAGTTTTCCATGATCAGCACTTTAGCTACGATGACCAAATTGATTTCGCGCAACGCCTCGACGGGGTGCTGCATAGCAAAACATCCTCTTCCGTTCTAAGCAAGAATCGGTTTGGTAACGAGGCCTTGACGGACATTTCAAACGTCGGGCAGGACGGCAACATTCTAGAAGCAGCCGATCGTCGAAGAATGAATGGCATTAGTAACCGCATCTGGCACACCGACGCCTCGTTTGAAGAACCGGCCGGTCGCTATTCCATGCTCTACGCCCGAAACATTCCACCCGTACGTGCCGACACAGAGTTTGCCGATATGCGTGCAGCCTACGATGCGCTAGCTACGGACACGAAGGCGATAATCGAAGATCTCCATGCCTATCATTCGATTGTTTACTCCCGCCACACGATGGGTTTTGATTTTTCGCCCGAAGAAAGCGCGAAGCTTCCGGGTGCGACCCATCCGCTCGTCAGAAAGTTTTCGGACTCAAACAGAAAGTCTCTGTATCTTGCCTCACATGCTGCGCACATTACAGAATGGCCAGTACCTGAGGGGCGCTTACTGCTAAAGGATCTGATCGAGCACGCGACGCGCAAAGAGTTTCTGTATAGCCACGAATGGTCTCTGGGTGATCTAGTGATCTGGGATAACCGAACCACCATGCATCGCGCTCGACCCTTCGATGACAAGGCTTACAAGCGTGAACTCACTCGAGTCACCACGCTTGATCTGCCTCTTGCTATGTCCCAACCTTAAAGCCCGACTGCATCTTGCGCAGTAGCGCAATCACGCTCTGCGCAACAATGCGACCTGTCTTGGGGTTTTCAGAGGGGATGTTCTCCATCGTCATGGTGAATTTCGCTGAATCGGAATCCACCACGATCGTATGTGTATTGCGCACGACACCAGGGTCTGCCCAGATTTCGAGCAAAGTCTTTTCTGGACCCACTCCGGCTAACGCCAGCGCCACCACCACATTCAGGTTTGCAGGGAAGCCCTTGGCCGCATCACGTGCATTACCCTCAAACACCTTCTTGGCTTCAGTTAAGCCCTCGATGCTGATGTTGTTCTCAATGAGGTGCGGTGCGCCAGCTAGGCCGTTCGGTGGTTTGCGTGTGACCATGCGTACAGTGTGGATCGTGCCCTCTGCTGCAGCGATCATTGCATCCAAGCCTATCAATGCGCCCGTCGGCACATGAATCACACCGCCCTGTGTCTTGGCTGCCTCGATGAGCTCTGGATGAAACAGAAGTGCACCCACAGACAACACCACTACTTGCTTCTTTGCCTTTAGGAATGGCGTGACGATCTCAGACAACAGTGCGGCGGGTGCGCACTCAATCACCAAATCGGCCTCGGGTTCTAGCTGGGCAATGGTCAATACCTTGACTGGATTCGCAAGCGAGGAAACAAAACTCGCCGCCTTAACATGATCCTTGGCCGAGACGGCCGTCAAGACCACCCCCGGTACTTTGCCAGCAGCTAGACTTTTAGCGATCGACTTACCGATAGCGCCCAGACCTGCAATGGCAACACGCAAGGGCTTCGAGGCTTGTTTTTGAGACATAGTTTTACAACCTAAAGAAAAAATGAAACAAGAAAGTTTTATCCAAACGCTTTAATCAATCTTCATATTTGAAGTCTTCACAATCTGCGCGTATTTCGCCACCTCTGCACGGATGTGCTCACCAAATGCAGCGGGAGTGCCTCCGATAATCTCAATGCCGCGTTCAGCCAGATTTTTCTTGATGACAGGATCCTGTAACACTTTGTTGAGTGCGGCATTCATTGTAGAAATCGCAAGCGGTGAGGTCGCAACTGGGGCGATGATTCCATACCAAGAGTCCGTCTCAAACTTCGGGAGACCTTGCTCCGCAATGGTTGGAATTTCTGGCGCGAGAGGTGCTCGGGTCAAATAGGTGGTCCCAAGCGCCTTTAGTTTGCCGCTGCGAATGTGGGCGATAAAATCCGGCAGATTCCCGAACATCAGATCGATGTTACCCGCCAACAAGTCAGTCAGCGCTGGGCCCTGTGCCTTGTACGGCACATGCACCATATCGATTCCAGCCATCGTTTTGAGCATCTCGCCCGCAAAGTGCGGAGTCGTACCGTTACCGAAAGATCCGTAGGAAAGTTTGCCTGGATTCTTCTTGGCGTACGCAATCAACTCTTGCAGGGTATTAATGCCCAAGCTGGGCTTGATTGCGAGCACGTTGGCTGTCTTCGCCAGCAAAATCACTGGCGCTAAATCATCCAGCGTCTTGTAAGGCAACGCCTTGACAAGCGTCTGATTGACGGTAAAGCTATTAGCCACTCCACCAAAGGTGTGCTGATCAGTAGCCTTGGCAACCGCATCGACGCCGATGACAGTTCCCGCCCCAGGCTTGTTCTCTACGATCACTGGGTTAGCGAGATCGCGTCCAACTTCAACAGACAACAGTCGTACCACCGCGTCGAGGGTGCTCGCGCCACCAGGGAACGGAACAATCATACGGATGGGTTGAGTGGGCCAAGCTTTCGCAGGGGCCGTCTGTGCGTGCACCATACCGGATGTCATCGCGAGCAATGAACATACCGTCACCAAGAATTTATTCTTCATTGAGCGACTCCCCTTTGTTTGACTGAGCGACCATTTGACATCACAACTCCTTAAGCTTTTCCAGAAACTAACGTCATCAACGCGCCGGCGTCACGTGCACGATCCAGCGAC
The DNA here is from genome assembly GCA_903958565.1 of uncultured beta proteobacterium. Lineage (GTDB taxonomy): Bacteria > Pseudomonadota > Gammaproteobacteria > Burkholderiales > Burkholderiaceae_B > Zwartia. Next base: position 3,303 of record CAJBTJ010000147.1, read on the forward strand.
CACACGGCATCGATCAAGGGCTCAACCTGAACACCTGATTTCCCATACGCGCAGAGCGTGCGTAATTTTTCTTCAATCTGTTTGTCAGTGAGCGGCTTGCCCGTCGAGCCTTGCGGGACCTCAACGGTGCGGGTCAAGACAAAACCGTCTGCCCAGTGGACTCTCACTGTCGCTGCTTCGACGCCATACGCGCTGTCTTCGATAAAGCAGACCTTTTGACCCAGAGCCTGTAGCGCGGGATCGGCGACAGCCTCATCACTAAACTCAGCCAGCCCTGCCCGCCCGCGCACAAGCGAAACCGGCACCGCATGCTGCGCACTCACCTGCGACTCTCGGCCCGTTCGGATACCGGGGCGATCAGTACGCTGCTTCAGTAAGGGGCGACCCACTAATTCAATACGGGAAATGTTCTGCACCGAACGCTGCACAAACTGTGCATCGCGAGCCATGTCCAAACAGGCATCAATCACCGGGTTGAGCACAACCCCACAAGGATAAGGCTTGTAGGTGTTCTGCAAAAGCTCCCATCGACCTCCTAAGTCTGACACAACCGTATCAAAATCAGGTGCATCGCAGGTCACCGGCATAAAACCACGTGGCCCTTCAATCGGGGCCTTGGGCCCATCAAAATTCTGCTGCGCAAGGAGCGCTGAAATCATTCCGTTTCGCGCCGCATTACCCATACTCACGCTTTTGGCCATCGTCCCGAGCGACTCAACCAAGCCCCCGGCTTGCACAGAGGCAGACCCAAGCGCCCAAAGAGACTGTTGCTCGGTCAGGCCTAGCAAACGGGCCGATGCACATGTTGCACCAAATACTCCGCAGGTCGACGTAATGTGCCAACCACGCGCGTAGTGCCCGGGCGATACCCCGTTACCAATTCGACACTCTACTTCTGCCCCAAGGATAAAGCTCAACAGCGCCTCTGCACCCGTCACCGCACGCGCTTGTGCCCAAGCAAACACTGGGGACGCCACCGGGGCAGTTGGATGAATAATCGTGGGAATATGTGTATCGTCAAAATCAAAAACGTTTGCAGCGATCGTATTAATGGCTGCAGCGGTTAGCAGATCCAACCGCTCGACACGCCCAATAATCGTTGCTTGTTGCGAATTAGAAAACGCGCCATACACATGCAGCGCTTTCTCAATCGTGGGGTCATAACACGCTGATAGCGCGGTCGCAAAGTAGTTCAACAACGAACGCTTCGCTTCGTGTCGTACCTGTTCGGGCACGTCATTCCATTCAAACTCAGCAGTAAATTTCGCTAGTTGGCGCGAGACTTCTGGAACCATCTTCGATACGGGACTCATCAGCATTCTTCTTTTCTTCGTTATTCAAATTTTTTACCCACAGCGTGCAATCCAACTGGAGCCAACAGATCATGCCCTCGCGACAGCAGAGATCACGAGCTGTCGGCCATAGACCACCTGATCCGACAAGGCCTGCGACCACAACATACGTAAGCTCTCGGAATCCGCCTTGCGAAACTGACGTCGCGCATAGTTTTTCACGAACCAACCCAAGCCATGTTCCCAGACTCGGCGCGGTTTTGGTTCATCCACGTCATGTACAGAAATTTCTTCGAAACCATTTAGGCCCAACAACAACCAGAGCTGGAAAAGCCCGAGACTCAACCAAGGCATATGGGGTTCTGGCGTATCGTTTTGCGCGAACCAAGAGTAAGACCTGGGATAACCTTGGATCATGTGATTGACCCGTGCACCGACATAATTCGGATTAGGCACGGACAGCACGAAACGTCCACGAGGATTTAAATGTTGCCGTACGCTCTGGACAAAACTCCCTGGATTTTGCAGATAGCCCATTGCTTCGCAGCAAACAATCGCATCGTAACGTCCAACTTCATCAGGCACTCCAACATTGAAATCTGCATGGACGAATAAGCCATACCCATGGGGAGCCGGTGAGTAAAAATCGATTCCATCGATAACGACGGGATGTGCCAGCGCATTGAGCAACCATCCATCCCCACAACATATATCCAACACTTTGCGAGGAGCAAAGGCATTCAACGCATCTGCAACGGCACGTCGATGCGCCTTGCTACCCGTCATTGCGTGCGTCAGAGAATCTTTTGTGACATCAACCATACTTACGGGACAACAAAAAAAGTTAAGTTAATGGGGGCCTTGCTGTGGCAGCGGTCTGCGCAAACCATATCACTGATTTTGACCATAGCTTCGTACGTGTTTTTCTTCCCATCGATTGTGACGACTACGGTGAAGGGGACATCTTTTCTTTCTGCCAACGGAGCATTGGCACTAAACATATTGACGCGAACTTGGTATCGACCACTTCCAGGCTTCTCATTCCACGAAATATTCTCAATAGGTTCGGGACGTGTGGCGCACCCAGACATTTTCTGACAGGCATTCGCATCGATATCCAAACTGCCGCCGCTAGGTGATTTGCGAACATGATCGTTGTACATGCTAATGGTGACGCCGTCGGGCTGCACCACCAGCAAATCAAGATCGGCCTGTCCCTGCCAAGCAAGCGCCACGTTGATGTACTTACCCTGCGTGACATCGTTTGCCTGCAAGCGGCGATCGATTTCGGAGCTACTTACTGTGCTGGGTTCTGCGGGGGTGGGGGGGGCCACAACGGCGGCGGGAGGTGGTGCGACCACTGGGGGTGTACACGATTGGGACTTCACGCCAATCTGCGTCCACAACTGCTCGATGCGCGCACGAAGCGCTGTTTCTTCTTGCGCACTTGCACCCGTTGTAACAAAGCCGATCCACTGTCGATTGGTCAGCCCAGCCAGCAGCAGCAACAACAACACGAGCAAGATCAGCCAAGGGAGCACACCAGCGCCGGACCTCTTTTCCGATGGATCCGACTGCGCTTTGTGAGTCGCAACAATCTTTTCCGCCGGACGCCAGGCTTGCGCAAAACGCGTATCGAGATCGAAATCAGTCGATTTATCGCCATAGGGTATGCACCCCCATTGGGCGATAACCAGCTGGTCGCCCACCATGAACACTGAGTTCAGCGCATCAGGCGTAGAAAGCATTGCCAACAAGGCTTGCGCACCATGTGCAGAGGAAGAGGAGGCGCCATCGCCCGAAATCTGCCGAGCGAGCACTCGAACCCTTTGACAATTTGCAGACAGCTTCTGCGCAACATTGATTTTTTCTGTCGGAGTAAGCGCCTCGAATGGCCTGGCCTCACCCGATAGCTTGGTAGACCAGGCAATCTCGCCTTTCAGAGGATTGACAACGGGTTCTGCGAAAAAGAGCGCCAGCGGTGGCTGACCGGCGTCGCGTTGCAACAGGTTCACCAACTGTTGATAGTAGGTGAACACCGGCTGACCGTTTATCCCTTTGACATCGATAAGTTTTCGCTGTGTGACAACTGGCAAAGTTTGCATGATGAATCGTCTCTGTCCGTTGGCCGTCAGTTCTTAGGAGCCGAGACGCATTCGCTCGACATTTTTGTATACGACTGACCACTTTGATCCAGGAATGTACGCAAGGCCGTCGCCGACAGCGCATACAGCGAACGATCACTAAACTTGTCTTCCTGGGCGCCGATAAATGTATTGACACCCACAACATTGCCGCAGCGATTGACCAAGGGCCCTCCAGAACTGCCCGTCGCAATCTTTGCAGTATGCAAGACCAGCACCATGCTATTGCGCTGCCGCTGGAGAACACTCACCTCGCCTTGCGAGAAGACGGTGTTGGGCGTCACCACATCCGCATCCACACGAATATCTGAACTTGGATAACCCGCTGCAACCACAGTTTGTAATACTTGCGGCTCGGTCGCAATCGCAAGCTTGGCAATACCCGCCGGCACTTTATCTGCGCGCAAAATTGCAAAGTCAGGGTTGGTGTATTCAGAATCGCGCGTCGCGGCGATTAGACGAACCGGGATCGGTTCTTTGCCAAGGACTCGACTGGTAATAGCAAAGGAGCGACCACTCTCGATCACATGCCGATTGGTGACAATCGTATTTTGATCAATAAAAAAACCTGTCCCGTGGCCTTGATATTTATTGCTCGCACCAAACACGAGAACTCTAACAGTCGCCGCATCAAGGAGCGCCACCAGCTTATCTTGCGCAAGGAGCGAAGCACTCGGCTCAGGGGGTGGCGTCGCGGGAGAGCCTGTCGCTAGGGGTTGCACAGGCCCGATCTCCCCCCTCTTGTAAGACTCTAGGCCTGGTGTCCCGCAAGCCGCATCCAAAATTTGCTGCAACCGATTAGCTTCACTTTGCAAACCCGTGACGATATCGCGATTGAGTTCAGTCGTTTTAAGAATGACTAATGGACGATTCGCCCACC
>CAJBTJ010000148.1 GCA_903958565.1 uncultured beta proteobacterium
ATTTTTTACCCTGATGGGGGCGGTGCTTGAAAAGTGCGGGCTCGCCGAAGACATGCTCGACTCAATGGGGCAACTGTTTGGCCCCATTCGCGGCGGTGTTGGTTACTCTGTCATCCTCGTCGGGTTTATTTTAGGAGCGGTCACGGGCACTGTCGCCGGACAGGTCATCGCAATGGCGATGATCTCGCTGCCGGTGATGATGCGCTATGGCTATAACATGCGCTACGCCACGGGTGTATTGGCTGCTTCTGGAACCATTACGCAGCTTGTGCCGCCCTCCTTGGTGCTTGTCGTGATGGCAGACCAATTAGGCCGCTCTGTGGGAGATATGTATAAGGGCGCTTGGGGCCCTTCTATCCTACAGATACTCATTTTTCTTCTTTACACCTTTGCGCTTTCCCGATTGCGCCCTAACCACGTGCCAGGCTTGCCCCCAGAGGCGCGCACCTTGCATGGCTGGACGTTATGGCGCAAGTGTCTGCGCGGCATCATTCCATCGGCACTGCTGATTTTTGCCGTACTCGGCAGCATGGGTGGCTTACCCTTTATGACGACAGCGATTGCCACCCCGACTGAAGCGGGCGCAATGGGCGCAGTAGGCGCAATTTTGTTGGCGGCGTTCCATCGTCGCTTGTCGTGGGAAGTCGTGCGCGATGGAATGACCGGCACGATGCGTATCACCGCCATGGTCGTTTTTATCTTGATCGGGTCGCGCGTGTTCTCTTTAGTGTTTCAGGGCGTAGACGGCGCCATTTGGATCGAGCACTTGTTGACTGGTTTGCCAGGTGGGCAGATAGGCTTTTTGTTTGTCGTCAATATCTTCGTCTTCTTCTTGGCATTTTTCCTAGATTTTTTCGAGATCGCCTTCATCATTCTGCCCATGCTTGCGCCGGTCGCGAGCAAGCTTGGTATCGACATGATTTGGTTTGGCGTGTTGTTGTGCGTCAATATGCAAACGAGCTTCATGCATCCTCCGTTCGGTTTCGCGCTGTTCTATTTACGTAGCACGGCTGACAATCTGTTTAAGTCTGGATCGCTGCCGGCCAAGGTTTTATCTAAGGACATTTATCTGGGTTCGATCCCTTGGGTGTTGTTGCAACTGATGCTTGTGGTCATTGTCATTTTCTTCCCTCAAACAGTGACGGTCTTTTTGGATAAGCCGATCGAGGTGGATTTAAAGACAATCAGAATCGAAGTGCCTGCCAACGACTTGCAGCAATCAGACGATCAGAATGATCAGGACACAGTCAACAACCTGATGCGTGACTTGATGAAAAACACCCCTCAAGCAAAATGAGTGAGGGACCAGTCACCAACGACGGAATCGCTGACGACGTTGCGGTCGAGGGGCCTGCCTTTCCCTTGCTGATTAAAATCGTGGCGACATTATTTGTCGCTGCGATCGTGCTCTCTGGGATGCCTGCGATCCAAGAGATGCAATGGTCTGAGCTCACGAATACCGCTGCCGTGGTGTGGGGGTGCGCAGCGCTTGTGACCGGGTTGATTTATTTTTGGATGCTTAAAAGTCGCACATCGATTCGCGATGGGGTGATTGAGCAGACATGGATCTGGAATAAACGCATCGCGATTGATCAGATCAGACAAGCTAAATTTATTTATGTTCCCCACCTAACGTGGTTGATTGCACCCCGACTGGTTGTGCGTAGCGGCGTGAGTGCGACGGTTTTTTATACTGCTGAGCCCGCCGTTCAAAAGGCTTTTGCCCGCTTGGTCTCGGGCGGGTAATATGATGCTCAATATAAAAACAATCATTTGGGGGCATTGTGTTCAGACTAGACGGCAAGGTTGCATTAGTCACGGGTTGTGGCACGCTCGGTGAAGGATGGGGAAACGGCAAGGCGATTGCGGTAGCGCTTGCGCGCCAGGGTGCGAAGGTGTTTGGCTCAGACCTCAATTTAGAGGCGGCTGAGCAAACGCAAAAAATCATTGAGCAAGAAGGCGGATCGGCGGGCGTGATGGTCGCCGATGCCACAAAGGCAGACGACGTTAAAAAACTCGTCGATGCCTGTATGGCCAAATATGGTCGTATCGATATCTTGGTCAATAACGTCGGTCGGTCGGAGCCGGGCGATCCCGTGACGATGTCTGAGGCTGTGTTTGATGAACAGCTCGACGTAAACGTCAAAGGTGCGTTTCTTGCGTGTAAATATGTATTGCCAATCATGGAAGCGCAGGGCAACGGTTCTGTGGTGAGCATCTCTTCCGTTGCCGGTTTGCGTTATATCGGCAAGCCGCAGGTTGGTTATTCAGCGGGCAAGGGTGCTCTCCAGCAACTCATGCAGACGACTGGGGTCATCTACGCTGACCGCGGCATCCGTTTAAATTGTGTTGCGCCTGGCTTAATGTTTACTCCCTTAGTTAAACGCCTCGCTGACAAATATGCCAAGGGTGACTACGAGGGATTTGTCGCGCATCGTCACAAACAAGTGCCAGCAGGATATATGGGTGAATCTTGGGATGTTGCACACGCCGTTGTTTTTCTTGCGAGCGACGAAGCCCGATACATCAACGGACAAACGCTCGTTGTTGATGGTGGATTGACCTCCGCAACACGATAACGTGAAAGTGCCGTCGGTGATGGCGGCCTATCGCGCCGATATCTAATTTAAAAAAAGGAAAGGCTATGAAAGCAGTTGTGTTAACTGAGACAGGATTTGAGATTGGGCAAGCGCCTATGCCCAAGCCCAATGAAGATCAGGTGCTCGTGCGAGCCTACGCTTATGCGCTTAATCGTGCCGACCTTGGCGTGCTGTCGGGTGGGCAGCACGGCAGCGTCGGGGGGCCCGGGACGATTCCTGGGATGGAGTGGGCAGGCGAAGTCGTGGAGGTTGGCGCACGCGTGCGCGGCATAAAACCTGGTGATCGTGTGATGTGTTCAGGTACGCGAGGTTATGCGGAGTATGTCGTGACGGACTGGGGGCGTGTCATGCCTATCCCGTCTGCGTCCATGACCTATGAGCAAGCAACAACCTTGCCTATTTCAATTCTAACGATGCACAACGCACTCATCACGGCCGGTGAAATGCGTGCCGGTGAGACCGTATTAATACAAGGCGCATCCTCGGGCGTGGGGCTCATGGCGATGCAAATTGCTAAGGTCATGGGCGCGAAAACCGTTATTGGCACATCGTCCAACCCTGGCCGACTGGCACAGTTAAAAAAATACGGTGCTGATTTCGCGATTGATAACAGCGATCCAACATGGCCTGCGCTCGCAACAGGGGCGAATGGCGGAAAAGGTGTGAATCTGATTGTTGATCAATTGTCGGGTAAGTTCGGCACACCAAATCTAGAAGCCTGCGCCGTCTTAGGCCGCGTTGTAAACGTCGGGCGACTTGCCGGAAGGTTCGCAGAATTTGACTTTGATCTGCATGCAGCCAAGCGGATTAAGTACACGGGCGTTACGTTTCGGACTCGCAGCATTGAAGAGGTGCGCGACATAGCTTCGCGCGCAATGGGGGATCTGTGGCCGCATATTGAGTCGGGTAAGTTAGCCTTGCCAATCGACAGTACGTACAGTTTTGACAAGATCGCAGATGCGTTCGCAAAAATGCGTGGCAACCAACATTTTGGCAAAATTGTGGTGTCGATGAGCTGATCGCCATGTTTATTCATTCGATCGAGCAACTGCGCACCTTGTATGCTTTACCGAAGGAGCGTGCGGTAAAAAAGCAGCTATCCGCATTGGACGGGCACTGCCGTCAGTTCATTGCGCTGTCGCCTTTCGTTGTGTTGGCGAGCCAGGGGGCGGATCATGCTTTGGATGCGTCGCCACGAGGTGGTCCCCCTGGTTTTGTAAAGGTCACTGCAGCCGGGCAGGTGTTAATTCCGGATTCACCGGGAAATAATCGACTGGATACGCTAGAAAATATTATCCATACGGGACGAATCGGGATGTTGTTCATGATTCCTGGCGTGGATGAAACGCTGCGCGTCAACGGCAATGCACACCTGACGACTGCTGACGATCTGTTGCGGCTTTGTAAATCTGACTTAAAGCCGCCTAAGTTGGTGATTCAGGTCGATGTCACGCAAGCGTATCTTCATTGTGCGAAGGCGTTTATGCGCTCGCAGTTGTGGGATGCCTCTAAAAAAATTGATCGAGGATGTTTGCCGACGATGGGACAGATGATTGGTGAGCAGACGAACATGTCTGGGCCGTCTGAAACAGATGCGGAAATGCTTGAGCGCTACAAAAATGAGTTATAGGTGGGATAGAGATGACGGCACCGCTTGCAGGAATTAAAGTTGTAGAAATCAGTGTGGCAATGGCGGGGCCCTTCTGCGGCATGCTGCTGGGGGACTATGGCGCAGATGTCATCAAGATCGAGCGAACAGAAGTTGGCGACGATAGCCGTGCGTGGTCGCCATTCTTTCATGACTCCCTGAGCTATTACTATGCCGCGGCTAATCGGAATAAGCGCGGGATGGGCATCGATTTGAAGACGCCCGAAGGCGTCAAGATTGCACGCGAACTCATTGAGCAAGCCGATGTGCTCGTCCATAACTATCGTGTTGGGGCTTTGGAGCGACTCGGCTTGGATTATGAATCTTTGTCCAAAGTGAATCCACGTTTGGTGTATTGCGCCATTAGCGGTTTTGGAGCGACAGGTCCGTTGAGTAAAGAACCCGCAAATGACTTATTCATGCAGGCGTATGCAGGCTCGATGAGCATTACCGGCGACCCCGAAGGCAGCCCAGCAAAAATGGGTATGTCTGTGGCGGATGTCGGCGCAGGCATGTTTGGCGCGATCGGTGTCATGATGGCTCTTGAGACGCGTCATCGCACCGGCCGTGGGCAGCGCGTTGATACGTCACTGCTTGAAGGCCACATGGCAATGCTCGCGCAATTTTTCACGCGCTATTTTTCGAGTGGCGAGGTGCCGGGCCCAAGCGGGAGTGGCGCGTTGACGAGTCCAACTTACCGCGCCTATCAGGCGAGCGATCAGTGGATTGTGATCTCCGCCTTCAATCAGCGGATGTGGAAGGGACTTTGCACAGCGTTGGACAAGCTTGAATGGCTAGACGATCCCCGTTTCATCAACCCTCAAATGCGGTCCGATAACCGCGCCTTGATGATCAAGTTGATCGGTGCAATTATTATTACGCAGCCGCTCGCCTATTGGGAAAAGCGATTGATAGAAAACGAAGTGCCATGCTCACCGGTCAATACGATTGATAAAGTGGTGCAGCAACCACAGGTTCATGCACGCGATATGGTTCAAGAAATGAGCCTAGAGGGTTTGGGCATGATGTCGATGGCGGGACTGCCAATCAAGTTTAGTGAGTCGCCAGGCGCAATCCGTTTGCCACCGCCAAGACTAGGTCAGCATACCGCTGAGATCTTGGCAGAGTCGGGTTATTCGCCAGACCAGATTGCCGAACTCGCGCGCTCCGGCGCGGTTGGGCTTGATCCTGGTTGGGTAAAGGTGGCGTCTGCGGGCGGTGCCTAAGCTCGCGCTATTCAGAACTTTCAGGAATGATTTTCTTGATCTTCACCCCGAAGACCTTCGCAAGCAAGTACTGGATAGGCCCGAGCAGTAAGGCCAGGATCACAAGCGTCCAAATCCCGACAGCCAGGGGGCTTGTGTAAAAAACAGACACATCACCAAGACTCATAAAGAGACCCTCGCGTAGGTGCTTCTCAATAAGCGGTCCTAGAACTACCCCTACCACCATTGGCGCGAGTTGGAAGTTCAACTTAGTCAAGCCGTACCCGACAAAAGCCACCAACAGCAACATATACACATCAACCATACTATTGCGAACGCTGTAGCAGCCAATCGTAGCGACCATCAAGATGATTGGTAGAAAAATATGGTTAGGTACCCGTAGCAAACTCACCCATAGGCTGATGAGCGGGACGTTCAAAACCAACAGCATTGCGTTACCGATAAGCATCGAGGCAATCACGCCCCAAAACACTTCCGGATGCTGCGTGATCATCATTGGGCCTGGTTGAACGCCATGCACCATCATTGCGGCGAGCATGAGAGCGGTCACAGAGCCAAACGGAATACCAAGCGCCAGCAAGGGAACCATCGAAGAAGTGGCTGCCGCATTGTTTGCGGTTTCTGGGCCAGCGACGCCCTCAATGGCGCCTTCCCCAAGCTCGTCCTTATGCTTGGAGACGCCTTTTTCCAAACGATAGGACGCGAAGCTCGCCATGGTGGCAGAGGGTCCAGGTAGTAAGCCAAAAACAAAACCTAAGGCGGTGCCACGCCCATAAGGTGCGACTGATCTTTTCCACTCCTCACGCGTCGGAAACATATCTCTCAGACGGACTGGTAACGGTTTTACTTGCGTTTGTAAGTTTGCCACCACTGACATTATTTCTGTAATGCCGTAGAGACCGACCACTAAAGCCACCAATTCAACGCCGAGCGTGAGATCACTAATGCCAAACGTAAATCGATCCTGACCCGTGACAAGTTCTTGTCCGACTGTACTGAGCATCAGACCAATGGCCATGGGGAAAATGCCGGCCGCTAGCGTGCCACCTGAAATACGCGAAAACAACAAGAGTCCGCCAGCTGTCAGCGCAAAGAACTCGGCTGGACCAAAAAGCAAACCCAGCTGTGCAAGCGCGGGCGCAAACAGCATCACTCCCACCACCGACACCACGCCACCGACAAAAGAACCGGCGGCAACGATAGTTAGTACCGCACCAGCACGCCCTTTTTTTGTCAATTTATAGCCATCAATACAGGTAATCACGGAGGCGGATTCACCCGGCATGTTTACCAAAATAGCTGTTGTCGAGCCGCCATACATGGCGCCATAAAACATACCAGCCATCATAATGAGGCCGCTTGTCGGGTCGAGCGAATAGCTCAATGGCAAGATCATCGCGATCCCAGCAGTTGGGCCCAAGCCAGGCAGAACACCGATCAGAGTCCCCGCGAGAGCGCCCGCTAACGCAGCAAGAAGATTATTGAAGGTTAGCGCTACGCCAAGTCCATATAGAAAGCCGTTAATCGCATCCAAAGCGGTGATTCCTTTTTTAGAATTCCAAGGCCATCGTTGGCATTGGAACTTTCAACAAATAGATAAACACCCCATAAACGACAGCAGTCATGATGGCAGCATACACAGCACACCGAACCCAACTACTCTTAGAGAGGAGACGGATTAACGCAGCGCAAAAGAGAAAGCTACTGACCGAGTATCCAAGCCATGGAATTGCGACAAAGTATGCGGATAACAACAAGATCAATTTAATCAAGCGCGCCCGATCGGTGCCGCTGGGTATATCGATTGCGTCGGTCGCGGGCGCCTTCATGCCCTCCCACAGGGTGGCCAAGCTTGCGAAGGCCATGATCGCCGACACCAAAATTGGGAACAAGCCCGCTCCAGGCTCATCGAGTGCCCCCATCGGGAGATCCAGGGCCTTATGTAGATAGCCGACCGATAGCAGTAAGCCAAAAATGCCAGCTGTCACATAAGACTTCTTTTTGGAAATCGAACTCGCTGTCATTTTTTTCTGTCTCGCGAGAATTTATCTAGAAAGGGCTCTTTCACTTTTGATCTAATGCTTTGATCAACTCAGAGAAGGTATTTGTATCTCGAATAATCTCGTCACGGAGCGCCGCGGGACCCTTTGGATCTAGGGCGTAGCCTTCCTTTGCAAACTTGATGAACTCCGCGCTCTGAACGACTTCCATAGAGGTTTTCGTGAGCTTGTCCAACACTTCGAGCGGAAGACCTTTAGGCGCGATGACATAGAAGGAGGCAGTGAGGGTGGTGTTGTACCCAGCATCCACCGTCGGTTGCGCCTCAGGAACTGGGTCGTAGACCCCTTTCTTAAAGGCGGCTAACACCCGAACTTTCCCCGCTTGTACATGACTAGGTATACCGACTGCACCTGTAAACAGCGTGGCTTCGACGCGATTGCCAAGTAGAGCCACAAGAGCCTCGCCGCTACCGCCCGTAAACGGGACGGTACGAAGTTTCGTGCCCGCGATCATATTGAACTCTTGTGCCAATAGATCAGGTACGGTTCTGAGTCCCGACACAGACGCACGCACTTTGCCTGGATTGTCTTTTACGTGTTGTAAAAACTCTGCAAAGGTCCTCCAGGGTGCATCGGCACGCACCACTAAGATGACGGGCATCTCCCCAAGTTTCACGATCGGTTGATACTGATCTGGAGTTTTAAAAACTAAATTGGCATTGACCAGTGGTTGATATCCGAGAATGCTATTGGTGGCTAGGCCAAGCGTATAGCCATCAGGTTTCGAGCGCACCACCATTCCTGTTCCGATCGTGCCAGACCCGCCAGGCTTGTTTTCTATATTGACCTCAACGCCCAACGCTTTTTGTAATTGCATTGCATATTGCCGCGCCACCGGGTCGGTTGAACCACCGGGTCCGTAGGGAACAACAAAGGTGATGGGGCGATTCGGGTAGGACTGTGCGTAGATCGACATACTCATCAAGGACATGCCGATGATTGTCAGAAAACGAAGGACGGACGATAGGCTGAAGCAACTCATGTCTTCTCCTCATTAAAAGTGAAATAGTCTTTGTAATTTTTATCTACGGAGGTCAACGTCCCCAGCTCAAGCATCATGCTGGTATTCATTGTGCCAGAGATGCCGGGGTTCGTTGGAGTGTCACTAATAATGCCACTTGCTCTGGCGGCTTCAATTTGTTCGGCGGACATCCCAACAATGTCGCGCAATATCGCGGTGTTATCTTCACCAAAACGCGGCCCGCCTTTTTTTATCTTCGCGTCCCTAAAGCGCAACCGATAGGGGCGGCCAATGATAGGCCGTTCCCCAACCGGCTCATGGTGCTGAACCTTTTCGTAAAAGCCTCTCGCAATGAGGTGAGGATCGGACAGTAGATCACGGCTGTCGCAGACATGGCCCGCGGCGATCCCGAGACCTTGTAACGCCTCGGTCAGGTAGCGGGCATCCTGTTGCAAAGCCCAGCCACTGATCGTTTCATCAATCAGCTTGCGGTGCTGGCGTCGCGCTTGGGCGCAAGCGTAGCGAGGATCGGTGCTCAGGCTTGGTTGTTGCATGTAGGCTGTGAGAGCCTGCCATTGTGTATCGGTTTCAACGGTCAGTGCGATCCACTGATTAACGCCTTTGGCTTTGTATAGATTGCTCGGAACATGCTCGGCATGCTCGTTGCCGATGCGCTCTGGCTCGGTACCGTCGAGTTGGAACTGAATGAAAGGCTCGGGCATCATCGCGACGCCGAGTTGATACATGCCGACATCAACCCATTGTCCTTCGCCTGTTTTCCTGCGGTGGTTGATGGCAGCCCACAACCCATTTAGGCCCGCCCAGCAGGCGATGAAGTCGGGGTAAGACTGTCCGACTTTCCAAGGCTTGTCACCTCGGTAGCCTGTGTAGTAGGTGATCCCCATCGTCGCCTCAAGTGTCGTCCCTTGGCTTGGAAACGCAGACCAGGGTCCCGTTGAGCCGTAGCCAGTGTTGGACAGCATGATGAGAGAGGGCTTAATTTTCTTAAGCTCGTCGTAATGTAGACCCCACTTACGCAAGACCCGGGGCGTATAGTTATCCAAGACGATATCGCTCTTGCGGACAAGTTCCTTGAAAATATCCTGGCCTTCGGGTGTGCTCATATCCATCGCCAGCGAGCGCTTGCCACGGTTTACGACATAGAAGATTCCGGAGCGGTTCCAAGGATCTTGCGCTGGATCATTATCGAGATATGGTCCAAACGCGCGTCCCCGAGTTTGATCGAGTTTGTGCGGGGCTTCGATTTTGATGACCTCTGCCCCTAGATCGCTGAGTAGTCCAGCCATGTAGGGCACTGCAAATACATACGAAAGATCGAGTACGCGAACGCCGACGAGTGGCAGAGTAGGCTTCCCGGTACTCATACCGTTGCCTCTCTATCAAGTTGCCCAAGCACTTCGGCGAGCACTTCGTCCCTGTGCTCGTCTAGCCTAGGCGCACGACGTCTGAGAGCGGTAGGCGTAAGTGATAGCTTGGCAAGCTCCGCAGGTAAACGTAAATCCGTCCCTGTATCTGGATGAGACACCGTCGCAAACGCTTTGCGATCCTCTAGGTGCTCACACTCAAGCAGATCGCTAGCGCCTTGAACGACTCCCAGTAAAAGTCTTTTCTTCGCACCCGCTAAAAACACTTCCTTCGCTTCTCGGTTAGTCACGCACTCCTCGAGCAACGCTCGAACCTCTGGTACGCGCTTCTCGCGTTCAGGGGGACTTGTAAATCGTTTTTCTAAAAACTCTGGTCGATCAAAGAGTTCTGCAAATGTTTCGAAGGGTGCACCACCCCCCGTTTGAAATGCGACAAATCCCTTGCGTGTCGCGATCGGTTCACCCGCGAAGGGGTCTTGAACAATAGCGCGTCGCCCTTGAATCGCACCGAGAAACGCATAATAAGACTCGTTAAGCACTAGTTCGGAAGCCAGGCACTCATGAATAGACACATCAACATGTTCGCCAAACTGATCCTGCTGCGCAGCGGTGTAGGCCATGATGGAGGCATAGGCGCCGGTGAGTCCTGCGCAATAGTAGGATTGGGATAAGCCGTGCTTCAACGGTTCGCGATCGACTTGCCCGCTGATCGCCATAATTCCGCTCATCGCCTGCAACGTTAGGTCGCTCGCTTCATAATGCGCGTATGGTCCGGTTTGACCGTAGTTCGTGATTGACGTAATCACGAGTCGTGGATTCCATTCAAGCATTACGTCTACGCCAATACCCCATGCATCGAGCGTACCTGGCCGAAAACTTTCGATCAGAATGTCGCTGCGCTCAATCAGCGCACGCAGCGTAGGCTGATTGAGTACATTAGAGACGTCGAGTGCGATACTGCGCTTGTTCCAGTTCAGATACTGAAATAGGAGGCTTTGTTCCGGCTCAGGCGCATCGGTCTTTAGTGGTGCAAGTCTACGGCCCGATTCGCCCGTGCGAGGAGGCTCCACTTTGATGACATCGGCATCATGATCGCCAAGAAGGCGCGCAGCAAAGGGGCCAGCAATGCCCTGACTGAGATCTAGTACGCGTACGCCGTGTAGCGCCCCATGGATCCGTTGTTCGGGAGTTGCTGGTGTATTCACTGGATTGACGACCTACAACTTAGGTGGAACAAAAGGATAGGGCACGGGCTTGCCATTTTTGTAGGGTAGCGCGACAGTCGCTGTACCTGGCGTCGATTCTTTCCCAGCGTCGTTGATAATGCCCAACTCAATATCGATGAGACCAAAGTCTGGCGCCTCGCGCTTTCCCGTGACACGACCCCAGACGCGCACAGTCTCTTCGACCAGATTCATCGCCCGAAACTGGAAGCTCGCTTTCCATGGCCAACCGTGCGGGCCCGCCCAGTCAGCGATGAGCTGCATCACAAATTGCTGCTTAAGCGATCCATTAATCAGTAGGCCGGGCAGTTTGTCGTGTTCGATCGCAAAGGGTTTGTCATAGTGAATCTTGTGCCAGTTTTCCATGGCAGCTGACCAACGCATCAAATGCGCGGTGGTCAGTGGGCCTTTTTCAAGGCCGGGTAGCTCTAGACCGACTGCGACGTCTTCAAAATAAGGTGTTTTAGCAAGCGCCATTTTATTTTCTCCGAATCTGTGTACGGCGTGTGCGAATGAGCAACTCGCCAGTTCCTGTGCGGTATTCCGACTCGGTCACGACCAGAACAATCGGACCTTTGCTGGTTTCTTTTTCAACGATGTCAGCGTAGTGAGAGACTAACTTCACCGTCTCGCCGCGCAAGGCATAACGGAAAAATTCGATCTCAGAGCCACCGTTCAGTAATGCGTAGCCATTAAGTGGTTCAATATTTGGCAGGCCTTGTGAGCTCGTGGCGGCAACAATCCCGTCGAAGTCGGGATTGCGCGCATTGGCTTGGATAGGATCTTCGGTCCCCATCGGCCGACGAAACAAATGGGTCGGAAACAGTGGCGGCGCGACAGGGCCGCCATAGCGTTCGTTATTCGAACAGGGTTTCGCAAAAATTGGATCGTCATACATGATCGCTTGCGCGTAACGACGCACAGCGCCTTGCTCAACCGGATCACATGCGACCTCGGTTTCTGACCTCATGCCGATATACTTTTTTAGTGACTCGGAAAATGCAGACATACTAAACCTCTCTAGTTAAGTACAGCCAGTAATGATGATCGTTTCACGGTACTCGCGGTAAATC
>CAJBTJ010000149.1 GCA_903958565.1 uncultured beta proteobacterium
ACTAGAGATGTCTGCCCACGCCCTCTCTATGGCATTACACGTACCGGCTCCACGGATTCACGACATTGTTCGCGAGCGTAGAGCCATCACACCTGATACCGCGTTAAGGCTTGCCCGCTACTTCAACACGACCGAGGCATCATAGGTTTCGCTACGCGAATATGCTCGAGTGCGTGAATGAAGTCTGAGCGCATGTCATCGCTCATCGCGCTATCGATAAAAAATGCGTTTGTTTGGCACAGGTGACAGCTCTTTTAACCAACCCACCACTGAGTGGGGTTGAATGTTGGCTGTTGTTTTTATTTCTAAAGATTTAATCACTGGCTCGCGCTTGAGGCGCTCGAGCGTGTTTAACAGGGACTGCGCAAAGAGATCTCCCTTGACTGCATACCCTATACCGGTCAAGTGAATGTTATCGGTACTGGAAAGGCCGTAGGCTGTCCAAATTGTCATCGCCCCTCTTCCCCCTGCCACGCGATACCAGTCGTAAAACAGGCAATCATTTTCAAAAGCGACGCGTCGAGCCAACTCTGCAAAATCCCACGCGGCTGTGATGTTCTTTCTTCTGAAATTCATGTCCTGAGCGGACGTGATGAGGATCACTGCCTGGGGATGTTTCGCCTTGACCCTTTTGATGGTCTGCACCATAATTTTTTCGAGGTCGGGTGCAATACTGTTTTTATAGACGAGATCATTCGTGCCCCAATCGAGCACGATTAAGTCCGGAGCCAGCTGCGCTGACTGTTCCTCAAAGTATGTTTGATTGAGCAACGCGCTGTAGGTGGCGCCGCCAACCCCTAGGTTGTGATACATCACACCCGGCGTCGTGTTTTCAATGCTGACACCGTGTACTTCAAAATAACCGCCGCTATTCGGGCTGGCATTGCGGAGTTCGAACCGTAACGTGTCAGAGAGCTCAGGAAAACTCAAGGTAAGCATTTGCGAACGTGGCTGTGCACCGCCGCTCGGCACAACAACATTGTGTTCGAAATTACCCGACTGTACGCGTAACGTAAACGCTGTTGAGGTCGCAACATAAAAGAACTTAACGAGCTTCTTGCCAGGTTCGGGAGTCGACACGAAATTCAACGTAAAGGAAGCGTCTGCACCACTGGTTCTTGCGACAAAGCCAGAAACGCCGAGGGGTAAGCGCGGTGTCTGTTGAACGCTGTTGGCCGTGGCCCATTCGCCGGTAAACGTAGACCTGTAGTCATTTTGCGAATAAGTCTTGGCGATCGAGTACGGAAACACCATGCCGCGCCCTGCACTCCCACCTATGCTCTGGAGGCGATTGCGAGCGATCTCGGCGGCATAACCACCCTGCACCAACGAATCACCAAAATGCGCGATCTTGAAACCTTCAGTCGTAGCAGTGCCCCATTTTTGTTGTAAGCGCTGCACCAGCCGAGCATCTTTAAATTCAAAGATATTTGTCTCGGCCGTTACATAACGATTCAGTGACTGCCCTTGCTGGGCTAAGAAATCATCGACCGTACGACGCGCATAGGCTTTCGCAGAGGGATTGCCCACAAAGGTGTCTACGCGCTGCGGAACCAAGGCCCCCAATGCCCCATCCCGCGGAGGTCTTGGTGAGGTCGTGCACGATGCAAGAAAAAGTGTCACCAACCCGAGCAAGGCTGAACGAATAAAAAATTGGTGCAATGAACGAGTAGGCATTGAGACAAATCTAAGGTGTTGGCAAGGTATGGGCGCTGACGCCCGCTTCGCTACTATATTCCATCTAGGCAGTACCAACGACCCTCTTGATAAACAAAACGACTGAGCTCGGGCAAACGCTGTGTTTTTTATCGGGAGTGGTCATTAACTTATGCGGTCCACATGCCAGGTATCCGAAAACAAAAAACCCACGCTCCGGGTTACGGATGTGACACTC
>CAJBTJ010000150.1 GCA_903958565.1 uncultured beta proteobacterium
GGGCCCATTAAATAAGGTGTTTTCAAAAACAGAATATTTATTTTTTTGTCGTCAAGCCTGGTGTCCCCAACTCTTTCGGGCTTCTCGGCGGTGACGCGAATGCAGTAGAGGCCGGCAAGCGGCCACTGAGTTCGATGACGCCTGTGATCGTGCTCAAAGACGGAAAACCATGGCTCGCAACCGGTTCACCGGGCGGCTCTCGCATCATCACCACGGTGTTACAAAATCTTGTGAATATCATCGACTTCAATATGAATATCGCTCAGGCGATTTCGACACCCCGCACCCACCATCAGTGGATGCCAGACTACCTAAGAGTCGAGCGTGGCATCAGTCCTGATACGATCGCGCTCTTAAAACAAATGGGGCATGACGTGAGAATCATGCCAACCATGGGACGTGCGCAGACAGTACAGCACACACAGGGACGATTTTTTGGCGCTTCGGACCCCCGCAACCCAGATGGTGCCGCAATCGGCATAGAGAGCAAACATGATTAAAAGCATGACAGGATTTGGCAATGCAAAAGCGGAACAACTCATCGGAGCCGTGACGGTCGAACTCAAAACCGTGAACAGCCGGTATTTAGACGTACAGTTTAGGATGCCAGACGAATTGCGCCTGGCCGAGCACGCCATACGCGAGCGCATCGCGAGCGTTCTTGCGCGTGGGAAAATTGAGGTTCGCGCAAGTTTTGTGCGCGCCGTGGGTGAGCAAGAAACCAATCTGACACCCACTTTGCTGCACCGGGTGGCAGAACAACTTGCGCTGGCGCGTCAGACCCTCCCAGAGACTCCCTCACCCACACTCACCGAGTTACTTAGTTGGTCTGGCACACCTCAACAATCTATCGAACCCGAGCGCTGGGCAAAAGTCTGCCTCGACGCGCTTGAACCAGCGCTCACACAATTAATTGAGGGACGCCAAAGAGAAGGTCAACGACTGGCCGAGGTCATGCTCGCCACCGCTAAACAGGTGCACGAGGTTCTACACACCGTTCAACAACACATGCCCGCGCTGCTGATCGCGCATCGCAACCGGCTATCTACAAAACTTAAGGAAACGCTACAGACGGCTTTTCCTGAAGGCTTCGCCCACATCACCGGTGCAGAACTCACTGAACGCATTGCCAGCGAGTCGAGCCTCTTTGCGATTCGTATCGATGTGGCAGAAGAACTTGCTCGACTCGGCTCTCACCTGACCGAACTAGAATTTCTTTTGGGAAAGCACGACAACACCGCTTCCAAAAAAAATAATGCTTCGGGAAGTGTGGGAAAACGGCTTGACTTCTTGTTTCAAGAAATGAACCGTGAAGCAAATACGCTTGGATCTAAAGCGGGAAGTATGGAGATGACGCAAGCGGCTATCGATTTAAAATTACTGATCGAGCAAATGCGCGAACAGGCAATGAATATCGGATAGCCGCCCAACCGTGGCGTCAGAGACTCAGGTCGTTAGCCACGTCCCACGAAGGGCATCGTCGTCGCCATAATCGTGACAAACTGCACGTTTGTCTCGAGTGGATAACTAACAATCTGAGACACCATTTGCGCAACATGATTGACATCCATGCGAGGCTCGACACGCGTTGATCCATCAGGTTGTGGCACACCTTTAGTCATACGTTCGGTCATCGGCGTCGCCGCGTTACCAATATCGATTTGTGTACACGCGATGTTGTAGTGACGGGTGTCAAGCGAGATGGACTTAGTCAAACCGGTCACTGCGTGTTTGGTTGAGGTGTAGCCAATCGAAAATGGTCGTGGCGCATGGGCAGAAATTGAGCCATTGTTGATGATACGTCCACCCTGCGGCTTTTGATCCTTCATGATTCTGATGGCCGCCTGGGCGCACAGAAACATGCCGGTCAAATTAATGTTGACGATATCTTTCCAGATGTCGACCGGCAAATCTTCGATGGGAACAGGTGGTCCACCGCGCCCCGCATTATTAAACAATACATCTAGGCGACCAAAACGCTTGGTGACTTCAGCAAACAGTGCCTTGACCGAAGCTTCATCGCTGACATCAGTCACGACTGGATGTAGGCGTGCGCTGTGTGCACCACCCAGACTGCGCGTTTCCTCTAGGGCATCGACGCGACGTCCAGCAAGCAAGACCTCATAACCCGCCGCAGCGAGTGCGTGTGACACTGCGCGACCAATTCCGGAACCTGCTCCCGTAACCACTGCAACCTTCAAGTCAGCCATTATTTTTCCTTTCTGTGTAAATCATTAAGGCGTACGTTTTCTTAACATGACACCGGCGACGCAATACTATGCCTTGGCGGCACCTAATTCTATTTGTGCATCCGGTTGCGAGCTCCATTCACTCCAAGAGCCACCGTAAAGCGCTGCACCACTTAAACCCGCAAGCTCCATCGCCAGTAAAAGATGGCAGGCCGACACACCTGAGCCGCAACTTGCGACAACCTCTGAGGGCGTACGATCACCGATCAAGCGCGCAAACTCTGCACGCAGCACCTCGGGAGACTTGAGTTTCCAATCCGCATCTAAATTATCCTTCGATGGACGACTCAAGGATCCTGGAATATGCCCCGCCTTCGCATCAAGTGTTTCGTTCAACCCTTGGAATCGATCACCTGGCCGACCATCAATAATCAGCCGATCACGACGCCCCAAGCCAGCACGCATATTGGCGAGATCAACGGCTTTCGTGAGTGCGTTACCTTGTTTGAAGTTTCCACGTAACCGCGCGACGGGCTTTGCAGGGGTAAGCTCAAAGCCAGCCTTGGTCCATGCATCGATCGTGCCATCTAACACGACAACCTTTGCATGGCCCACCCAGCGTGCCAACCACCACAAGCGTGCGGCGTAGGAGCCACCGGGGGCATCGTAGGCCACAACCAGCGTATCGGCATTGACACCCAGGCCAGCAAGCTGTTCGGCAAAGACGCGTTGCTCGGGCAAGGGATGGCGGCCATTCGCGCCGTTCTTCTCACCGCTGAGCACACGACCCAGATCCACAAACACCGCCCCTGGGATGTGGGAGGCCTCATAGGCTCTGCGTCCTAGGTCGGCATCCACGAGGTCATAGCGGCAATCACAAACGAGCACAGATGCGGGATCGCTCGCCAACAACTTCTGCAGGGCTTCCGGGGAGATGAGATGCTGACTACTCATGTGGGGTCCATCCTTTGTCGATA
>CAJBTJ010000151.1 GCA_903958565.1 uncultured beta proteobacterium
GCCTGTGGGCGGCGGCGGTGGTCATCGCTGGCGCGAATTTTATGGTCGTCTTGGATATGACGATCGCCAACGTATCGATCCCCAATATCGCGGGCAGCCTAGGTGCAACAACGACACAAGGTACTTGGGTAATTACGTCGTATGCCGTTGCCGAGGCAATCGTCTTGCCGTTGACCGGCTGGTTAAGCGCGCGATTTGGTTTGGTTCGCACTTTCATCTCAGCAACGGGGTTGTTCGTACTGTTTTCAATTTTTTGTGGTGTAGCGACATCGTTATCGATGCTGGTCGCCGCCCGGGTGTTGCAGGGCCTTGCTGGTGGCCCCTTAATGCCGCTCTCTCAAACCTTGCTGCTGCGCATATTTCCTAAAGAACAAGCTGGAATGGCGATCACGCTATGGTCTATGACAACACTGCTTGCGCCAATCACTGGGCCTGTTCTTGGCGGCTGGATTTGTGAAACCTGGTCTTGGCCGTGGATATTCTTTATCAATATTCCGCTCGGCGTTGTGGTTGTGTATTTCTCAATTAAGTTATTGGCACGTTACGAACTCCCGCTTAGACAGCTCCCCATTGATATCGTCGGTCTTGTGCTGTTGATTATCTGGGTGACTGCTTTACAGGTCATGCTAGACACGGGCAAGGAAAACGACTGGTTCGCTTCGACCACGATTACCTTGCTCGCAATCGTATCGCTCATTGGATTTGCCGCCTTTTTAATTTGGGAGTTGAATGTTGAACATCCAATTGTTGACTTGAAGGTGTTTCGGCATAGGTCGTTTTGGGTGGCGGTGTTGGCCATGAGCATCGGATATTCATCTTTCATGACCCTCAATGTACTGACGCCACTTTGGCTGCAATTGAATATGGATTACACCGCAAGTCAGGCTGGCAGAACGATAGGATGGACGGGACTATTTTCGCTTTGTATGGCGCCTTTCGTGGCGCGACTCGCCATCAAGGTGGATCGCAGAAAACTAGTGAGCGGCGGGTTGATTTGGCTGGCGGGTGTGACGGCATTGAGATGCCTGGGCAGTACGGACTTGACCTATTGGGATATCGCATTTCCGGTGATGATAATGGGGCTTGGCATGCCCTTCTTTTTTATCTCGGTGTCTGGCATGGCATTGGCCAGCGTGAATGCGGATGAGACGGCATCCGCGGCAGGGCTACTGAATTTTTCAAGAACGCTACTGGCAGCGTTTGCGATTTCAGTGATGACTACAAATTGGGAAAGCTATACCGCCACCGTGTACGCTGACCTCGTGGGGTCGATTGACGCCGGTGGTGACCTGTTCAGAGCCTTGACCCTGAGCGGCATGGAAAGCAACAAAATTTATTCAACGATGGATCGATTGTTGAGCGCGCAAAGTGTGATGATCGCTACAAACGCAATCATGGCGATCGTCGCCTTGGCCTTCTTGCTAGGCGCAATCGTCATCTGGTTTGCGCCACGGCCGCGCGCCTGGTCTGCGGAGACTGCAGACAGTGATTCAGGCGCGACAGCAGAAAAGAACAAATAAACGTAGGTTCTTGGTTAAAGCCCATCAACCAGAACGATTTGACCGACAGAGTTGTTGGTGCGGTGAGGCAATACTGCTTGGTACTCTGGGCTATCGTACCAAGTATCGAGCGCTTGTCTACTTGGAAACTCAACAATCACATGTCTGTCACGCAGCGCCTCGCCTTCTCGCTGAGTGCTTGCGCCACCGCGGGCAAGATACTTGCCACCATACATTTCAATCGTTGCAGGAACGGCCTGCGAATACTTTTTGTATCCCTCAGGATTGGTGATGGTGATATGGCCCATCAAATACGCTTTTGCCACGCAGGCCTCCTAAAGATGATGCACAGTCTATCGAACAGCAATGAGAGTAATGCTCGGGAAAGCGATTAGGAGTGCAACAACCAATAGTTCCATAAAGAAAAAAGGTGTGATTCCCTTAAAGATTTCTCGAATCGTCAGAACAGGATTGGTGGTTGCCACCACAAATACATTCAGTCCTACCGGTGGGGTGATGTTGCCGATCTCAGTCATTTTCACGACCAGAATGCCAAACAAAATGGGATCGATTCCAGCCTGTTTGACGATTGGAAAAATAACCGGCATGGTGAGTAGCACCATTGACGCCGCATCAACAAAACAACCCAAAACTAGAAAAGGAATTAACAGGCATATGAGTAAGACGGTAGGGTTTAGATTTAAGCTCCCGACCCAAATAGAAAGGCTCTGAGGTATTTGTGTAGTGGCCAGAGCTGCGCTAAATACTCCCGCGCCTATGATCAGAAAGAATATTGTCGCGGTACTTGAACCGGAGGTCCGCAGCCCTTCTTTAATCTCTTTCCAACTTGTTCCGCGTGAAATGGCAATCAGCAATGCAGCGAGTGCGCCAAACCCGGCCGCCTCGGTGGCCGTTGCCATCCCTGTATACAGTGTACCCATCACGATACCGAACAGTAGAAGAATCTCCCACGACATAAAGGTGGCGCGCATGCGCTCTTTAAATCCGCTGCGCGCATGTACTGTGATCGTGCGCATTTTGGGATCACGCTTAACCATCACGTAAATACCCAGACCGTAAATCAGTACCGTCAAAATGCCAGGAATAATCCCCGCCATAAACAACTCAGGTATGGGTGTTTCGGTCGCGATGGAGTACAGCACCATAATGGTCGACGGAGGGATCAACACCCCCAACGTGCCACCCGTTGCCACGCAAGCACCCGCAAGCGATTTTGAATAACCTGCTTTTAAGAGTTCCGGAATAGCTACTCTTGAAATCGTCGCAGCGGTTGCAATAGAAGACCCTGAGACCGTCGCAAAGGCCGCGCAGGCCACGATTGCAGAGATCGCTAGACCACCTGGAATATGCCCCAGCCAAACGGTTGCGGCGCGAAAGCCCTTCTCAGAAATACCAGCTGAAAAGGCCATGTGTCCCATAAACAGAAACAGTGGGATCACAATAAAGGCAAACTCTGCCGATACTGAGTAGGGCAGCGTCCCCAGCAAATAGTCGGCTGCGCCCCATCCTTGCACCGCCAAAATGCCAATGAGTCCACAAGCAAGTAAAGACATCGCAATCGGCAAACCCAGGGCCAACAAAACGAATAGTCCACTAATTAGCCAAAATCCGTGTTCTGCTGGACTCATAATGTTTGTTGCCTGACGGCTTGTGCAAGTTCGATCGCTTGGTCCGGAGCGAAGGGATGTTTTCCATTTAGCAACAGATCAAGGCCAGATACTACGCTTTGGAAGGTCAACACAGTAAGACCCGTGGCGATCATGAAACGATGTGGCCACAACGAAATTTCAAC
>CAJBTJ010000152.1 GCA_903958565.1 uncultured beta proteobacterium
CACGTGTACGGATCACCTCAATCGTCTGTGGATGGCAGTGATGAGAAACGAAAAAAACCTTGCTCTCTACATGTGACGCACGACGCGCCAAGGTCATGGCTTCAGCAGCAGCAGTCCCTTCATCCAGCAACGAGGCATTGGCAAGATCCAGGCCCGTGAGGTCAGCAACCATGGTCTGATAATTCAGAATTGCCTCGAGCCGACCTTGAGAAATTTCCGGCTGATAGGGCGTGTATGCCGTGTACCAGGCTGGGTTCTCGAGGATGTTGCGCAACACAACATTCGGCGTGTGCGTGCCGTAATAGCCCTGTCCGATGTAATTACGAAAAACTTGATTCTGACCCGCGATTACTTTCATCTCGCCCAGCACATCCGCCTCGGAGCGCGGTGCCGGCAAGTTCAGTTTGCGCGACATGCGAATATTCGCTGGGACGACTTCTTGCATCAAAGACTCAAGGCTCGAGGCCCCCACAGCCGCTAGCATCGTCTGCTGATCTTGCTCACCAGGACCGATATGCCGAGGAATAAATTCGTGTGCAGTATTGAATACGTTATTGGTCATGATGAGTGCCTTAACTTGCGTCAGCGACGGCCTGATAACCGGCTGCATCGAGCAGGCTGTCAACATCGGCGGCGTTATTCGCTTTGAGTTTAAAAATCCAAGTGTTGTAGGGGCTTGCGTTGATTGTTTCGGGCGCGTCGTTCAAGGCTTCATTGAAGGCGACCACTTCACCAGCAACTGGCGCATAGATATCGGACGCGGCCTTGACCGACTCCACAACCCCCGCAGTCGCACCCGCGGCAAGCTTGGTCCCAACGCGCACATCACCAACAAAAACTAAATCACCCAACTGCTCCTGAGCGGGGCCCGTAATACCTACGAGCATGACGTCGCCGTCTGCCTTAATCCATTCGTGTGTGCTGGCGTATTTGCGATCGCTAGGAATGCTCATGAAGATCTCCTGAAAATTTCGTGAAATATAAAAATATGGCGTGGAATACTGACTACTGAATACTTAATGCAACAGGCAACTTTGCATAGGGAATCGGGACAAGTCAGGAATGAACAACCGGTTGGCCGTTTCTTACGAACGGCAACTTACACACCTGCGCCGGCACCCATTTACCTCGGATATCGATCTCAACGGCATCACCCGCGGCAATGCCCTGGGGTAATCGCGCAAAGCCAATGGAGTAGCCAAGGGTTGGGGACATCGTGCCACTCGTGACCTCACCAAGCCCCTTGGCTGTACGTACACTCATATGTGCACGCATCACGCCGCGATCCAACAACTTCAATCCGATAAAGGTGCGGGGATCTGAAAACTGCTTGATGGCCTTGTTTCCAATAAAGTGCCGCTCTGCATCCTTAGTCGATACGGTCCACGTCAGGCCAGCTTGATTAGGATGAATCAACTCATCCATATCCTGACCGTAGAGGTTCATACCCGCTTCTAGTCGTAACGTGTCGCGTGCGCCCAAGCCACAGGGCTGCACTTGCTGGGCGACCAGATCTTTCCAAAGCAACTCCACCTGATCGGCCGGCACGACAATTTCAAATCCGTCTTCTCCGGTGTAGCCCGTGCGCGCAACCATCGTGTCTGGTGCCACACGTGCGCCGACAAACGCACCCAAATCTTGGGTGGCCGCTTTCCACTGTGGTCTGGCAGCCCATACTTTGGCGCGAGCGTTGGGACCTTGCACGGCAACCATTGCTAGATCTTTGCGCGCCGTAATCGTGACCGCGAAACCTTCAGCGGCCGCCACACGCTGCATCCACGCGATATCTTTGTCGGCCGTTCCTGCGTTCACAACAAGCCGCCAATCGGTAGGCGTAAAGAAATAAACGATCAAATCATCGATCACGCCGCCCTGCGGATTCAACATACAGGAGTACAGCGCCTTGCCAGGCTGGGTAAGCTTGGCCACATCATTTGCAATCAATCGTCGCAAAAATCCCGTGGCATCGACTCCGGCGACATCCACATTCAGCATATGGGAAACATCAAACATTCCAGCATCTCTGCGCACTGCATGATGCTCTTCGATTTGTGACCCGTAGTTCACGGGCATGTCCCAGCCGCCAAAATCAACCATGCGTGCGCCAGCTGCAACGTGGGTGGCGGCTAAAGGAGTGCGTTTTAAAACAGCAGACATGAAAAAGCTCCAGGACAGAGATCAAGGGGCGCGACATCCAGTCCGCGTGCCACAACAAGCAGCGCAGACCAATGCGACGATACGCCCCTCTGTCCTTTTGCCTGAGAGTTGCCCCGCGTAAATGCGGGTGTGCACCTTCGGCGCCCGTTTTGACCAAGTGCGGTCGCGGGTCTCTCCAGAGTGATGTGCTGATGCGCGTGGATCTTTTACGCATCAATGCAAGCTACGGTATGGGGGGCCTGAGCGATTCTGGGCGAATTGCGCCTTCGGCGGCATCTAGACCGTCTGGGTTAGACGATCAATACTCTCTCCCGCAACATGCGTTCACAACGGGTTCAGCATACCGCGAAATGGAGGGATGTAACAACTCAGAAGGACTAAGGTCAAACCAGCCCGCGGCCGCAGGCGACCCCTGAGGCCCACGCCCACTGGAAGTTGTATCCACCCAGCCAACCCGTCACGTCGACCACTTCGCCAATGAAATACAAGCCAGGCACTGCCTTTGCCTGCATGGTCCGCTGGTCTAATTCACGGGTGTCGACGCCCCCGCGCATCACCTCGGCTTTCTTGTAGCCTAGCGTCCCGTTAGGCACCACCGACCAGCCCTTGATCCGAGCAGCCAGCTCCCGCAGGGTGCGGTCAGGCAAATCGGCTATTCGACTGGTCGCTAACTCTCCCAGCCATTGCTCAGAAAGTCTTTTGGGCCAAAAGTTGCCCAATAGGTTGCCCAACTGTTGCCGGCCTCCCGCTTTGGCCTCGATTAAAAGCGCTTCCATATCTGAGTCTGGGGCCAAGTCCAAGGCAATCGGCTCACCCGGCTGCCAATAGCTCGAAATCTGCAAAATTCCCGGCCCGGAGAGACCTTTGTGCGTGAACAAGACGTCTTCCATGAAAGCCGGTGCGTGTCGCCCCGAACCCGTCGAAACCACCGCCTGAAGCGCGAGTCCCGCCAGATCAACCAACGGCCGCCATTGCTCACCGTTAAATGTCAGGGGCACCAACGCAGGCCGTGGCTCAATGATCTTGAGCCCGAATTCACGCGCAAGCTTTAGACCAAAGTCTGTAGCGCCTAATTGAGGGATCGCCAGGCCGCCGGTGGCAATCACCAGGCTGTGACATTTGACTATTCCTTGATCAGTCTGCAATACGAACTCTTGGGTGTGGGGGCTGTCAGTCCGTTTGACCTCGCTCACCGCGCAAGGCATCATCCACTGCACACCGGCGTCGACACATTCATTGCGCAGCAGATCGATGATCTGCTCGCTGCTCTGATCACAAAACAATTGGCCTTTGTGTTTCTCATGCCAAGCGATGCCATGACGATCCACCAAGTCAATGAAGTCTTGGGGAGTGAAACCCGCCAACGCAGATTTACAAAAGTGAGGGTTAGCGGAGATGAAGTGCTCGGCCTTCACCACCCGATTCGTGAAGTTACACCGACCTCCGCCAGAGATACGAATTTTTTCTGCGAGTTTTTCGGCGTGATCCAGTAATACAACGCGCTTACCGCGTTGGCCTGCAACGGCCGCGCACATCATGCCCGCGGCCCCCGCACCGATTACCGCGACATCAAATACCGACACGCCGCGAACCTAAAGACGTTGTGTACAGAGACACTATTTCTCAATCAAACAATCAACGTAGAAGCGCTTCTCACCGTCAGCGTCCGTCTCTTCACCGAGGCCGTGGATGTAGGTCTCAAAACCAGGGAATTTTTGATTGAAGGAACGCGCAAATTGCAAATAC
This sequence comes from uncultured beta proteobacterium, assembly GCA_903958565.1. Classification (GTDB taxonomy): domain Bacteria; phylum Pseudomonadota; class Gammaproteobacteria; order Burkholderiales; family Burkholderiaceae_B; genus Zwartia. The sequence continues at coordinate 3,904 of CAJBTJ010000152.1, forward strand.
TGCACAATGGTTTTGTTAAAACGCTCGCCCGGTATCAGCAACGGAATTCCTGGCGGATAGGGAGTCAAAAGCACACCCGTTACGCGACCTTCGAGCTGATCAATCGACACGCGCTCAACCTCACGGTGTGCCATCCTAGCAAACGCATCGGAAGGCTTAAGCGCTGGGACCATATCGCTCAAATACATTTCTGTCGTCAAGCGCGCTACATCATGTTTTTTGTATTCAGCGTGAATCAATTGACACAAATCGCGCAAGCCCATGCGCTCATACTGACGATGTTCTTTACAGAAGTCTGGCAAGATCCGCCACATAGGATGGTTACGATCGTAGTCATCCTTGAACTGTTGCAATGCCGTCAAGAGCGTGTTCCAACGCCCCTTCGTAATGCCGATCGTAAACATAATGAAGAACGAGTACAGACCGGTTTTTTCAACCACCACGCCATGCTCGGTCAGGAATCGCGATACCAACGCAGCCGGTACACCTGTCTCACCGAAGGTCCCATCCATGTTCAACCCAGGCGTGACCAGCGTCGCCTTAATCGGGTCCAACATATTGAAGCCTTCCGCTAAGTCACCAAAGCCATGCCAATGATCGTTGGACTGCAGTATCCAGTCTGACTGCTCGCCGACGCCGTGCGCAGCAAGGTAATCCGGACCCCAGACGGTGAACCACCAGTCATCGTCACCGAACTCAAGGTCTACCTTACGCATGGCGCGTCGGAAATCAAGCGCCTCACGAATACTTTCCTCAACTAAGGCCGTACCGCCTGGCGCTTCCATCATCGCAGCGGCCACATCGCAAGACGCGATGATCGCGTACTGCGGTGAGGTCGATGTATGCATCAAATAGGCTTCATTAAAAATATTGCGATCCAGTTTCCGGGTCTCGGATTCCTGCACAATAATTTGTGACGCCTGCGAAATGCCAGCTAGCAGTTTGTGCGTAGAGTGCGTTGCAAAAACCATCGCCTTGGGGCTGCGCGGGCGGTTTGGACCAATCGCATGCATGTCTTGATAAAACCGATGGAAGGCCGCGTGCGGCAACCAAGCCTCGTCAAAGTGTAGGGTATCGATCATATTGCCAAGCTTGGCCTTGATCATTTCAACGTTATAGATCACACCGTCATACGTGCTTTGCGTCAAGGTGAGAATGCGTGGTTTTTTGTCCTTAACTTTCCGTGCAAACGGATTGGCGTCAATTTTTTTCTGAATACTCTCTGGCTCAAATTCTGCCAAAGGAATCGGACCGATAATCCCCATGTGATTGCGTGTAGGCCGCAAAAACACTGGGATTGCGCCCGTCATCGTGATGGCATGCAAAATTGACTTGTGGCAGTTGCGATCCACCACGACGATATCATCGGCCGCAACGTTCGCATGCCACACCACCTTGTTAGACGTGGAGGTGCCGTTCGTCACAAAATAGCAATGATCCGCATGAAAGATTCGCGCCGCATTGAGTTCGGACTCTGCGATCGGGCCGGTGTGGTCCAGTAGTTGACCTAGCTCGTCAACGGCATTACACACGTCGGCACGCAACATGTTTTCGCCGAAAAACTGATGGAACATTTGTCCGACTGGACTCTTTAAGAAAGCCACGCCACCCGAGTGTCCTGGGCAGTGCCAAGAGTAGGACCCGTCCTGCGCGTATTTAACGAGCTCACGGAAGAAGGGTGGTGCCAAACTGTCGACATAGCTGCGCGCCTCTCGAATGATGTGACGCGCCACAAACTCGGGCGTATCCTCAAACATGTGAATGAAGCCGTGCAACTCACGCAAAATATCGTTGGGGATGTGCTCAGAGGTGCGTGTTTCGCCATACAGATAAATCGGGATATCGGCATTGCGGAATCGTAGCTCTCCGATAAACGTGCGCAAATTCTTAATGGCTCCTGCGACATCCTCAGGCGAATCCACATCGAACTCTTCGTCATCAATTGACAGGATAAAGGCACTCGCTCGGCTCTGCTGCTGAGCGAAGGAACTCAAATCGCCATAGCTTGTGACGCCAATCGCCTCCATTCCTTCGGCCTCGATGGCCGACGCTAACGCGCGCACCCCAAGCCCCGAGGCATTTTCAGACCGGTAGTCTTCATCGATAATGAAAATTGGAAAGCGAAATTTCATGCGAACAGCTCCGCAAGTGAACTAAGGGTGAAAAGAATCGAGTGCTAGACCCGCAAATCGAACTGGACGTATCCCGCTAAGCATTAAGTGCGTGGCAGCGTGACGCCGCGCTGGCCCTGATACTTGCCTCCGCGGTCCTTGTAAGACGTCGAACACACCTCATCGCTTTCAAAGAAAAGCATTTGCGCGCAACCTTCGCCAGCATAAATCTTTGCGGGGAGTGGCGTTGTGTTCGAAAACTCGAGGGTGACATGTCCCTCCCACTCAGGCTCGAGTGGCGTCACGTTCACGATGATTCCACAGCGCGCGTAAGTGCTCTTACCCAGACAAATGGTCAATACACTGCGGGGGATCCGGAAGTACTCAACGGTACGCGCCAAGGCAAATGAGTTCGGCGGAATGATACAGATATCGCCTTTGAAATCCACGAATGACTTTTCGTCGAAGTTCTTTGGATCAACGATCGTCGAGTTGATATTTGTAAAAATTTTGAATTCGTTGGCACAGCGGACGTCGTACCCGTAGCTGCTGGTGCCATAGCTGACAATGCGGCCTGACTCGTTCGAGCGAACCTGACCAGGCTCAAAGGGCTCGATCATGCCCTCTGACTGCGCCACACGGCGGATCCAGTTGTCGCTTTTTATACTCATGACCGAACGCCTCAAAATTGAAAGTCGAGAGCGCGGATTTTACCCCCGTCCTGTTACGGATGGTGAGGGTAAGCCCCAAACGACTGACAATTAGGTTCGCTTGACCGAAATCACCCCAAACTTCTCACTCAAATCCTTCGGGAGTGTGGCAATTTTTGCGGCTAACTTATCGGCTATCTGACGGTAGATCCGTCCCGCATCGCTTTGGGGTTCAGACACCACCGTCGGGCAACCACCATCCGCGCGCTCACGGATCGCCATCGATAGAGGCAAGCTGCCCAAGCAGGGAACGTTGTAATCCTGCGACATGCGCTGGGCGCCACCCTCGCCGAAAATATGTTCGGCATGGCCACACTTGCTGCAGATATGAATGGCCATGTTCTCAACAATGCCAAGAACCGGCACGTTGACCTTTTCAAACATCTTCAACCCTTTACGGGCGTCTAAAAGCGCCAGATCCTGGGGCGTTGTGACAATCACTGCCCCCACGACGGGGACTTTTTGCGATAGCGTCAGCGCGATGTCACCCGTTCCAGGCGGCATATCGATCACGAGATAATCCAAGTCATCCCAATTCGTCGCACGCAACAACTGTTCAAGCGCCTGGGTGACCATTGGGCCTCGCCAAATCGCAGGCGAGTCTTCACTGAGCATGAAGCCGATGGAATTAGTCTGCAGTCCATGACCGATGACTGGGGTCATGCTCTTGCCATCCGAGCTCTCGGGTCGCTGCGACACGCCAAGCAAGATCGGGACGCTCGGTCCGTAAATATCAGCGTCGAGCAATCCAACGCGGGCGCCGGCAGCTTTCAATGCCAAGGCAAGGTTCACTGCAGTCGTACTTTTCCCCACACCACCCTTGCCCGAGGCGACGGCAATAATGTTGCGCACCCCAGGGACACGCTGCACCCCACCTTGTATGGCATGGGGCACGACACTGACCGACACCAACACATCTGGATCAGGCACGCCTAGCGCCTTAAGCGCACCCACCACGCGCAACTGAATCTCTTGCAGGGTTCCCTCTGTCGGGTAATAACCTAAGACTACCTGAACACTGACGCGTACGCCCGCGATCTGAATCTGCGTGTCTTTGACTAAGGCTGAAATAGATTGCCCAGTATTGGCATCAACTAGCTTCTCTAGCGCCGCACGCACATCTACTAGCGTTACACTCATCATTCTTCCTTGATCGTATTTGTTTGAAACTAGCCCACGTGTCCCACATCATCAAACTACTGCGCAGTGCGCTCAAAACAGCACTCTTCATCGTTGTTACGGTGTTGGGACTCGCCATGGCCTTCGTTTTTGTCCTGTCCACGATTTTTGCCATCGCTATTCTAGTCATTGTGGCGCGTCTGCGAGGCAAGCCTTTCGAAGTCAGAGAATACTGGAAGACGCGTCAATCACAACGTAAATCCACTTCCGCCTCAGGTTCTTTCGCCAACAAAGACGTCACAGACGTCGAAGTACGCGACATTCGCTGAGACGATAGCGGTCATGACGCAGCCAACTCGCAACGTCAGTCTTTTCGAACTTTTTCGAGGTTTTGCCACGATTGGCCTACTTGGCTTTGGCGGAGTGGCTGCGATCTCGCGACACATCATTGTCGAAAAGAGCCAATGGCTCTCTGAAAAAGAATACGCCACCATTCTAGGCATGGGTCAGGTGCTTCCTGGCCCGAACGTCGTGAACGCCTCCGTTGTCATCGGAGACCGCTTTCAAGGCGTTAAAGGGTCACTAATTAGTGTGTTGGGGCTCATGGTTCCGCCCATCTGCATTCTGCTGATTCTTGCGAGCCTGTACGACAATTTTTCACATCTTCCGGGCGTCAAGGTGGCCTTGATCGGAGGAGCCGCCGCAGCCGCCGGAATGATTATCGGCACGGGTCTAAAAATGGCTCAAAAAATCAAACCAGGAGTGGCCGGCTGGCTCATTATCGTGGCAGCCCTGGTCAGTATTTTGGTTTTAAAGTGGCCCTTGGTTTATGTGGTGCTTGGACTGATCCCTTCAGCACTCGCACTGACCTATTGGCTTAGTAAAAAATGATCGATGTCAATGTCCTGTTGCAACTAGCGAAGACCTTTGCGTCGCTATCGCTTGTTGCCATTGGCGGGGCCAACGCTGTGTTTCCTGCCTTGCGACAGGCTATCGTTGAAAATATGGCCTGGATGGACGATGCAACTTTCCTCCAGCTATTTGCCATCGCACAAATCACCCCCGGTCCGAACGTTGTCGTCGTGAGCCTACTAGGCTGGCAGATCGCCGGGCTTCCAGGTCTGCTCGTCGCAACTCTTTCAATGGTATTGCCTGCGGCTATCCTCGCATTTGCTGTGGGGCGGATTGCCAACCAGGTCGCGGATTCCGCAGGCTTTAAGCTGGCCCAAAAGGCCTTAGTTCCCCTTGCCATCGGCCTACTGATTGCGGGAGGCTTGGACTTGGCCATCGCAGCACCAGGTGGATGGTTTGTCTCGGTTTTAGTCGCAGTCAGCGCGCTCAGTGTTATCTCCACCAAGGCCAATCCCATTTGGGGCATGGCGGCGAGCACAAGTGCCGCCCTGGTCGTCCATTACTCGGG